>NZ_JBIUAQ010000010.1:0-283249 GCF_044547565.1 Amycolatopsis sp. NPDC052450 | reverse complement strand
CAACACACTCGCCGCACTCTTCCCCGACCGACTACCACTCCACTAGAATCAAAGAAGAAGTCATCCGTGGCTTACACGGAAATCATGACAGGGCCATGTCGCCTGGTGTCGGACTGTTTCGGACTGTTTCGGACCTCTCGGGCTCGTCTCGGGCTCGCGGATGCCGGGTTCTGTCGTTTGATCCGGCTTGCGTCGCAATCCGGTTGTGTCGACACCCACGACCAGATCCGGACCACGCTGGAGGACATCACCGGATGAGCCCCGCACCTGACGACGCGATCGCATCCCGCATCCTGGCTGGCAGAGCGGAAAGCTCCAACGGCGCCGCCCCGACGATCATGGCCCTCGCCCACGAGGCTGGCGTCCCACGCAACGCGCTCACCCCACGACACACCGACCTCAAGACCGAGTTCTACACGCGCGTCCGTGAACGCGCCGGCACTTCCGAGGTCGAAGACCGGCCACGCGCAACCATCACCCGACTCAAGAACACGATCGCCAACAAGAACACCGAACTCAAGCAACTTCGCGCGGACGTGCCAGCCCTGGTCCGCACGATCAAAGTGCTCACGCTGGAAAACCAGCAGCTCCGCGAGGCTCGCGAACAGATCCTCCCGGCCCGTTGTACCGCTCCGGCCCCGACGCCCAACCCGCGACGAATAGGCGCCTCACCGACCGTTACCTTAAACGGTTCGCATAGAGTTGTGACGGCGAGCGGGAGGGATGCGCGGCATGCGGATACACCAGAAGTGGGGATTCGGGATGGCACCTGTGAAGCCCGAGAGCCAAAAACGACGCCACCAAGCGGCTAAGGCGGTGTTAGAGCTACTCAACTCGACAGATCTGTTCAAGCCCACCGAACACCTGGATCCACAGGTGGCCAACGCTCTTTCGGAAGTTAAGGGTCTCTTTACGCGCAGCTGCAAACAGGACCAGTGGGACTGGTTTACCGTGTGGACGCAACTCGGACGTCCGGGTCGGAAACGCTGCCGAGATATCTCGAAAGAACTGAGGAATCTTCGTCGAGCGATGCTTGATCAGGATGCCCCGCAAGCGTTAGCGGCACGCCATCAACTCATCGAAGCCGGATTCTTCTCCACGATCCAAAGGTTCCTGAACCCAAGACCAGATGGGTACTTCGGTGGAAGTGCGACCGGTTACGTCTACATCCTGTCCACGCGATCAAGTCCACGGTTGCTGAAGATCGGCTACACAGAGCGCACTGTTGAACAGCGAGTTAAGAAGATCAACAGCACCACCGGCATACTGGAACCGTACGGCGTCCGCGCTGTATGGGTGGTTCAGAACGCACCGCAGGTGGAACGAGCTGTTCATCAGGCTCTGGCCGATCACCGGGTTCGAGCTGATCGAGAGTTTTTCGAACTTCCCTATGGTGCGGCCTTCAAGATTGTCGGAGACATCGTCCACAACTCTCGTCGCGAGTTGTAATCGATAGCACCGCTGAGTCTGATCATGACAGCGCGACATAACTTTAGCGACGAGTCCCACCGCGTAGGAACAGATGCGATCCGGTCGTAATCGTGGCGACATGGATGCCGAGCCACTTGTAGTGCGTGGTGACCCACAACATTGCCTTTATTCCGCCATAGGCCAGGCTTCAATTGTCGGCTCGGTACCATCTTGGACGCCAGGTGGTCATCGGCTTGGCCGGTGAAGGAAGTCCAGCAGCAGTTTGAGCGTGCGGTATGCGGCATGTCGCCGCCACCTGTTCCTGGCCAAGGTGCCGATGAGCGCGAGGACGGCGACAAGCATGAGCATCACACAGCAGGCGGCGACTATGAACATGGGGATCTGAACGGCGGCGACGGTGCCGACGCCCACCATGCATGCTTTGCCTGCCGAGACATCGAAATGAGCCATGGCACGATCCTGGGCCGGCTCATGCGAGGAGTCGTCCGGACCGGACGCAATCCGAACACCGGACGATCCGGTCACCGACGTGATCTACCAGTAAGGTCGTGCCCGTCGTCGGTATCGTCGGCGCGCCGACCAGGTAGGTGATAAATGCCCCGCCTCGAGAAGAGCAGCTCGGACTCCGGGCGTGTCGGTTGCCCCCGCCAACTGGCTTCGGCGGCCACCGGGGAACCGGATCTGCATGATGCGTTGGATGAGCTGTATGCGGCTACCGGCAAGCCGTCGTATGCCAAGTTGGTCACACACGCCGAATTAGAGGAACACTCGATCAGCAAGTCCACGATCAGTGATGTGTTCAACCGAGCCGGCATGCCCACCTGGAAGACCGTGGAAACGTTCGTCCGCGCCTGCCTTCGACACGCTAGGGTCCAGCGCCCGGCCAAGATCCTCTCCACTCCGCTGGACGATCTCGGCTGGTGGGAGTCGCGCTGGCTCGACGCCCGGGCTTCACGGTCGACTGCCATGGAGAACCCGGGCTTGAAGACATCGCCGACTACCCGACCGATTGGGGCATGGGATCCGTTCGATCTGGCTATCCACCGGGTGATGAACGTCGGTGCACCTGAAGGAGATACGTCGTCGGCTCTGCCGGGCTATCTACGCAGGGACCACGATGCCTACGTGGACCAGTTGCTGGCCGATCCTCAACGCAGCGTCATGATCGTGCTTCTCGGCGGGTCGTCCACCGGTAAGACCCGTACCCTGTACGAAGCAATCAGCCGCCATGATCTGTTGAGGAACTGGCCGCTCCGATATCCCCGAGACGCCGCGCAGCTATTGCGCACCCTCCAGTCCGGCGATGTGCGTTTACAGAGGTCCGTGCTGTGGTTGAACGATCTGCAGGGTCATCTGACGGGAGCAGATGGCCCTGCGGCGGCGGCGGAGCTGCAACGGTTGCTGGACGGAGACGTGCCGGGACCGGTGGTGATCGTGGGGACGCTATGGCGGCCTCAATGGGACGAGTTCACCTCAGAGCCACTACGTGACCTGTACAGCCAAGCCCGCAGGCTGCTGCTACACCAAGTGAAGACAGTCGAGGTACCCGAAGAGTTCACCGAGCACCAACTCGCCGCGCTGCGCGACGATCATGACGCTGACCGGAGACTCGTCTCTGCGGCCGCGGCCGCGGGAAGCAAACGGCTGGTCATCCAGACTCTCACAGGCGGACCGCTGTTGGTCGACCGTTACGAACGACCACACAGCCAAAACGGCTGGTACGCCAGGGCAGTGCTGAGCGCTGCCCTCGATGCACGCCGCATGGGGCTGCACCGACCAATACCGGCGGCCGTATTACGGGCCGCCGCCCCGGCGTATCTGGACGGTGACGCACGAGTTGATCCCCCCGAAAACTGGATCGCTCAGGGCATCCAATATCTCACTCACGACCCGCGACACGGCGTCACAGCACTGGTTGGCTGCCGGGGCGAGCCCGGTCCCGGACCCGCCGACAGTTACGAGCCGCACGACTACCTCGATCAGCACAGTCGTGTCAGTCGGTGCGAGGTGGCTCCGCCTGCAGCACTTTGGCAGGCGTTGGTCGACGACACGCACGATCTCGACGACCAGCAGCGCTTGGCGAACAATGCAGAAAGCCGGCTGCTGTACCGATACGCGATGCCGCTTCTACGACGGGTCGCGGATACCGGTGACGACACGGCACGGATGGCCCTAGCGGAACTTCTCGTACAGCGAGGCATGATCGGCGAACTCTACGAGCGTGCCGACGCTGGCGATCGGTGGGCTGCCATGCGTCGCGCATATGCGCTGGTCGAGCACGGCCGCGTCGACGAACTCGGTGTCCGAGCAGATTCCGGCGACCAGTACGCGACCATGCAGCTGGCCGACCACATGTTCCGACAGGACCGCAGCCAGATGGCCTTAGATGTCCACCGTGGCCGTGCCGACCGACAAGGGATGACAGCTGCCCTGCACGAGGTCAACGAGCTGCTCCAACAGCAGCGCGCCGAGGACGCCGTAGCTATCCTGCTGCGGCGAGCCGAGCAGGAAGAACATTGGGCAGCGCAGCGGTTGACGGAGCTGTGCGATGCTGAAGGTCGCTACGACGACGAGGCGATGCAGGCCCTGCGCTCCGTCGCCAGCACTGTTCCGGGTAGCTGGGCAGCCCAGCAGCTCGATCGGCGATTGGCCGAACGAGGCGACCTAGACGAGCTGATCAAGCGAGCCGACGACGGGGACTTCATCGCCGCCGGATATGTTCCCTCGCTGCTGCGAGCGGCGGACAGGATCGACGAGCTACGGCGACGCGCCGACGACGGCGACACCAACGCCATCGGACACCTGCACGAGTGGCTCATTGAACAAGGCCACATCGAGGAAGCCGTTAACCGGCTACGTGCGTACACGGCTGAGGCTGGCCACACACACGCCGAGGAGCAGCTCGTCGGAGTGCTGGTGGAGCTCGGCCGGTTAGATGAGCTGCGGCAGATGGCTGATCGCGGAAACGATGACGCCGCCTGGTCGCTGGCGGACCTGCTGATCGACCGCGGTGACGTCGACACTGTGCGCTGCCGCGCGGAGGAAGGTGACGACCAAGCCATGGAACGGCTACTGGACTGGCTCACCCACACAGACAAGGCCAACGAAGCCCTCAGCATCATGCGCCAGCAAGGCAGCGCCCTGAACGCGAGCCTGCTCGCGGACTGGCTCGTCGAACAAGGACGCCCGGACGAGGCCGTCGAACTCCTAAGGCACCGCACGTTTCGTACCCAACTAGACGAACTTGACATCATCATGCTGGGAGTCCTGCTGCACAACCTGGGCCGGAGCAAGGAACAGTTCGACGTCCTCCTCGATCACTCCCGTCGCCCGGGTTCCCTGGCCTGCGAGCCACTGGCGCGATTGCTGGCGGCGCGGCGCGACGTCGACACGCTTCGCGAGATCGTCGTCAGAACCGGCAGCTGGGCAGCATCGCGCTGCCTTCTCGACCTCGCTCGGCAGAATGCCAGGCCCGACGCCATGAACCTCCTCCAGTACGGCCTCAGGCCCGACGGCAGCGTCGACGGCCCAACCGAAACCGCCTAACCGTGACGAATCCTAGGACCCTCGCCGCCCTCGACGCCATCATTACCAGGTCCTGATGCTCGAAACCGTCGGCACTGTCCGCACAGACGAAGACACGTGTGGTCATCCGCCATCAGGAGTTTCACACCGCCAAAATCGCCGACGAGTTGCACGATGAGGTTCTCCAGACCATGGCACTGGCCGGGAGGCGCCTGTCCGCCCTGGCGGACGAGCCTGGGGTGGTGACTGTCGCCGAGAGGCTGAGGGGATGGTGGGTCAGTTGAACGACGAGGTCGGCGTGCTGCGTGGCATTCTTAGCACGCTGCACCCGGTCCTGCTACGACACGTCGGGCTGGCCGAGGGGGTGCGGGCACTCGCTCGACAGATCGGCGACGGGAACGGGCTGATCATCCGGTTCAAGCCGCCGGAGCGAGCGTCTCGACGAGAACCTCGAGCCGGACGTGGCGACAGCCGCTTACCGTGTCATCCAGGAGGCCATGGCGAACGTGGTCAAGCATGCCGATGCCACGACGGTGGACGTGGAGCTGCGCTGCCAGCGTCAGCAGATGGTGTGGGGTTCCAGAAGTCGGTTCATGCATCAGACCTGCGGCGACAGGCGCGTTCGGCGGGTAGGGAATGATCGTCGGCCATGTCGTTGCGTTTGCTCTATCTGATCTTCTTTCGGCTGGCGGGTTTGGTGGTGTTGCTCGGCCGCTCGTCAGCGTCGAAGAATGTCGAGTTGCTGGTACTGCGCCATGAGGTGGCCGTACTGCGCAGAGGCAACCCGAAACCTCGCCTCGATTGGGCTGACCGGGCTGTGTTCGCCGCGTTGGTCCGCCTGCTGCCCAAGGCGCTGCGGCTGCACCGGTTGGTCACCCCGGGCACGGTCCTGCGCTGGCACCGGCGCCTGATAGCTGCGAAGTGGACCTATCCTCACCGGGTCGGACGTCCACCGGTCGACGACGCGATCGCTGGGTTGATCGAACGGATGGCCAGGAAGAACCACAGCTGGGGCTACAAGAGGATCCAGGGTGAGCTGCTCAAGCTTGGACACCGGGTCGGCGCGTCGACGATCCGGCGGATCCTGAAGCGGGCACGCGTACCTCCCGTGCCGGTCCGGGACACTGACACGACCTGGCGGCAGTTCCTGCGCACGCAGGCCTCGACGATGCTGGCGTGCGACTTCTTCCATATCGGCTGTGCGCTCACCTTCAGAAGAATCTACGTGTTCTTCGTGCTGGAGGTCGGCAGCCGCTACGTGCACATTCTGGGCACGACAACGAATCCGGACGGCGAGTGGACTACGCAGCAGATCCGCAACCTCGTGATGGATCTCGATGATCGCATCGACGAGTTCAGGTTTCTCATCCGTGATCGGGCTGGCCAGTTCGCGTCCTCGTTCGACGCCGTTCTGGCCGACGTCGGCATGGAGGCGGTAAGGATTCCTCCGCGTTGCCCGCGGGCGAGCTGCTACGCGGAACGGTTTGTGCTCACGGCCAGAACCGAGCTCACCGACCGGATGTTGATTCTGGGCGAGCGGCATCTGCGTGCCGTGCTCGCCGAGTACGTCCGGCATTACAACGGTCGACGGCCGCACCGTTCCCGCGAGCTTCGTCCACCACAGCCGATCCACCCCGTGGCAGACCTCAACTCTCAGCGGATCAGGCGGCAGCGGCTTCTCGGAGGCCTGATCAACGAGTACGAACGGGCGGCATAACCCTACTGGTCAGAGCCGTCGGCAGACTTGTGGAACCCCGCAGGATCGAACGCCTTGTAATACGCCGACGGGTCCATCTCGGCGGAGTCCTCCGTGAGTACAGACAGACCGCCCGACCTGAATGGGCGTGGGTTTCGGTACGCACAGGGTTCGTCAGCGTGATCGGCTCGGTGGACTGATCCACGAATATCAGCGGGTCGCATGATGTGACACAGTTTTCGGCACCTACAGGACGCGGTGCGCCGGTACGCGGACGGCCGCACCCGCTATCTGCACTTCGCCGCCGCCGGCGAGATCGCCTTGATCACCGACGAAACCGGTGCCGCGATCGTGCCGTGACCACCACCCGATTAACGTCGTGGCCATCTTCCAGGGGAATCCGTAAAAATGCGGATTACCCGGTCCGGTGCTGTGCAACCCTACACGACCTGCAGAGATCTTCATCCGCTTAGCGCAGTCGCCGGTCACGTGCACGCCGGTACGCCAGTCCGCGCCCAGGTGCACATCGAGGTCAGAAAATTTCACCACACCATGGACCACGAATCACCCGATGATCTGGACATTAACAACGTAACAAGCCTCCGCGCAGGATCGACCCTTAGGGAGTGCCGTGCAAAGCGGACCGAACGAGGAGGCGCGACGGGAGGCCGGGGGTGACCAATGGATGGCTGCGCGGCACCTACCTTTCCCGGCTGAGTCCTGCGATGGGAGAGAAGCTCCTGAGATTGGGGACGACACGGCGAATTCCCCTGGGAAACCAGCTCATCCGGCAAGGTGAACGGGAGTCCGACATCTTCCTGCTGACTGCGGCCGGCTCAACGGGATCGGCCTGCGTGAAGGTCAGTGTCACCTCGGCCGACGGGGCCAGCGTCCTGCTCGCGATCCGCATGCGCGGTGACGTCGTCGGCGAGGGAGCGGGATTCCGCTTCGAAGGCACCCGCGGTGCGACCGTGACTGCTTGCTCCGACATCCGCGTCCAGTCGATCACACGGGAAAGGTTCGATGACTTTCTGCAGGAGCACGCTGAGGCATCCCTCGCGCTGTGCGCGCTGCTGACCGAACGGCAGGATTTCGCCAACCGGCGCCGGCTCGATTTCGCGGCGTACAACGTCCAGATCAGGCTCGCTCGCCTGATCCACGAACTCGCTCTGACGTACGGCATCCGGTCCGGATCCGGTGGCGCGAAGCTCGACTTCGAACTGTCCCAGGAGGAACTGGGCAAGCTCATCGGCGCCAAACCCGATTCGGTAAACAAGGCACTGGGCACATTGAGGGCGGAAGGGCTGATCCAGACGCGCTACCTGGGTGTGTCCGTCCCCGACCTGGCCACCTTGCGCAGGGCGTCCGAATTGGAGTGATCGTCGAGAACCCGGATTTTTCGGAAGACGGCCGCCCTTCACCGAAGCAGGATCTTTCGCAGACAGTCACAATCCAGCGAAGGAGCCACGGTGACCGAGGATTTCCAGCGTCGCGGTCTGCACAGTTCGGACCTCGAGAATTACAGCGCTCGCATCGAGACCGAGCAACCCGAACTTCAGCGGAACCTCACCGGAATTTACGAAGAGGCCGCGCGCAAGGCCGGTTTGGACCGTTCCTTGTGGATGATCCAGTCGGGCGGCGACGGCGAGTTGGCGGTGCTACCTGGGGCCCAGTCTCTGATTCCGGTCATCGACGAATTCCCCCGCGCGCTGTCCGAGGCGCTTGCTGCACACAACGAAACCGCTCGTCCCGCGATGCGCATGCGGATGCGGCTGGCGCTGCACGAGGGGCTTTGCCGGCCGGCCGCCGGCGGGTTCGCCGGAGCGGGCGTGATCACGGTGTCCAGGATGGTCGACAGTGACATCACACGCGCTGCCCTTCGCGCGTGTCCCGAAGCGGACCTCGTCGTCCTGCTGTCGCCCACGCTGTACAACGAATACGTCGTGCAGGGGCACACGTCATTGTCCGGCCAGGAGTACCGCGAAGTCGAGATCAAGACCAAGAAGTTCACCGGCACGGCGTGGATGTACCTGCCCGGTCAGAACGTCCACGGTCTCGCGCTCGACGTACCGCCGCCCACACCGGAGACTCCGGCGCGTGAACCGGAGTCTCCGGCACGACCGGAGCCGGCGACGTTCAGTACCACGGTCCATGACGGTGTCCACGGAGACGGGCACGTCTTCGGTGCTGTGTACCAGAGCGGGCGATGACCACGGTGACGCCCGTCGACGGGCCCGTGGAAGACACAAAAGCCGACCAGACCGGGCAAGCCGACGAGGCGGCACCGAAGAAAGCGGCGCCCACCGCGGCGTTGTACGACCGCAGCATGGTGAACGACATCCACCAGACGTTCATCAACGGTACCTTCCCGAATGCCGTGGTCGGCGCCCTGAGCGGGACAAGCGGCCGGACGACCCGACTGACAGGGCTCGTCGGCGAGTCGGAAATCGCGACGCTCCGCAGGTTCGTGCGGCCGAAGGAATTCGACGACGGCGTCGACATGCTCGTACGCGAGCGGATGCTGGTGCTGTGCGGTTCGGAGGGCAGCGGCAGGCGTGCATCGGCGCTGTCGCTGTTGCGTGAGGTCACGGCCCAAAAGCTGTACATGCTCTCGCCGCAGGTCTCGGTAGCAGAGCTGGCCGAGCACGAATACGAGCCAGGCTGCGGCTACGTCGCCATCGACCGTGTCGTGGAGCGCGCCGGCGAAGAATCCGACTTCGAGTGGCGCCTCGTCCGAGACCGGGTGGTCGAGCACGCCAGTTACCTGGTTGTCACGCGGCTGCCCAAGGAAGGCGCCAATCAGCTCGGGCACATGGAGTGGTCGTCGCCGGCGGTCGGGAAAGTGCTTCGCGCGTACTGGCGGGAACCTGAGGATTGGTCCGAGGAAGACGCCGGCAAGCTCGCCGACGCCCTCAACTCGGTCGACCGGGTGAGCGACGTGGTCGGCCTCGGCAAGCAGCTCGCCGGGGGCAAGTCGCTGGACGACGCGCTCAGCCACCTCGACACGCGGATCCGTGAGGTCGTCGGCAAGTGGTTCGACGAAAACATGGAAAACCCGTCACGCATGATCGAAATCACGGCGCTGTCGTTCACCGTTGGCGTGGACGAACGCACGTACGAGGCGGGCTTGCAGCGGCTCAAACGGATGTTGGACAAGTACTTTCCCGAGCCCGTGGACGAGGAGGACGCCCCCAAAACAGCGCCGCGGTACAACTTGCGAGAGCTGCTACGCGAGAACGAATTGATCGCGATCGGCACGGTCCCGACCGAACTCGGGACCCAGGGTGCAACGGTCTTCGCGAGGCCGGAATACCACCGGCACGTTCTGGCGCAGCTGTGGAAGCGGATGGACGTCTCGTTCTGGGACGCGGTGAGCAGTTGGCTGGACGAAATCGTCGTTCGGCCCGCTTACGAGATGTGCGTCGCCGGCGGTCTCGCTGAACTCTCCGTCGTCGCGATCGGCGAGGTCGTGCCGATCGCCTTCCACTGGGCGCGGGGTAGCCGCGGGCCGGCGGGCCGGCGGGCCGCGGTCTACCTCCTGTACTTGATGGCGAGTGACGACTCGCTTGCCCCGGCTGCGTTGAAGCTCGCGACCGAGTGGATCCTGCGTGGCGAACCCAACCATCGGTGGGTGGCGGCGATGGCCTTCATCGGTCAGCTGGGTGTCCGGTACCCGCATGACGCACGCCGCCGGCTGTGGCAGATCTGCGTGCAGTGGCATACCGTCGACGGCGATATCGAGCATGTATTCGGCGAGTTCTTCAGCACGCTCGTGCGCTCGTCCGAAAACGCAAACCTGGTGCTGACCTTCCTCGGCGAAAAGGTGGAGCGGTTTCTCCGCGTCGGGGCGCGCCCCGAAATCCGCCTGATCACTGCACAGGTGGTGATCGCCGTGGTTGAGGCGAAAGACGTGAAGACCCGGCACTCGTCCGTGCTTACGCACCTCGCCGAGTTCCCCGGAGACACGGCCGAGGTCGGTCGGCTGCTGGCCGGTGTGCTCATGGTCCGCCCGGTCCGGAGGCGGGCGCTGAAGGCGTTGCACGGGCTTCTCGAAGACCTCGCCCGTGACGAGAAGACCGCGAGCACCCGCGCGAAGACGCTCGGGGAGGTGTTGCGGGCCCATCTGCCACCCGACGAACACGGCCCGTTGGAGGACCATTTCCGGATCGTCGCCGAACAGCAAAAAGGCACCGATATCAAAGCGCTGATCAATGCCGTGCTCGACGCGCTCCAGGCGCGGGTCGCCGGCGACAAGCAGTAAGGAAGGGCTTCATGAACGATGTCTCCTACCCGGTCGTCACCGAGCGCGTGCTCGCCCCCATGGCGCCCAAGAAACTTTTCGGGAAGGGGCAGACCCGCCGGGCCGACGAAGTCCCGGAGCCGCTTGTGGGTCACTGCCTTGTGTACCGGACCCGTGGTCAATACACGGTGGACACTTATTGCCTGCCGCCGGACTCTCCCATCGTCGTCGAGGCGACCCACGTGTCCGTCGTCGACACCACGGTCGACACCAAGATCGCGGTCGAGCTCCCACTGCCGTCGCGGGACGCATCGTTCTTTACGCTGCGCGTGACGTTCCTGTGCACCGTGGACGACCCGGCCGAGGTCGTCCGCGTCGGCGGGCAGAGCGCGGAAAGCCTGCTGGCCGGCTACCTCCGGGGGCATCAGCGCATCTTCGAAATCGGTCTCGACTACGGAGTCGACGACCTGAACGACGTCCGGCGCAAGCTTAGCGCGCAGGTCCGCGCCTACGCCGAGGTGACCCCGCCCGACCTCAGGGGGATGAAAACGAACCTGGCCAGCGTCGAAGTGAGCACTCCTGATGATGTGATCGAGTTCCACGATCAGCTGCGCGCGAAGCATCGGGATTACGTCGTGAAAACCGAGGAACTGGTCAACTCCGAACACCTCGACGACATGAAGGAGCAGCAGCAGTACCGCCGGGAGCAGCGAACCAGCGAACACGCCCGGCGGCTGGACGCCGACCAGCGCGAACACCACCGGACAGAGCTGCGTCGCACCGCCGAAGCGGTGGGCGCGGACCCGTTCGCGGCCCTGACCCTGGCCCACACGGCGGGTGAAGTCGGCGCGAAGGAGTTCGCGGAAAGGATTTCTGCGATCCGCGAAAAGGAAATCGAGCAGGACCGCGAGGATCTGCGAAACCGCATCCAGTACGACCGGCAGCACGAGAACCGGCACTGGGCTGCCGAACGCGAAGACCGGAGGAAGGAAACCGAGCAGCGCGCGCTGACGCACGAAGCGGAACTCCGGCAGATGGAGGCGAGCAAGGAGTTCGAACGGGAACGCATCCGCGCGAAGTGGGACGCCGAGATCGCGCGTCAGCGGGCAAAGTGGGAAGCCGACGAGGCCACCCGCATCCAAGTAGGCACGTGGGCATACGAGGAAAAGCAGATCGAGCGCGAGGCTGTAGAGCGGAAGATCCTCGCCAAGATGGAGGTGCTGCGCGAGTTCGCCAAGCACGGCCAGCTGGACATGCTGAACCTGAAACTGGACGAGGTCGCCAACGACATGCTCGCGATCGAATCCAAATCCGACGAATCCGCTCCCGCGGTCACCCAGCCGGAAGCGGAACCGGCAAGCGACGACGGTGAGCAGGACGACGATCGCACCACGCGGGTGGAGGCATGACCGACCTTGCCGACCGCCCGGTCCGCACGTCGCTACCTAACGACACCGCGGTCGGCGCATTGCGGCCCGTGTTGCCCAAGCGCGGCTTGCCGAGGCTCATGCGCAGGCTAATCGGTGTCGACGAGGACGTGCTTGACTGGGTGCCGGAAGAGCGGCCCCGGTACACGCGCATGGGTTTCATCGTCTTCAACACCGGCGTGCTCGCCGGGGTGTCGATGCACCTGGCGCTGTCCAGTGTGGTAGGACCGCACTGGTGGCTCGTGTTCGCTGATCTGTTGTGGGCGTGGATCATCATCACGGTCGACAGCTGGCTGATTTCCAGCACGCACGGCGCGACGCGCACGTCGCTATTCGGCACCTACCTGCCCCGGTTGTTGCTGGCGGCGCTGCTGGGCTCCGTGATCGCGGAGCCGCTCGTGCTGACGGTGTTCCACCAGTCGATCAGCAACGAAATCAGCGAGTATCGCAAGGCGGAGATCGACGGCTACCAGACGCAGCTCAAGCGGTGCAACCCACCTTCCGGTGAGCCGGACCTCGCCCAGTCGTGCGCCGGCTTCCTCGTGACGATCGCCGAACGGCCACAGGCGATCAAGGACGAGCTCGATCGGGCGACCAACGACCGCGACGACCTCAAGGCGAAAGTGGCCGGCGCAGACCGCAGGCTCGCCGAACTCGAACAGCTGGCCGTGGACGAATGTGCGGGCAAGGCCGGTCCCGGCCGTACGGGCCGGGTGGGCGAAGGTGGTGAGTGCCGCCGCGACCGGGCAAAAGCCGACGAGTTCCGCCGGGACAACCAGATCGACGCGTCGCACCAGGCCCTCGCGGCCGCCGAGCAGAAGGTGATCGACCTGAACGGGAAACTCGCCAATGCATCGAGCAGCACCGAACGCGCGGTCAACGCCGCGATCGACGCGGAAGTGCGCGAGAAGGCGAGCAACCTGACCGAGCGCGGTCTGCTCGACGAGTTCGACGCGCTCGCCCGGCTTTCCGCTCGGCACTTCACGGTGCTCATGGGGCACATCCTGGTGGCTTTGCTGCTGATTTCACTCGACTGCCTGCCAGTACTAAGCAAGATGCTGAGCAGCAGCACCGAATACGACGCCAGGGTGCGACGGCAGCTCGACGTCTCGGCCCACCTGCACGACCTGCAGCTGAGAGCGAGCGAAAAGCGCGACGCGGCCGACTTCGAGTTGCAGGAACGCCGCTCGGAGCAGAAGCTCCGCAGCGGCATCGAGGCCATCGGCGGCGAAGACAGGACCGCGAAAGAGCGACGAAAGATCGAGACCGCCGCTCAGATCGACCGACTGGCCGCGGCTTTGGAGCAGCAAGGGTGAGCCTCGGGGGACCGCCGATCCGGAACGGGCGGTCCCGAGGAGGGAAATTGCCAGGCTTGACGACGGCTTGGTTGAGCGGGCGAAGCTGATGGATGCTCAGCATCGGGAGTTACACCAGCGGCCGATCCCGGCCGAAGCGATTCGTAAAGCTTTGGGCGTAGGGGCTGAGCGCTCTCGCGCTTTGACGCGTGTGGTGCGTGCGGAATGGCGTGGATCCTCGAAACTAGCTGAAGATTCTGTTGCCTAGACCGAACCCGGTTCGTAGTTCCCGGGCGGACGTGCCCGGTGCCGACCTGGAAACCAAGGCCCTGGACACCGGTCCAACCACCCGCGAACGGGTAGACAGAAATACTTCACCAGTAAGCGCCATGGCTGGCACCAACGAACGCGGGACGCACCTCGAAAAGGTTGCCGGAGGAGGTACCGCCTATAAGGAAGCCGACGACGTGCAGCTCGCTTGACTCGCCCTTCAGCCTGTCGGCGGTCACGCCGGCAGGCTGAAGGCGGTCCCGCAATCGAAACGTCGCCAGCCGCCGTCCCTCCTAGCCGGACAACGCGAGGGCCTGGCGAGATGTCGTGGGCTGATCGCCCCGACAGCTACCTCACGTGGAAGTCTTTGTTCTTCTGCTTGCCGTCTTCGGTCCACGTGATCCGTAGAACGGGCTCATCGCCACCCATGGTGAGTGCGTAGGGCAACCTGCGTGTTTGTCCCTTGTGGACGACGGTGGCCGAGTCGCTGGCGGCGAGATGCAGGCTGGAGCTCTCGCCGACCACTTCGTACTGAACCGCCTCGGCGTCCACGGAGCCCTTGTTGGTGATGTCGAACCAGCGGCGGGTGGTGTATTTCGCCTTTCCTCGCTTGTCCGTACCCGAGAACTCGCGCTCTTGCTGGGGTTGCACGTCGAAATCCACGCCTGTATTGGACGCGTTCGTGGGCACTTCCACGGCGAGCTTCGCTATGTCGTGGTCGATCGCCTGCCGTACCTGGTGAGCCAGATCGCTGGGGTTATCGAACTCTCCCAGCAGCCCTCGGCCCTGAAGGTCCCGTTTGAAAGCCCGGAGCGCATCGAGTTGTGTCGTGTCGACGTCGCTGGGCAGAGGTGCCGTCGAGAAGTAGAGATGGACCGGCTTTCCCTGGTCGTTGGCGCGCTGGATCTCCTCGGCGGTTCCTGAGACAGCGGCCGGGGTAGGAGACCCGAGTCTGCTGCCGAACACGGCGAACACGATGTCGGACTCGTCGACGCCTTGGGCGTTGATCAGCTCCTGGGGGTGCCCGCCGAGGACTGGAACCGACGCAGATTCCCAGCGCCAAGGCTGCAGGATGATGTGCTTGTGGTGGGCGTTGGCGGTGTTCCAGCCGTAGATCGCCTTCTCGATCGCGTCGCGGGCCTCCGTGACGTCACCAGGAGAGGCGATCATCACGCGCAAGACGTGTGCCGTGTAACCCATGCGGGAACAATAGTCGGCGACCTCGACTGTTCACCGGAGGCCGACAGGGAGCTTCAGGCGAGGATCTTCTCGTCCGGCTCGAACCGCTCCAGGTACAGGCGCCCGAACTCGCGCCAGTCATTCGCCGTGGCGCGTTCGTCGGCGAAGTCCTCTAGACAGTCATCGAGTTCGTCGAGCGACCATCCGCCTCGCAGATACGGCCGGACCCAGCGGCGGTCGTTCTCCCATGCGGCAGACGCCCACTGACGCCCCGCCGATCGATGAAGACCTCCCCAGAACAGGTTGCCCGGGTCCGGGCCGCGCAAGCTCGGGAAGTCCGCCGCGGGGGGCCAGCGTCGCCACGCCTGGTTGAAGCTCAGCTCCAAGGCCATCTTCGTGCTGGTCAACGCCTCGACCCCGGCCGCGAGCACGCCGAGCGCCACGCCCTCGACAACGTGCTTGACCTGCTGATCCTTGTTCGCTGTAGCCATGGGCAAGACCTTAGACGCGCGAACGAAGATCGCCACCGCACCCGAGCACCAAGGGGGACGGTTCTTCACGCCAACGCGGAGTTCTATCTACGCTGACCGCTGCTGGTCTTTGCGGTCGTGACGGAACGGCCGTCCCGGGCGCGACGAAGCCATTCCCGGCGATCGGATCGAGCCTGGCTTCACCCTCGGACGTTAGGTGAAGCAGCATGCGCGACATCGTCGAGAAAGTGCCGGAGATCATCACCACCCCGCGGGGCGCCATCCACAGGGATCGTCACCGCAGCCCGCGCCCGGAAGTAACCCGACGATCCGGAGGACCACTAGGCCGCGGATGCCTGAGGGCAAATCATGTCCCTATCGAACCTTGCCGGGACGCCTATCGCGGCGCGTATCACCTTCAGGTCGTCTACGTCGAGCAGTGTCGCGGGGGACTTGCTGACCCGGGCCTCGGAGGCGGCTCTCCCGAAGCTGGGCTACTAGTCGGTGCTCTGTGGGAAGAGCGGCTTCAAAGGAGGCGCCGCCCCTCGGAAGAAGGCATGCTGTTCGGCATCACCGGGGCGGACAGTCATGATCCTCGTTCGCTGGATCTGATAAGAGTGCCGACCGCGGCGGAACTCGAAGGCGTCCCCAGGCACGTGCCGGGTGGAGATCTTGACCAACCCCAGCTTGGCCAGCTCCCGGGCGCCTTTGAGTCGGGTGTCTTCAGATAGGCCGTAGCGTTGTTCGGCCATCGAGGGGCTCAGCCACACCCAGGGCGGTTGCGAACTCTTGACCTCGCGGCCGGATTCCAGCCACAGCACCAGCAACATCACCAGGGCTGGTCCGCTGGTGAGCTCCTTGATCCACCCGTTGGTCCACAATTGACCCGGTAGCTGGATGTAGCGGTGCGGCGCGGCCTTGGCAGGCTTGGATTTCAGCCGGGTGTACGCCGCGCCGGGTAGCTCATAGCGATCGCCGCTGCGAGTGTCCTCAAGCAGATGTACGGCTGCGTCACGCCCTGGAGCGCTGTCGAGTTGCAGCAGATCGAGGCGAGCCAGGGAGCGCAGGGCAGTGCGGATCCGACGGGCGCCGGCGGCTTCAGGGTCTTCCAAACCGAGCAGAGCGGCCCAAGCCCGGTACGGATAGGTCAGGGTCGGGTCGTCATGCACCGCCCACAGCAACGACAGAAGCAGTCGCAACCGAATGTCGCCTCCGGCGACCGCTCGGCTACCGGTCGCACCACGTAGCACCGCGATTGCCGGCGGCGCCGGCTCGGAGGCCGTCGCGCGCTGAATGAACCCGTACCGGACCGGTGCGTTGCGCTTGGCCTGGCGTGAGAACCGGAACGCGATCTCCAGCTGGGAAAGCGGCTCGGACTCGGGGACAGCAGACTGAGTCGCCATCTTTGCCGCCTCTCTGGCAATAAACCCGCCGAAGTTTTAAAATCTGTCCAGCCGCAGTTGGAGGTTGGCGGCTATAACGTAGTACCTGTTGACTCGGTACTTTCTTGCTGGCTCCAGTCTAGCCTAATTTCCTGTCCAGGCGGTACAGGGGAGCAAGAGATGACGTCTAGCCCCTGTTCATTAGGACCTTTGCTCAGGGCTAGGCAGCCTGCTAGTGTTGCAGTCGCGAGTCGGAGGACCACTCATTTCTGGCAACGGTTCGTGAGCGGAAGGCTGGATGTCCAACGCCCTCTCTTAGGAGCCCTCCGGGTGAGACGGTGTCGGCTAGGGCCGGAGGCTGGTGGGCCGTACACCTTCGGGTGTGCGGCCCACCGCTATGTCCGGGCGCAGGGAACGAGGTTGCCTATCTGCATGGTGATCTTGACGGGACCAGGTCTTCGCTGAGAGATGGTGGACGCTCGAACTATCTCGCCGCAGTGTCCTGCGTGGACTCGACGGAACTCGGGGCGTGGTATTTGCGCTGGTGGGTGCGCACGCTTTGAGTCGTGCCCTTGTACCAGCACCCCCGCTCGGGACAGGCTTCCCATACGCCGGCCTCAACTGCTTGGTGGATGACCGAACGGCCCGGTCCGTAGCCCTGGGCGTGCAGCAACTGAGGTACCGAGCCGTTGAACTCGGCGGCGATCAGCGCCGCCTCGGCGATCTTGTCGTGCCCTTGGGTGAAGAACGCGCCGATAGCGGTTTCCTTTCCGCAGCCGCACCAGCAGGTGCCCGTCGGGATGAGTCGCGGAAGCTTCGACTGAGTCATAGAGCCATGATAGGCGTCCAAGAAGATGATTCAAGAAGTTGTTTCTAGAGATTACTTCTTGGCTGCCGCTGAGGGCGTTTCCACCTCGGGCGTCGCCGCGTGGGCCGCGCTCTGCCCGCCGTCTGCGGCTGTCGTCGGCGACCCCCTGCGTCGGTCGCCGTGTTCGACACTGAGCCGGGCGCCGCCGCGCTACAGACTGCGGTCACCGGGCCGGTCGGGCGAGCCTGCGCCGGCCGACGTTCAACGCTAAGCGTGCCGCGATGGCCACTTCACCCGGCTACTGCCGCGACTGCGGCTGGATCATCGGCTGCCCGCACCCGCAGTCGAAATCGCTCCCGCGCACCCGGCCGCGCGCCCGAGGTCGACCTGCTCCTGCGCGACACCCGCCACCCGTTGCGGGACCGGGTGCGGTGGGCGCTGCTGTAAGAGACCACCGCCCGCGCCGAAGAGATCCTCGCGCTCAACGTCGGGGGACCTCGACCTGTGCAGCTCCCACGCCGGTGTCCTCCGGAAACGCAGCGCCCCGGACACCGTCACCTGGGACCGCGGCGGCCTCGACGCCCGGGCTAACTCGCCCGCTTCCTCGGCAGCCGTATCCGCGGCCCGCTTGTCCTCACCGTCGCGCAGCCGAAGGCTCCGCGACGGGCACTGTCCGCCCTGCCGATCTCGACCTGGATACCGGGCGCGGCTGCTACGGCTACGACGTCGCGCTCAAGGCGCTGAAAGTAGGCCACCGGCGGCTGACTCCCGCACGACCTGCGGCACTTCGGCCTGACCCGCAGTGCCGGCGACGGCCAGGACGGCACCCACTTCATGGTCAAAGCCGGGCACCAGGACATCCGCAGCGTCGCCCGCTAAGCCCACCCGTCGGCCGACCCCGCCCAACGCACCGCCGAAGCAGCCCGCGCCCGCCACGCCGGACGGGCGCGGTAGCTCGTCATCTGGCGGCGTTGCGTCCTGCGACTCGGGTCTTCGCGGCTTCGTCCGGTGAGGCGAGGACGACCGGTACAGGAATCAGCCGGGCCCACACCTGCTCCGCCTCGCTCGGTTGAAGTTCCGGCATCTCCATGGTCCATCCGAGCGGCCACGATGAACTATTAGGCTCGGGCGGGGCTGGGTCCGTGCGGACACGTGCCCCGAGGGCGCAAGGCACCGAATCGAAGGTCGCCTCGTCGAACTCGGCGTCGCCAGTGAAGGTCGCCCTGCCGAACTCGGCGTCGCCAGTGAAGGTCGCTTCGCCAAATAGAGCCTCGACGGTGAAGGTCGCTCCGCCGAACCAGGCGGTGCCGGTAAAAGTCGCCCTGTCGAACCAAGTATTGCTGGTAAAAGTCGCTCCGCCGAACCAGGCGACGCTGATGAAAATCGCCCGGTCGAACCATGCGATGCCTTTGAAAGTCGCCAGGCTGAACCCGGCGTCGCCAGTGAAAGTCGCCTCGATGAACCGAGCGTCGCGAGTGAAGGTCACCCCGTCGAAACGAGCTTCGCCAGTGAAAGTCGCCTCGTCGAACCGGGCATCACCGATGAAAGTCGTCTTACCGAACTCAGCATCGCCGCTGAGGGTTGCCTTAATGAAACGAGCCTGGTTGATCTGACAGCCACGAAGGTCGAAGTCGATGAGTGTGGCGGCGGTGAGGTCGAGGTTGATGCCTTTCCAGAAGGCCTTCACTGGATGTTTCGAGTCGCTTCCCGGTCTCAGGTGCGTGCCGAGGATGCGCTGGGCCGTTAGACGGACCTCTCGCTCCTGCCGGGCATCGTCGTCGAGTTCGGTCACCGTTGGTGTTTCAGGCTGTTCCCTGCTTGCGATGCGGGCCCGGGGAGAATTTCTGCTGGGCGCCAGGGGGCGATGGATCCCGGGCCGGTTCCGGGGCCGGGGTGCCTTGGGGAGCTGGAAGGGGGCTCGTAGGTAGGCGCAGATCACATCAACCACTACCTGACGGTGATCCGGGTTGTCCTGGGCGACGCGCTCGAGCGCGTAGAGCCCGCCGTGGCGGACTGCGGATCTATCGGAGCCAAGCTGCTCGACGGCCTTGACGTACAGCTCAGTGAGCCGTCGTTCAGCGTTGTCGTGCTCGGTGGACCATTGCCGGCGCCCGGTGAGCACCAGAGCGACCACGCCGCCGGTGCCGGCCCCGACTGTAAGACCGACCTTGATCAGTTCGATCCTGTTCTTCGCGTCGTTGCCCGGATCGATGAACATCAGCAGCGTGGTCACGGCCGCGGCCGCGACCAGTGCGACCGGGACGACGATGACGACGATCGCCCACCACCACGTGCCGTCACGGTCCCGCCATCGTCGTCGTGCCCACACTGTCTTCGACCCACTCATCCACTTCACGATTGGTAGTCGTACAGAGGGCCGCCGATCGCTACGTTCCCCAGGGAACGGACTGTGGAAGGTGGCTGGTCCACCCGCCGTCAACGGCGGACTCGGGTTCGGGTGCTGCCGCCCGGTTTCGCGACTGGCGTTGGGCGTGGCGTTGGTTCAGGATTGACGGTGTGCCGACATCGATTCCAGCCCTCGTTGAGCCCGCGGTCCTGCGGTGGGCTCGGACCACGATCGGGCTGACCGAGGTGGCCGCGGCGCGCAAGATCGGCGTGCCGGACGATCGGGTCGCTCAGTGGGAGTCGGGCGAGGCGCAACCTACGATCGCGCAGCTCAAGAAGGCCGCGACGGCTTATAACCGGGCGTTGGGAGTATTCTTTCTGGCCGATCCCCCGGCTGCGTTCGACACGTTGCGCGACTTCCGCCGGTTGCCCGAAGCTGGAGCGGAGGAATGGTCGCCAGACCTGCATGCGGAGTACCGGCGGGCGCACCAGCAGCGGGACAACCTGCTTGAACTGTACGAGCTTGATGACGAAGACCCACCAGCTGACTGGCGCCTGACCGCGGCAGGGCCCGACGAGCGCCTGGCTGAGCGCGCCCGCGAGATGCTCTTGCGTCTGGCACCGATCGCCCTGAGCGCCCGGTCGACCGTGTACGACCACCTCAATGCCTGGGGCGCAGGACTCGAACGGGCCGGGGTGCTAGTGCTTGCCACGTCACGTGGCCGCGTTTCGACGACCGAAATGCGTGCCTTCTCGTTGTACTTCGACAAGCTGCCGGTGATCATGGTCAATGGTGCGGACAGTCCGCGCGGTCGCCTGTTTTCCCTCCTACATGAGTTCGCTCACCTGGCCCTGCATACACAAGGCCTGTGCGATGTGACCGCCGACCTGCGTGCGACGACGCCGGAGCGGCAGCTGGAGGCGCGCTGCAACGCGCTCGCCGCGGCGATGCTCATGCCGGCCGCTGCGGTGCTGCGACGGCCAGAGGTTCAGGCTCGCGCCGAACAGCAGGACACCTGGACCTACGTGGCGCTGCGCGATGCCGCCGCTCCCTTCGGGGTGAGCGCCGAGGCGTTCCTGCGTCGGCTGCTCACCCTCGGGCGTGTCACTCAGGCCTTCTACGAAGCGCGCCGCGCGGAGTTCGTGAAGGCCTATGAGGCGGATTCATTCGCCCGTACGGCGGGTGGCGGGGACTGGTATCGCAACACAGTCCGTGACCTGGGGAAAGGCTACGTCCGGCAGGTGACGGACGCACACCGTCGCCGCATGATCGACACCTATACCGCCACGACGTACCTCAACGCCAAGGCCGGTCAGATCGACAAGCTCGCCGACGCCGCGGCTGTCCGGGAGGCGAACTAGCAGGTGCCCTTGTACTCCTTCGATACCAGCGCGATCCTCAATGGGCGCCGTGATCAACTGCCGCCGTCGGTCTTCAGTACGCTGTGGCAGCGAATTGAGATGCTGGTCGCCGAAGGAACCATCCGTGCGGTGGAAGTGGTTCGCGACGAGCTCGGAAAGCGTGACGACGACGCCAACACCTGGGCGCGCGCGCAGGGAGACCTCTTCCTGCCTCTCAACCAGGACATCCAAATCGCAACCAAGAAGATTCTGCAAACGCATCCAAAGATGATGGGCACAGGCGGCGGCCGCAACGGCGCAGACCCGTTCGTGATCGGCCTCGCGCTCGCGCGCACCGGCGTCGTCGTCACCGATGAAACCTTCAGCGGCAACCTGAACAAGCCGCGCATTCCCGACGTGTGTAAAGCGGTCAGTGTCCCGTGCATGAACCTCGTGGGGTTCGTGCAGGCGCAGGGATGGAAGTTCTAGGCGGACAGGGCGCCGACGTTGACACGTAGGCCCTTCGTTGCCTGGCTACCTATCGGCTCGTCAACTCAGGTTAGGAGTGGTACGCCAGCCAGGACGCTCCCGCCGACCGCCCACATCGTCTCAAGTACTGCAGACTTCGTTTTGCGGATTGAATTTTTCATAGTGCCTCCTCGTTTCGTCTCTCGCGGTTCGTTTGGTGTGGTGTTGCCTAGGGCCAAACTTGCCAACCGAAGAAGAACGAGACCGATGAAGACAAGGCAGAGGAAGATCCACGTCGGAATCGAACCGATCGCTCTAACCCCTAGCCTCAGCTGACGAGCCGACATGATTCTGGCACGGTGTGACCTTGGCTGCAAACCTGCCGGAGACGGGAAGAACGTCTTCACGTTTGGGTGAACATGCTCGGCGGGCACGTCGAGCAGGCCGGATTTGTCGGTGGCGCCTGCTCGGATCTGCGCTCATGGACAACGATTTCACCGAGCTGCTCGCTCAGCTGCGTGCCGCTACCACCGATTCTCTTGCTGACCAGGTCGAGCAGATCACCCGCGGAGCGCAGGAGCTGGGCTTGCGGGTGGTCCCGGCTCGCCTCGATCCCGATCGTGTTGTCGAAATCGACTCGGCGACGCTGGCTGCGGAGCAGGTCGTGGCTGTTGCCGCGTCCGTGGATGCCGCCTTGCTCTACCTGAGCCGCGTCCTGGTGACGCGGGACGCCGTGGACACCGCGCTGGAGGATCTCGACGCCGGCGCGGAGCGGACTCGGGTGAGTAAGGCGCTGGCCCGGATCGTCGGCTGGACCAGCCGTATCGAGGTCGGCTTCGCCCACGCCGGTGTCTTGCACGTGTGGGAGGTGACCGCGCCTTGGCACGACGCTCTGGACGAGCTGACGACCCCGGCCCGCTCGTCGCGCTGGGATCCTGAACCCCGCGTGAGCGACGACGCCGAGGACGAGAAGATCATGGAGCTTGCCAGGCAGGTCGCTGACTCTCCGGAGTTCCGGCGGGCCCGCTACGGCCTACGCCGGTCCGTCGCCGAGCAGCTCCCGGCGCTGGGCGAGCTGCGCAAGGACCCGGACAACGGCCCGTGGATAATCTCCTCGGTCATCAGGGCCGCTGACGAACTGGTCCGGGAGCTCGCGGCCGAACGCGCGGAACTGCTCCAGGCTCGGCGGGACGACCTGGTCGCCGAACTGGCCACCCACCCCGAATACGCCACCATCCGCACCGCCGAAGCACGCCTGAAGTTCCTCCAGACCTGGATCCGCGACACGCATACCGACGGGCTGCCGATGGAGACCTGGTGGCTCAAAGAGCTCGTCGCCCTCACCGCCGAGGCTCGCAAGACCAGCGGCCCCTTGCAACTGACCCTGTAGGCGTCGTAAGGCCCGGATGAGGACCATGGAGCCAGGCGTAGACGGTGAATGCGCTCGTTCACGCGGCTGAAATGCTCCAGCACCACGCGGCGCGCAACACGGCGATCAGGGCTTCGTCGTCGGCGATGGTAGGTTCGGCTTCTCCGACCGGGAGCCAGAGTTGGTCGACGACGCGCCCGCGCTGGCGGCGGGTGACCGTGATACCGGGATAGGTCATGGTCTCCGCCGGGCCGCGCGGGTCGTCGACGACCACGGCCCGGGTTTCCCAGCGCAGCTGAACATGCCGTTCGTTCCGCATTCGGCGCCGTCCCTTCTAGCCGGTCTCGTCCGGCTATGTCGTCTGTCAAGCGGCGCATGTAACAGGCCGTGTCCACAGCTAGCGACGAAAACCGTGGTCACCTGGATGTGTAACGATGGAATCCGGCGAGACTGCGCCATTCGGGTTGGCGTGAATTGCGGACGTGAGAGCGCGTCCGTAGATACCCGGCTGCGCGGGAGGCCGTCATGGCACAGGACGCCGCAAGGAGTGAGCGGTCGCGGGTGCCGGCGTTCATCGAGCCGATGCTCGCGAGCCAGGCGCGGGAGGAGCTTCCGGACGATCCGCGGTACGCCTACGAGTGGAAGTGGGACGGCTACCGGGGCGGTAATGAGGGTCGCCGCCGACGGAACGACGAGGCTGACCAGCCGCAACGACAAGGACTTCACCGGCAGATTCCCGATCCTCGGCGACGCTATGGGCGACGCGCTGGAGGGTCGCCAGGCGGTGCTCGACGGCGAGATCGTCGCGCTGGACCAGCATGGCCGTCCGGACTTCGGTCTGCTGCAGAGCTACGCCACCAGTGACGATGTGTCCGTGGCGTACTTCGTCTTCGACGTCCTGCTGCTCGGCGGTAACCGGCTGCTGGACGAACCGTACGAGCGGAGGCGGGCGGTGCTGGAGGGGATTGAGCCGCCGGACAAGAATCTCGTCGCGATCACCCCGTCCTACAGCCACGCCGACCTCTCGGCATCCGGCATGTCCCCGGCTGATCTGCTCGACGTCGCGAAGGACCGCGGCCTCGAAGGCCTGGTAGTGAAGGCGATCCAGTCGAAGTACGTCTCTGGGCGCCGGTCTCCTGAGTGGATCAAACACCCTTTGATCCAGACCATCGAGGTCGTGGTGTGCGGGTGGCGTTCCGGGCAAGGCCGCCGTGACGGGATGATCGGTGCCCTGTTGCTCGGAGCCCACGACCCCGGCTCCGGCGACCTGGTCTACATCGGCGACGTCGGCACCGGCTTCAACAACCAGGCCCTCCTCGACGCGAAGAAGAAGCTCGCCCCGCTGGCCCGCAAGACGAGCCCGTTTGCCGACGAGGTGCCGCGGGACCGCGCCAAGGGCGCGTACTGGGTAAAACCGGACCTCGTCGGCGAAGTCGTCTACCGTCAGTTCACCCCGCGCGAACACCGCCTCCGCCATACCGCCTGGCGAGGATGGCGCCCCGACAAGCAGCCCGCCGACGTCCAGGTCCCCGAGCGGGGCTGAGGCGCACCAGCGGCAGGCGCTACATCCAAGCGGAGGCGAAAGCGGTTGCACTTCAGGGACGTGGCTATTTGGCTATTCGATTTTTCGATATTGAAGATACTTCACGGCGGCGTGGGCAGCCGTGCCAACGGCTGCGATTCCCATTCCGACCGGTGTCGTCGCGCTGGCTAGTTTCGCTGCGATGAACGCCACAACCGGGATAGCCAAGACTGAAATCAGGGTGGGCGTTGTGAACGTTGCCCAACGCCACGCCCACGTTTTCAGAGGCTGCTGGGCCGCTGAGCAAGACGTAGGAGAGCCGCGCAGCGTCGTTTCGAGCTCGGCGCATGGGTCAGCTTCGACGACCACGCGGGAAATGACAGATAGAAGCTCCCGGAGATCGTCGCGCGCCACGCTATTCGACAGATCTGGCGCTGTGGCAAGCGCTAGCAGCAGGCGCGCCTTCAGCTTGTCGCGAAGGACTGTGTCCCCCTGCAGATGCCCGCGGCCGCTGATTCTCATGAACTGGTCGGGGATCGTGGCTGCCGCATGGCGAAGGTATCCTCGAAGCTGCCTGATGCGAAGCTGCTGTATCCTTGCAGGATTTCCTCGCCATACGCGGAGTTCCTGCTCTGATTCGATTCCATCGACCAGCTTCAGTGACTCCAGTATATGTGCAATCTGAAGCCGAATTCGATCATGAGCGAACCGTGCTGCCCATGCCCGCATCGCCAAGGTCGACAACGGCAGCACTGCAAACAGGAGAACCGCGACAGGGATCAGATCGCGTGGCATTGTCTCAAGAACGCCACGGAGGGAGCCGGTGGTCAGGATGGTGATACCGATGATGTAGAACGCCCCCCACTCTGCCCGGTGAACGCTCCACCTGGCCCGACGTGCTTCTGCGGGGGTATTCAAACCTCGCTCAACGAACTCAGCGAAGATGCCCAACCGGAACTCGCTCACGTCCTTGCGTACTTCACGGAGCAGCCACCCGCCGATGCGGGGCAGGATCGACCGACGGCGGCGAGCAGGAACTTTATGGGGCTTCGCAACGTCAGGGGCAAGTACTATCGGGCTGGGAACAAGATCGTTACTCGTGGCGGTCATCGTCCTCATTCGCTATGCAACATTACGGGCGTGCTGACTTAGAGAATTGTGAGTGATAGTGCTTTCGCGCCGATGGTCCCTGGTGACGATTTCCGCACATACTAGTAGAGCAGGCGTGTCCGGGCCGAAGGGCAAGGCGTTCAATATAGCGTGAGGTCTCCTTGGTGCGCAGTGGTCTCGTGCGGTCGCCGCGTCAACGCGATGACGCCGGAAGCCTTCTATCGAGCTCGCCAGAACTGCCACCACTTCCGCCGCCGGCTCCTCAACGTCAAGGTCGTCACGGGAGCGGCCTGCTGTGGCTGACGTTGAACGGGATTCGGGAGAGGGGAAGGTTGCGGAATCGCGATCGGCACCGTGGGCGGTTCGGTGGGCAGCGTGGGAGGCCTCGTCAGCGGCGGTTCGGCTGACTTCGCGGCCATGACGTTGTCGAGGCGTGCCTGTGCTGCCACTTTAAGTGCCTGTTGCTCGGCTCGGAAAGTACGGTAACGGTCGACGTCGGTGTCCAGCGCCCATAATCCTGACAGGTGTCCCAGTGCGTGAGGTGGGTACCAGCGGCGCCGACCGGAGAGGACTTCGCGCAGGAAGGCGTAGCCGTCCATCGTTTCGGTGTGGAACCAGGCGGATGGGTTGGCCGAGCCCCTGGTCGATGGCGGGTACGCGACGGTGGCGAAGACCTGCAAGCGGGCCCGGGAAGCGAGGTCCTGGTCCTCGGGGTCTGCCCATGGGCTTAAGTGCCCGTATCCGGGGATTGGTCTTGTCGATGACCCTGAATCGCACGGCTGGCAGTGTGAACAAGGCATTGGTCAATGCTTTGGAGTCCACGCCGTCGACGATCCACCAGCAGACGGTCCCGCCTTTCGCCTCCCGGGCTTGGGTGCGTTTCTGGAACTGGGTGGAGCGCAGCTGGACCTCGAGGCAGTACCCCGGCTCGTGAACGAAGACGTCGGCACGCGTAGAGGGGTGTTCCGGCGTGGCTGTGTAGCCGAGTAGGCGGGCGATCGTGGTCAGCCGGTACTTGACCCATTCGTGCTGCGCGGTCTCCGGGCCACCGCCGTGATCATGATCGGCCCAATGGTCGCAGGAGCGGTCGACCGACTTGAACCTGAAGAATCGGGGATTCTGCTTGAAGCTGCGGTTCTCGCATGAGATCAACTCGACGCCGCAGCCAGGCTCTGGGCATACCAGAGGAGGGCGGGGCGTCTGTCGAACGACCGCCCAGTCTTCGGGATCGCCGACCCACAACGGCGCCGATCGTGGCTGATGCCGGAGTTGAGCATGTCGCTTGCGCTGCGTATGTCGACATGGATCCATGTACCCGTTATCCCACGACCCACTGACAGAAACGCGACGGTCACGATCGTCGGCGGCGATGGCGCCGTGCTGAGCCGGCTCGACTGGAAGCCCCGGGGGAGTAGCCAGCCGCCGTGCGGACGCGATGGCATCCCGGGCCGGATCGGGTCAGATGAGGTCTAGCTCGACACTTCGGTCCAGGTCGGCATGTCGCGCAGCGTAGAGGCGGCGACGAGGGCTGGGCGAGGAGTGCCGTCGAAGGGCTGGAAGTAGGTGGTGCCGTCGGGTAGGACGTACCAGCGGCCGCCGCCGAGAGAGGGCTTGTCGGCGGCTTCGTACACGGTCGCGCCGGTCAGGTCGGGTTCGTCCACTGCGCCTCCCAAGTCACTCGTACGGCCTAGCGTGTTACCAAGTCGAGTCAACAATGCCAGTCCGTGCGCGTGGTTCACTGGTCGGGGTGGTGTCGGGTTCACTACCTGGTGTTATGTCAAGCACAGGGCTTGACGGGAGCAAGTTCGGCGTTCAGGATCGTCGACAGAGTTCGTGCGTATGTTCGAGTGTTTGTCGCTGGCTTCCCCCCACGGCAGAGCGTGTGGTGTGGAGCTGGTGTGGCGTTCAACAATCCTGCCGTCCCGTGGCGTGAGATCCAGCGGGTCGCGTCCGGTCGTCCTCGTGTGGAGGGCGATGGGAACGATGCGCCGGCCTGGTCGCGTAAGCGGGAGGGCTATGCCGGGGCGCCGGTGGATCTGCGGGTCTGCGAGGGGGACGACGACAGCGGCGCGGTGCCGCGGGTGCCGTACGCGGAGTTGCACGCACATTCGAACTTCAGCTTCCTCGACGGCGCCAGCCACCCCGAAGAGCTGGTCGAGGAGGCCGCCCGCCAGGGCCTGGACGCGATCTTCCTGACCGATCACGACGGCATGTACGGCGCGGTGCGGTTCAACGAGGCCGCCCGCGAGCTCGGCGTCCGGGTCGGTTTCGGCGCGGAGTTGTCGCTGGATCTGCCCGCACCGCAGAACGGCGTCGCCGACCCGGGCGGCGCGCACCTGCTGGTGCTGGCCCGCGGGCTGGAGGGCTACCGCCGCTTGTGCCGCGTGATCTCGCGGGCGCAGCTGGCCGGTGGAGAGAAGGGGCGCCCGCTCTATAACGAGGACGCGCTGGTCGATGATCTGGCAGGGCATGTGCTGGTGTTGACCGGCTGCCGCAAGGGCCGGATCCGCCGCGCCCTGGCCGCCGACGACAAGATTACCGCGATGTCGGAGCTGATGTCCCTGGTGGACAAGTTCGGGCCGGACAACGTGGCGGTGGAGCTGATCGATCACAGCCTGCCCCTCGATTCGACCTACAACGACACCCTCGTCGCGATGGCCGAGGCGGCAGGGGTGGTGACAGTGGCGACGAACAACGTCCACTACGCCCACCCCGGCCGAGGTCCGCTGGGTGACGCGGTCGCCGCGGTCCGCGCCCGCCGGTCGCTGGATGACATGGAGGGCTGGCTCTCGGCGGCGCACATGGCGTTCGTGCGGTCCGGCGCCGAGCAGGCCGAGGTCTTCGCCCGGTATCCCGGCGCGGTCACCCGTGCCGCCCTGCTCGGCGTCGAATGCGCCTTCGACCTGAACCTCGTCGCACCTGACCTGCCTCCGTTCCCCGTCCCGCCGGGACACGACGAGATGTCGTATCTGCGGGAGCTGACGTGGGCGGGCGCGGCGAAACGCTACGGGCACCGCGAGGACTATCCGACGGCCTACTCCCAGCTCGACCACGAGCTGAACGTGATCGAGAAGCTGGGGTTCCCGGGGTACTTCCTGGTGGTGTGGGACATCGTCCGGTTCTGCCGCGACGCCAACATCTTGTGCCAGGGCCGGGGATCGGCGGCGAATTCCGCGGTCTGCTACGCGCTGGAGATTTGCCACGCCGACCCGGTGAAGTGGGGCTTGCTGTTCGAGCGGTTCCTGGCGCCGGAGCGGGATGGGCCGCCGGACATCGACATTGACATCGAGTCCGACCGCCGCGAAGAGGCGATCCAGTACGTCTACGACAAACACGGCCGCTTTCATGCGGCGCAGGTGGCGAACGTGATCACCTACCGGGCGCCGTCGGCGATCCGGGACGCCGCCAAAGCCTTAGGTTTCAGCCCTGGCCAGCAGGACGCCTACAGCAAGATCGTCAACCGCTGGGCCGGCGTGAAGAAGACCAGCGAGGAAGCGGCGGGGGAGATCCCGCCCGAGATCCTCGAACTCGCCGACGCTCTCGAAGACTTCCCCCGGCACCTGGGGATCCACTCCGGTGGGATGGTGATCTCGAAGGAGCCGGTGTCGGAGGTGGTGCCGGTCGAGTGGGCCCGCATGCCCGGCCGCAGCGTCCTGCAGTGGGACAAGGACGACTGCGCCGCCGTCGGCTTGGTGAAGTTCGACCTGCTCGGGCTCGGCATGCTCTCCGCTCTGCACTACATGATCGACCTCATCGCCGAACACCACGGCGAGACGGTCGACATCGGCAAGCTCGACCTCGCCGACCCCAACGTGTACGACATGCTGTGCGCGGCGGACGCGATCGGCGTGTTCCAGGTCGAGTCCCGGGCTCAGCTGGCGACGCTGCCGCGGTTGCGGCCGAGGAAGTTCTACGACCTCGTCGTCGAAGTCGCGCTCATCCGGCCCGGCCCGATCCAGGGCGGATCCGTCCACCCCTACATCGCCCGCCGCCGCGGCGAGGAAACCTGGAAACACAAGCATCCCCTGCTGGCCCAGAGTCTCGATAGGACACTCGGGGTGCCGTTGTTTCAGGAGCAGGTCATGCAGATGGCCGTCGACGTCGCGAGCTTCACCCCGGCCGAGGCGGATCTGTTGCGGCGGGCGATGGGAGCGAAACGCTCCAGCGCCAAAATGCGGAAACTCGCCAAGAGGTTCTTCGACGGTGCCGCGGCGAACGGGGTCGACCGCGACACCGCGATCAGCGTGTTCGAGCAGATCCACGCCTTCTCCGGCTACGGCTTCCCCGAAGCCCACTCCATGTCCTTCGCCCTGCTCGTCTACGCCTCCGCGCATCTCAAGTACTACTGGCCGGCGGCGTTCTGCGCGGGCCTGTTGCGCGCGCAGCCGATGGGGTTCTACTCCCCGCAATCGCTGGTCGCCGACGCCCGCCGCCACGGCGTCATCGTGCGTGAGCCGGACATCAACGCCAGCCTCTCGCACGCCACCCTCGAAGCCGAGCCCGAAAGCACCGGCGGCCAGGCGATCCGGCTCGGCCTCGCCGCGATCCGACACGTCGGCGACAACACCGCTGAGGCGATCGTCACCGAACGCCAGATCAACGGTCCCTACACCAGCATCGGGGAGCTGACCGAACGTGTCCGGCTGAAGAAGCCCGCGATCGAGGCCCTTGCCACCGCCGGGGCGTTCACCAGCCTCGGCCCGGAGCGACGCCAAGCACTCTGGGCCGCAGGTGCCGCGGCGACCACCCGGCCCGAGCACCTCCCCGGACTCGCTCCCGGCCTGGACGCCCCGGCGCTACCAGGGATGACGCGGTTCGAGGTCACCGCCGCAGACCTGTGGGCCACCGGCATCTCACCCGGCTCCCACCCCGTCGAATACCTCCGGACCTGGCTCACCGAGCGCGGCGCCATCAGCACCGCCCAGCTCAGCCAGGCCGAGGACGGGGCGCGGGTGTGGATCGGGGGAGCGGTCACCCACCGGCAACGCCCCGCAACCGCAGGCGGCATCACTTTCTTCAACATCGAGGACGAGACCGGCATGGCCAACATCCTCGTCTCCCCGGGCCTGTTTCACCGGTGTAGGAAGGTGCTGCTGGCGAGCAATGCCTTGCTGTTCCGAGGAATCGCTGAGGTTACCGAAGGATCGTCGACACTCGTCGCGGATCAAGTGCGCCCGTTGGATCTCCGGGATTTAGCGTCGGGATCGCGTGATTTCCGATGACCGGAGCGAACCGGGAATGGCGAACGCTGGAAGTGCCGATCCGGCCAGGTTCTGAGGCGCCCAAACGATGTCCGTGGGGCCACGATCTGGCAGTCGGCGGCGTGCGGCAGAGCTGGTCACAGGACTATCAGGCGCCGGAGTGGCTGTGCGAGGCCTGCCACGCCCTAACAGGCGACGGCGGCATCTGGGCAGTGATCGACACCGCTGTGGAACGGCAAGTCATCGAAACCGACGTGGACGAGTACGGCCTGCGCCTGGTTGTTCTGCCGCCGCCGGTTTCCGCAGGGATCGGCGTCATCCAGCTTCGCCTGGGACACACGGTCTTCGGTGAAGTGCACTTGTCACTGTGTCCGGTCGACCGGCGCGCGATCCTCTGCCATGTCGAGGTCGAAGAGAAGCACCGAAGGCGTGGCGCTGGCCGCGTGCTGGTGAACGCGGCCTTGAAGCGAGGCACCAAGTTCAGCTGGACGATGCTGCCCATCAAGCGTGATCCGGTCGCCGTCGCGTTCTGGGCCCGGGTCGGAGCAGTCGGGACGGCTAGCCTTCACCCCTGCACGCATCAGCTGAAACAAGGAGTCGTGTCCGCCGAATCGCGATGGACGAAGTGGTGGTAAGCCTTTACGGCAGTGATGCGCCAGCATCTACCCATGCCGTGGCCGGCCACGAGGAACGACAGGGCCTGCCGAAGCCGTTGTACAGGCCCACGCCGACTTCCTCGCGTTGCCAACCAGCGCTTGATCAGGCTGGGCGCCGGGATTTCCGCTGGTCAAACGCATCGTCCCGGGCTCATTGCTGCTAGTGCGCATAGGGCGGTTGGCCTGCTGTTCGCGAAACCGGCAAATTTTGTCACTGGTTGTCGATAGCGTGACGAGGTGACTACTGGGAGCCGAGACGAGGGTGCCGGATCCGCACCGCGCCGTGCGGGCGCGGCCTGGTCGGAAGACGACACCGCGAAGCTGCTGGACGGGCTCCGGCGCGGTGCGAGGCTGGAGGCACTGGCGGAGAGCTTGGAACGCACGCCCGGTGCGCTGCAGGCACGGTGCAAGGTGCTGCTGCCGCCGCAACAGCGCCCGGCGTTACGCGCTGATGCTGAGGCGGTGCTGAGGAGGCAACTAGCGGCCAACCCGAATTTTGCCGCCGCCACGAGTCCGAACAGAATATCGGCCCGGCGCGGAAGTCATGGTCGTAATGCCTCGGTGTCGCCTGTGTCGTTGAGCGGCGAGCAGCGGCGGATGATCGACGCGGTGCGGTCAGGGCAGGATGTGATCGTTGATGCGACGGTGGGATCGGGCAAGACCACGGCGATTCAGGCGCTGTGCACTGAAGTGGGCAGGGAACGGCGGGTGCTGTACCTGACCTACAGCAAGCTGTTGAAAGCTGATGCGAAACGCCGGGTGAAACACGCGAAAGTGCAGAACTACCACGGCATCGTGTATCCCTCCCTGCTCAAGGCGGGCATCAAATGCGGTGTTGATGAATCCATCCGACGGTTCAACGCAGCCTTTACCAGCCTCTCGGCACAGTTCCCCCGGTTCGACCTGCTCGTGGTCGATGAGTACCAGGACATCAATGAGGAATACGCGCAGTTGCTGCGCAACATCAAGTCACTGAACCCGTCCATGCAGACCGTGCTGGTCGGTGACCTGGCGCAGAAGGTGCACTCGAATACGACGCTGGACGTCCAGCGGTTCACCAGGGAAATCACCCGGCAGGCCGAGTTGATGCCGTTCACGCAGTCTTTCCGTGCTGGCCGGGAACTCGGTACGCTGCTCAGCGAGGCGTGGAACAAACCGGTGGTGGGCGTCAACCCCGGTCAGACGATCAGGTACGTCTCCTACGACGAGGCACTCGACCTAATGAAGGCGAAGAACCCCGGTGAGCTTCTCTGCCTGGGCAGACGCAACGGCCAGATGGCCGAGGCGCTGAATCACCTGGAACGCGATCATGGTGAGGTCTTCAACAAGGAAACCGTCTACGCTTCCATCCGCGACGGCGACACCTCGGTGACCTACAACGACGACACCGCGGTGTTCACGACGTTCGACTCCAGCAAGGGGCTGGAGCGACCGGCGAGTGTGGTGTTCGACTACGACGAGGACATGTGGGACATGCGCTGCAGCTTCCCGAACGTGGACACAACGGTGATGCGCAACGTGTTCCTGGTCGCGGCCTCCCGCGGAAAGCACGAAGTCGTCTTCGTGCGATCAAAACATGCTCGGCGGCAACCCAAAAGCATCGGCTTCATCCCCGTGCAGCGGTTCACGAAACTGCTGGCCGCCGAACAACCCAAATATGACAAGCCGATGATGGCATCGGACTGCTTCGATTTCACCTACGCGGAGAACCTCCAGGCCTGCGTCGACCTGCTCGACAGGCGACGACTCGACGACGGCACGGGCGAGGAGATCAACATCGACCGCGTCGACGGGCTGATCGACCTTTCTCCCGTGGTGGGGCACTACCAGGAAGCTGTGTTTTTCGACAGGTACAACCCCACCCTCGAGGTGATACTGAACCCGAAACCGATCGCGAAGCAGCTGCGCGGCAAACTGACCGACGACCCTTGGCACAACTCGCTGGTGCTGACCGCCGTTGACACAGACCAGATGCGCTACGCGGAACAGGTCACCCGGAAAGTCGGCGGCGAGGTTCGCGACGCACTGACCAGACGACTGGCGACACAGCTTCCCCCCGACTGCGCGGCACAGGTACCCATGGACCTCTCAGGCACGGCTGCGACATCGTCGGCGGCGACACCGATCACGTTCGTAGGTGTTGCCGACGCCGTGGACGACGACAAGGTCTTCGAGCTCAAGTTCGTCTCCGAACTCGATCGCGCCATGTTCCTCCAGCTAGCGCTCTACCTCGTCATGAGCGGCCACCAAACGGGTGTGCTGTGGAACACGCGCACCGACGAACGCTGGGAAGTGCAAGTCCCAGACCGCGAGAGGTTCATGCACGCTGTCGTCCTGTGCGTCACCAAACAGCACTACCGGGCGTTCCGGACACCGCCGCCACAACCGGAACAGAGCGGCCGACTCCGCAGGATCGCGGTCGGCTTGCTCGGTCGCTCGCGACGGGACGGATTCGGCTGAAACCCAACGTTCGATAGCGCTTGGCTGTGCGCGCAGTCGGTATCGTCTGCGCGTCGGGAGTGGCGAGGTGGACTGGGATCTCTGCGGTACGTCGCCGGAGATGGCGGGCCCGGCGCACAAAGGGGGAGGGGTGCGCCGGGTCCAAGGACACCATGCCACACGTCGAACAGATGTTCAGCTCGGCGGCCCGAGGGGTAGCCGACCGGGCGGAGGTGCGCTGGGGCGAGTTCGATGACGGATCTTCGCGTCGCGAAGCTGCAGCGAGTAGGCCGGCGCGAAGTTAGACCTCAGTGGAAGGGCGCGTCGATCTGCTGATGATCGCTGCAGAGTGACCGGAACAACGAGACACGGATTCGCGGTTTCGACTACGCTGGCCGCTCGGCCGGTTACGCTCGTGTTGTGATCGCGGGTGTAGCGGTCGGGCCGTGGGGGCGGCTGGTAGGGGTATGTCGGGCGACGGGGAGGGCGGGCCGGCGTGTCGTTGAATGTGGCCAGGCTGCGGCAGCAGGCTGGTGAGCTTGATGCTGAGCTGGAGCAGGCCCGGTATACCGGGCGATCGGCTGACGGTTTCGCGTCGGCGGTGGTGACCGGTCAGGGCAAGTTGGTGGATCTGACGATCGCGGATCATGTGATCCGGAGTACGCATCCGCAGCGGCTGGGGCTCGCGGTGCTGGAGGCGGTGTCGGCGGCTCGGCGTGAGGCCGCGCAGGTCGGCGTGGTCAAGATGCGCGCGGTGGTGGACAAGGACCAGGAATGGGTTCCCGAACCGGGCCACGGGTCGGTGACCGAGTATCGGGACGATTCTGTTCCGCCGCCTGCGCCCAGAGCTGTGACGGCAGCCGAGCCGCGCGCAGTGCGCCGAGATACTGGTGAGGTCGAGGAGGAGAGTTTCGATCAGCTCGACTTCCTGGACGCTGATCTCGAGGATGAGGGGCGGGATCGCTGGTGAGCTACGAGGACGAGCTGTATCACTTGGCGCGGGAGATCGACGCGACGGTGGCCGCGGTCGAGCAGGCCTCGGTGGCTGCGGCGCGGGATCGTGTCACGTGGGCGTTGCCCGGTGACCTGGGGTCGGTGGCGGTGACCGGGGCCGGTGAATTGGTCGACGTGCAGGTGGGCGTGGCCGCGATGAAGGCCTACAGCGCGTCGAGTCTGTCTCGTCAGCTGTTGCTGGGGATCCAGCGGGCAGAGGAGACCGCGGCCCAGCGGTATGACGCGGCGATCGCGGCGGTTCGGGATGAGGAGCGGCTGGTATGAGTGTTCCGGATCCGTTCGATCCTGGGGCCGGTCAGGGGTATCACGTCTATCCGGAGAAGCTGCGGGCCGCGGCCGACGCGATCGCGGACGCGGCGGGGCTGCTGCAGGACTTCGCGGTGGTGGACTTGGCGGATGTCGCGCTCGGCCCGTACGACCTGGGTTTGCCGGGAACGGTCACGAACATCATGCCGGGGCTTAACGGGATGGGGACGGTGGACCGGTACAACGCGGCCATCGACGCGATTCAGCGGATCACGGCTGAGAATTCGACTCAGCTCGCTGTGTTGAGCGCGGCGTTGGGCAAGGCCGCTCAGCATTATGAGCAGCTGGATCAGGAAGCGTATGAGCGGATGAAGAAGTTGGAGGGTGAGATCAAGTGACCACCCCCGACCCGGGCCAGGCCGCCGCGGAACTCGCCACCATGAGCTATCCGGAGGCTGCGGATCAGAAGATCCGGGAGTATGCGAACCTGATCGGCGCGAACGGGATCATCGGACTGCTCGACAAGCTCCGCGTGTTCGTCGCCGGCGACCTGAAGAAGACGTTGAGACTGGCAGAAGCGTTTGCCAGGGAGAGTGCGCTGAAGGAAGCGTCTGAAGTCGTCAATGACGCCAAGCTTTCGCTGGCGGTCGCCTGGCATGGGGATGCCTACGATCAGTTCTCGATGTACTCCGGGATGGTCGTCGAGAGCCTGAACAAGGGTCAGGTCTCCATCGCGAGTCTGACCAAAACGATGAGCACGGTCGCGACAACGGTGATCGCTACCTATAAGAACCTGTTGGTCGCGCTCGGCAACTGTGCGTCCAACCTGTCGGCGCTGGCCGGTAAGTTCGGAATCCTGCTCGCGTCTACAGCTCTTCCGCCTCTGGCGGTTCTCGCGGTCAAGGATTTCGTGGACGCGGTCAACTCGGCGTTCGAGAAGTTCTGGCGTGACTGCATCGCGCTCATCTCCGGCATGATCACCTCTGTCGAGGCGCTGATCGGGAGCGGCTTCGAGCTGACGGTCATCGAAACGAACTTCCCCAAGATCCCGGATGTCGGCACGAGTGTCGAGGTGGTCGGGGAACCCCGTCGCTGGCGGATCAAACCGGGAGCCGATCCTTCGTGACACGACGTCTGGCCCGCGGGCTCGCCACACTGATGGCCGGCGGCATGGTCGTGCTGGCCGGCTGCGGAACGAGCCCGCCACCTTCGCCACCCGAACCGTCGGTGTCGGCCCCGCCGATCCCGGCGCCCTTGAACGGCGCCAAGTTCATCGCCGATCCGTGCTCGGCGATCACAGTGGACCAGCTGCAGAGCATCGGCTTCGGTGAGGGCAGGCATGAACAGACCCGCGACGGCCAATGCCTGATCGTGCTCGGCCCGTCGGTCGACGTGACGACATCGTGGTTTCCGCCGCTGCGGGAGAGCATCCGCACGTTGTACAGCGATCGTGCGCTAGGCCGCGATACCGGCAACCACTGGGAAGAGGTCACGATCAACGGCTACCCGGCCGTGATCGTGGAAATCAAAGAGAACATCCCGAGCAGACGGGACCAGGGGCCGCTGGCGTGCAGGCTGGCCCTCGGTGTCGATGACAACACGTTGGTACACATCAAAGCCAACACGTGGGGGAAACCGGAAGCCGGTCCGTGGCAAGCCGATCCCTGCGGCGCGGTCAAGAAGATCGCCGAGCTCGTTATCGACAACCTCCGTAGTTAACCGAGAAGCCATGACCCGGCGGAATCGATGAGACCGGACACCAACGCAAGCCGACTGCCGCCACCTGCCTGCTCCGGCCAGGGCCGGTGATCTCAGCTTGATCGTGTGCCCGACATGACTTCGTCTAACCGCGCAAGCCCGCTGTCGACGACCGCGTCAGCAGCGGATACGGACTCAAGGGATGCACGTGCCTGGTTCGGGATTCGGCTCAGACAGACGCCAACACACCTTTCGACCGGTCCGCGTTCGAGGCAGGCGTGGGCGAATGTGGTCGGGTACTGCCACGCGGGCCGCGACAGCCTCGACGTAATCTCTGGCTTCTTGTGCGCTGAGGTCGGGGGCGGATGCCCGTATGAGCCGGAGCGCGTCGAACCGCCGACCGTGGTCGGTCAGCTCGGTGATGCGTGCCCGCAGAGGATCTGGACGTGCGATCCCGCGGACCTGCTCGAGATACTCCTCGATCCACTCGCCCTGCTCGAGATCAGCGGTCGCGTGCAGTCCGTGGAGACTGCCGTCCACCGCATCGACGAGGAACGGCCCGTGGCCCACCACTGCGTCCGTGATCTCACCGGAGCGCAGGTAGCGCTCGCTCTGGCTGAACACCACCCAACCAAGCCGGTGCGGACTGACCTTTGTGATCACCATCTCCGGCCCGTGCACCGCCCACCCGGTCACATGCCGCTCCACGATCTTGACAGCCCGTTCCCTGGACACCACGAACACCAGGCTAGAGGAGAAGGCGCGGGTGGCACGAGGAGCTAGGCAAGCAGGATGCGGTTCACGGTCCCAAAGTCCTCGTCGCTGTGGCACCGGGATGGCGCATATTGTGCTGAGCCCTGCTTCCTGCAGGGTCAGTGGGCGCGCCAGAGTGCGCCGGTGTCGGTGAACAGTGGGACGACGAGGACGGACTGGACATCATCTACGAGATCCCGGCGGATCGCCTGTAGTCAGGCCTCGAATTTCCGCTTATGCCGCCGAATGGACGACCAAGTAGTCGGCCACAGCGTGCCATGTAGCGCCGGGGAGCGTGCCTAATAGTGGGCCCGCCGCAGCAGGTGACCCCGCGGATGAGATCGGGGCCACCTGCAAGTCGGTACAGCAGTTAGGCTTCGTCGCGACCGCGGGTGATGAACAGCGCGCCGACGATAGTGCCGCCGGAAGCCAGTGCAGCAGGCAAAATCAACCGAAGGAGTTCAAGCGCGAAGTTCTCTGTGATTCCTTTGAACGATACGGCCACCACGATGATCAAAAGAGTGATGAGCAGAAGGGCGAACACGCCGGCAAGCACGCGCTTCTGCATGGATGCTTTGTGGGCGTGGCGTTGAGCGGCTAGTTCGTTGACCTTCACCACTGGGGCCTGGCTCGGCGGGGGCGTGCGGTGGGAGCTACCGGACGCGGGGTCGTCATCGCTCCACGTTTCGTCGTTGGACCGGATGGTCACCTGCGCCCGCCTGTCGGGGTGATCTCTTCGTCAGTGAATACGAGAACCACCGGATCGGTGGATACCTGGTTGTGCGGGGTGAGGCCAACCCAGGTGTCGTCTTCGGGGTCGTGACGAGCGTTGGCGGTGCGGAGCCGGCTTCCGGAGAGGGTCGGAGGGTTAGGTTGCTCGGGGTGGGTCGTCATACGGGGTTGACCTGTTCCTCGTAACGGGACACGTAGTTGGAGTGTGGACACCTGTCGGGGGCAGGTACCCAGACCAGTTGGCAGTTTGGTACGTAACGCTGAGGCTACCGCAGCCGACTCTCAGACGTGTGGATGGTGTGGTGATGGCGTGTGGCTTCGGTGTCACGACAGTGTGACTGACGCGGCATATGGGTGGTGATCCGCCGCAAAAAGTGCTTGAGTATGGTTCGTGAGCCATAACGTGCAAGCCGTGTGCTGGGAGTGTCGTGCCCCTGCCAGGACACGTGGTTACGGGCGCATCGCACGGCCGGGAGTTCCCACGGGTGGGGCCTGGTCTGCGAAGACCGAGATCCACAGGTGCCGGTATCGGGTGAGGGACCGACGCACTGACCCTGTCGAGGAGAGACTATGTCCGCTGCTGCAACCAATGCGCCTCAACAGCGCGCCGACTCAGAGAAGGAGAAGACACCGCCAAAGCGCATCAATGTTGCGGTCGGCCCAGAGACCATCAAGGCGTTAGAGGCAGTGATTGAACGCGAGGGTGTAAGCCTCACGGAGGCCGTTCGTCGGCTCATCGGCTACGGCGAGGTTGTTTACCGGGCCGTCAAGCAGGACGGTGCCGAGGTCCTGCTCAAGACGGGTGACTCGACTAAGCAGGTCATCATCCTTTAAGAATTGCTCTACCAGTGGTGGCAGTTGTCTGGCTGTGGGGAGGGGCAACGGCCGAGCCCTCTGGTGTCGCGGGGAAGGCGATATCATGGGGAACGATTTGGCGCGTGGAAGGCTCGGACACTTATGTAGTCCGGGCCTTTTCGCGTACCGCCGGGCCTCGATAGGACTTCGTCGTGCCTGTCGGTCATTTCCAGGTGCGACCCGCCTCTCCGGCTCACCTTCCTTGCGAAGTCCAGTAGATGCAATGTCATGCCACAATCGCCTCCGCTGGTGAGGTTTTGTAGTGCAATCACGTTTCCCTTCAGGTATGGGATTGCTGAGCTCGATGCATGGACGGCCTTCGGTTTTCCAGAGGGGGTTTCGTTGTTCGAGGTAATTTCACTGTGCCCTGAAGGATGGCTCTCGTCCAGTGCTTTACGGTCAATGTTCTTCTAGTGGTAGATCAAGTTATGTTCGACTAGTCATTGAATGCCGTTCGTCGCAACTGACTAGTAGGAGTGATATTTCCACATCCATGACCGGTCGCTTATCTGCGACAAGTGGTCAAATTGGCTTTCCGGTCCGGATTGTAGACAGCTTGTCAATGCCTGGAAGGGAGTGAGCAGTCGTCGACCGGGCGGGTTTAGTGTGGCAAGCTGCTCTGTTGTCGCTGTCGTTCGCTGTCTCCTGCGCGCTACCAGGCGTAATGGACCATGACGTCGCCGACGGTTGGACTCCGCTCTACGACGGCACCGAGATCGAGGACTTCTACCTCGCGATCGGAACGAGCGGCAACCAGTTCAAGACCCCGCCGGTCGTGGGACAGTTGATGACGGAGCTGATCAACCAAGTGGAGAACGGCGCCGACCACGACGCGTCGCCCGTCCGTCCGGGCCGCACACCGGCCTGGCGATCAACCTGGGTGTGTTCTCTTGTAATCGCCACCGAAACGCCGCGAACTTGAGCACGGTAATGGGCTGGGCCGGAGCTCAGACGAGGCCACCATCCTGAGGGAGCCGAGCGAACGCCAGGCGGCACGCCAACTCTTCGAAGACACCCTCGCCTGGCGCGGGTACGACGTCGTTCACCGCTGGCTGGTCGGGCATGCCCACTACGGGGTTTTGGTGGAGTCCGAGGATGGCGAGCGCGGGTTCGTGGACAGCTCGCACATCGCGGATAAGCCAGGCGAGCCGTTGCTTGAAGTGGGTCGGCGGTTGCGGTGCGTGGTCTTTGGCTATACGGGGCAAGGCTGGCTGCCAGCTGCAGCGACGCCCCTGTACGTCGAGATGGTAGCCGCAGCGGATGACCCTGCCGTGGCAGTGGAGGAGTGGAGTTTGCTGAGGGGGAGAGGCGGTTGGTACGAGTGAAGTGCCCGCCCACGGCCAGTACGTTGATTCGTCAGCTCCAGCGCATGCCATGCTGATGACGCCGTCCATCTCCAGGCGATCTCGTCCGTGGGAACGCGCGTCACGGGCGAGGTGATCGGGCGTCAACGGTTCGGTCTCTTCGTGCGGATCGATGGCGTGTCCGGCGCGGCCGGCTTGGTCGAAGTCGCGATCCGCTGCGTGACGCTCCGCTCCGTCGATAAGAGACACGATCGCCCGCGAGGTGCTCGGCCACGCAGAGCACAACCCCAGGCGCAACTCCGATGACAGGCAGACGTCGCTGAAAAGCACCGTCATCGTAACCGGGCAGGCCGTGCACCAACGCCAGCCAGGTCTCCGGACGCCCCCCGGGATGACGCCCGGAGTTGCGCCGTTCGCCGGTCACGGTGGCGTTGTTAGTTCAGTTTACTGGCTAAGAAGTGTGTGACGTGGCCGTTGACGATGAGGGTGGGACGTGGTCGGAGAGAGTCGGAACACACACACTGTGGTGATGGGTGTGGCGGCCGCGGTGGCGATAGTGGCCGTGCTGGTGGGATGTGAGGTTCCTCGCGCGAGTCCGGCGAACCCGGGCACTGGCGGGGCTGCGGCTTCTGTGATGCCGGCGATCCCGGTGGCCGAGGCGCGGAAGCGTCTCGGCGAGTTGCCGGTCGCGGTGCGGGGAGTTCTGGATGGCTATGACCGGGCCAGGAAGTTCCCGCATTGGAAAACCGTGTCCGGCAGGTGCGATGTTCGTGAGGAGCTGCTGAAGCGTGACGGGACGAATGTCAAGGTCAACGCGGAATGTGCCCCGGTGTCCGGGTCCTGGCGCAGCCCCTACGACGGCGAGACGTGGACGACAGCGTCCGACGTGGACGTGGACCACGTCGTACCGCTGGCGCACGCGTGGGTGAGCGGCGCGAAGTCGTGGGACCAGGCCACGCGTGAGCGGTTCGCCAACGACCTGACCCAGCCGCAGCTGCGGCCGGTGACCGACAACCTCAACCAGGAGAAGGGCGACAAGGCTCCGGAGGAGTGGAAACCACCGCTGGTGTCGTACTGGTGTACCTACGCGACCGACTGGGTCATGGTCAAACACGCGTACGCGCTGACGATCACCGTGCCGGAACGGACCGCGCTCTCGAGCATGCTGGACCGGTGCTGACACCGCGGTCTCTCCGCTCGAGCCCTGGGACGCCGGTAGGAGCGTGCTGCACAGCGGGCGAGCCCATCTGGCTGGACGCGCACCATGAATTCTCTCCAGTTGCCCTGCTGGGATAGGCCGCGGTGAATGCCACCTACGTTGTCAGTGCTGGGCGGGGACTGGATGTGCTGCTGGCCGTCCCGGGTGGGGACGGCCAGCACACGGCGTTGCGGGGTACGTCAGGTGTTGCTGGTGGGTGCGGGTGTGGCTACCAGGATTGGCGGCCGTCGAGCAGGACGGCGACGACGCCGAATTGGTCGCCGTCGAGGATGCGGGTGGAGTTGTAGTAGTTGCTCATGATGCCGCCTTGGGAGTCGTTGGAAACTTTGGGCACTGTGCGGGTGGAGTAGTCGTTGGCGGCGACCCTCGAGGCGCCTTGGTAGGTGCTGGCGAGGGCGAATTCGTCACAGCTGACGGGGCTGCCCGCAGGGCAGGCTTTGTCCCGGTTGGCGTCGATGATCGCTTGGTTGGTGGTGCGGGTGAGGTAGTTGTACTGCGGGTTTCCCCAGTGGCTGGGCAGGCTGGCCTGGGCGTCGAAGACGTGCTGGGACACCGCGGCGATGGCCGGGTTCTTGACGGGGTCGTAGACGACGGCGGTCATCGCGGTGGGGTTCACGCAGCCGGTGCGGATGGTTGCGTGGTCACAGCGCGCGTCCAGGGAGGCGTCGGTGTGGGACCAGGTCAGGCCGCCGGCGTTCTTGAGGGTGATCCCGATCAGGCCGGTGAACTTCTCGATCGCTCCGGCCGTGCCGAGGTTGTTGGCGTACTGGTTCCAGGTGTGTTCGACGGTGGTGTTCGGGGTGAGCGGGACTTCCTTGGTCGGCAGGACCGTTCCGGTGCCGCATTTGGAGGTGTTGGTCAGGCACGGCGTGGCCAGATGGGCGCGGGTGCCGCCGGCGAGGTTGCCGACCCCGGTGCCGACGTCGATTTTGGCGTCGAGTTTCCAGGCCGCGTTCCCGCTGTTGAACTGGGTGACCTTGTCGAACTCGACCGAGAGGGCCACGGTGTAGGGGAGGCGTCCGGTCTCGCGCAGGGTGCCGTTCTCGCTGCGGCGTTCCTTCAGTACCCAGCCCTTGCGAGAGCACGCAATCCACCGGTCGGGATTGGACACGTTGCCGCTACACCGGGGGGACAGCCCCAAGGGTGCCGGCGCGGAGCGGGGTTGCGGGCCGAGGTCGTCCAGGGCGGTGGGGTCGGTGGTGTTGTCGCTGGGGTTGATCCGCTGCGGCGTCGTGCTCGCCGCGAGTTCCTGCCGACCGGCTTCCGCGTCGATCACGTGGACGTTCCAGTACAGCGAGCCGCGTTCGAAGTCCTGCCGGCGGCCTCCGCCGAAGTCGTACTCGTCGCTGACCGGGAACCCGTAGGCACCTTTCTCCCAGTCCGCCTGGGCCCAGTAGTCGCGGATCGCGCCACGCACGATGTAGGCCGCCGTCGCGCCGTTCTTCCAGTAGATCGAGCCGCCCTCGAAGTGGTTGAACCGGCCACCGTTGACCGGGGTCTCCGAGACCAGGGGATAGCCCAGGGCACCGCGCTCGTCGCCGTTGGTCAGCCATTTCTGCAGGATCAGGCCGCCGACCTGGTTGGCTTTCCCGCCGGCGACGTTGGGGTGCCAGTAGATGCGGTTGGTGTCGACGCCGAAGGCCTGCCACCGGCCGCCGCGGGCGGCGTCGAGCTCATCGCTGTTCGGCTCACCGACCGTCGGCGGGCCACCGGGCCACAATGTGCCCAGACGGATGAACTCCTGCTCGATCGCCCCGCGCACCCAATGCCCGTTGCGGAACTGATCCGCGGAGGCGGGGCCCGCCGACACTACGACCGCGGCCATGATGAGAGCCAGGCACAGCGGATAGCGCAGCCACCGTCCCCGCAGGTTCCTTCGTCTGCCTGGCACGGTGGCCCGTCTCCGAACTCGCATCTGCATGTCCACCTTTCATCAGCCGCTGGCGACGCACTCAGTCGATCGACGTTAGCGATTCACGATGAAATCCTGATGACACAGCAATGCTTCGCCCACCTGCCCGCGACGGCTGGGAACAGTCCCTTCCGCCCGTCCCTTGCCGCGGACCGGCGATGTCGATCATCGGCGCGTGACACGTCGACGCAGGGTTCGGCGGCTTGTGGTGATGGTGTGTGTCCCGGTGCTGGTGGCGCTCGGCGGGCCGGGTGGAGTCGTGTTCGGCTCCGGGGTGGCGAACGACGACGGCTATGCCCCTGCGGGGGAGAGAAAGGCCTTCCGTATCGGTCCACTGCAGAGGCTAGTTGCGGGTGCCGTGGAGGAGGATTACCGCTTGGGGCGTCTGTTGGTAGAGCACGTAGTGTCCGTCTCTGAATTTGCTGACGAGCCCTGCGCGATGTAGCGCTTTGAGGTGGTAGGAGACGGTGCCTGCGGTGTATCCGGTCCGGCGTGCGAGCTCCGTGGTCGATCGGGCGGTCTCGAGGTCCGCAAGCAAGGCCGCACGTGCGGAACCGATCACCTGCGCGACTACTCCCGGCTTATGGTCGCGGCCGGTGCCGATCCGGCGGGCGGGATAGTAGACGACCACCTCGCCGGGAACATCGACTTGAACGATGACGTCAGGCCAGCTGAGTACGCTGGGCACGAGGACCAGCTCCCGGCCGGCGATGTCGAGTTCACCGTCCCACGGCTTGACAAGGGTGATTACGTCACCGGCCCAACCGATATCGGGGTGAAGTTCTCCCAGCGCCCTGCCGACACCGTGGCCGACAACGGACTTCGCACGATGTGAGATGTCCTGGTCGATGATCGAACTAAGTTCGGGCCAGCCGTCGGACATCGCGACTCGCCAGAACTGGGCCAGGCCGTTGGCCAGCCGTCGCTGCAGCCGTCCGGACTCCGCGAGTCGACGGCTCCCGGTCGACAGCGGCCTGCTCCAGTGGGTCTGGGTGTAGGTGAACAGCTGGCTTTCGAGATCTTCCTGTGTAGTCGCTTCGATCCGCGCGATCTGCTCGTCGATCAAGTCGCGGCGGCGGGTGCCCGCTCCAGGTTGCGGAGTGAGTAGGTCAGGCAGGTAGGTGTCACCGTCCTGGGGCAGCAGGTCGACGAGCAGCGCGACGTCCCGATGGCCGAGTGACGCGCGAGCGAGTGATCCAGGATCTCCGAAAACGGGATGCCTTCCCGAGGTGGCGGTGAGCTTCAGCCATGCCATGCACTCTGACGCCGGCGACGGCGACCAACGCGTCCTGGACACCGTCTCGGTGTCGACCCGCAGCGTGAACACCCCGCCGACGATAGCAGCCACACAGTGGATTTGAACTGGCTCAAATGCTTTTCGGTTACAGGTTCTCGCCTGATTAGATACTCGGGACACGAAAGAGGCGTTCATGCGTAGCTTGGAAGCCTTTCGGATCGTCCCGCCCAAGCAAAACCGGGACCTAATATTGTGCAGGACTCGTCGCCATGCGGGATTACGTGTATACCAAACGAGAGAGTTTGGGCAATTTGGCGTGCCAGGCGGTAGTGCGACTTGCTTGTCAGGTAGGGCCCGGATTCTGCGCTGTTCGAGTGAACTGGGCTGGAATAGTGCAACCCAGTGAGGAGATCCGGCGTGCTGACCACGGAACTGAACCTAGCCCAACTTTCTGGAGGGAACTCGAGTGAATTCTGCACGAATCGCCGCACGCGGTGCCGAGTCCGGTGCACGCCTGGGCAAACATGTTCGCTGGACGTGCTCGTGAGGGCGCGCTGGGCAGTCGCATCCGCGATCGCGTTGGGGGCCGGTCTTCTCTCCGTGCCGACGTCTTCAGCGACACCGGTCACCGACATGAGCACGGCAGCCATCGGAGATCAGAGAGCGAGCACCCATTCCCACGACCTGACCGGTGATGGCATCCCCGACCTGCTGTCCCGGCAACCAGGCGTGAACGGTGGCTCGTTGTGGGTGTACCCAGGCTCCGGAAAACTGCAGGAGATGGCCACGTTCACGGCCAGGACAGAGGTCAGGAGGGACTTCAACGGCTACAACTGGGTTGGGGTCGCCGAGATGACCGGTGAGACCGAGGAGTATGAGACCGTCTCCGCACAACCGGCCGACCTCGTGGCCCGCCGGGCCACGGACGGCGCGTTGTTCGTGTTCCCGCACAGCGGGAAGCTCAACGGCTTGAGCACGTTCGGTAGCCCGGTGCAGATTGGTAGGGGCTGGAACAGCCAGGGGTGGATCACGCTCGCGGACGTGACGGCCGACGGCTTCGACGACGTGGTCACCATCGACGGCCAGGACATCAGGTGGGTATACCCGCACAAAGGTACGTTCGACGGCCAGAGCACCCTCAAGGCCCGGGTCAAGCTCGGTGTCGGCCGGTCGTTGTGGGAGCTGAGACCCAGCTGGAGCCGGGAGAACCCAGACTCGGCGGCCGCATCCGTGGCCACTGGCGATTTGTACGCCTGTCCGCACACGAACACCTTCGACGGTGAGGCCACCTACAAGGGGAACTGCAAGACAGTGGCCCCTGTCAACACCTTCGCCCAGCCGACGACCTCGTGGATCTCGTTGATCGACGCGGATGGTGACGGCAACGAAGACGTGCTGAAACGAGAACCGGACGGGGATCTGTTTCTCTACCGGTTCAACGGCTGGAACAGCAATCCCATGTTGGCGGCGCCAGTGCAGGTCGGCCGCGGCTGGAACAGCATGGATCTGATCACGTGAGGGCGACGATGAAGACACTGAAACTGTCCGGTGTGCTCACCCTGGTCGCCGCCCTGCTCGTCACCCCGCAGGCTGTCACAGCCGCCGAACCCCAGCCTCAGCCGGTCCTGCAGGCCGAGACGACGGCCACTGTGGAATCCCGCGTCGACGACGCGCTGAAACCGGTCGACGACGTCACGTTCGACGAGTGCACCGCGAACCACCAGGAGACCGAGACGTTCTGGTTCAAGAACAGATTCAACATATGCCGAACTCAGCTGCTTGAACTCAGATACCAGAAGCTCGTGAACGGGGCGGTGGTGCATGTAGGCAGTAGTTTTTTCCGTGAGACGGTCATCGGCGTTGCCCAGGACAAGCGGAGTGAGATCAAGTTCGGTTACAGCCTGAAGTACATTCGGGGCGAGCGGGAGGAGCTTTTCGACAACCCGTTCTCGGTCGTACTTGAGTGCGGCAACGATGACCAGGAGCGCACAAGTACGTGCGACTATTTCCAGGTACCGGTGGACCGCTCCGTTGGCGCGTGGCGCGCGGCGGGCGGTGAGCCGATCTGGTGGACCGCCACGATGGCGACCACGACAGTGCCGAGCAACACGGATGACGACAAGAAGTGGCAGAACGAACTCCGCGGCTTCTTCTGGTTTGACTTCTACAGATCACTCAGCAGCCCGATCCCACCTCCGGGCACATCCCGCACTCCCAAGGGGAGGTTCCGTTGCGACTCCGCGTCGTACGCGACCCGCGGCAGCCGCTGCGTCTTCACCGGGGTAGTGCCCACGATGGTGTTCGAACTCAATAGTCCCACCTACGGCGAGTCGTCTCAGTTGATCAAAGACGCGCAGGAGGACATCACGAAGACCGCACCTGGGAAAGACCCCACGTTGAAAGTTCCCGGGAAGTTCAAAGAATCAACGCTGTCGTACCTCTACTCCGGGTACGACGTCGAGAGAAAGAAGGACGGATCGAGACGCAAGGTACGACGGGCCTGTGTGGACGCGTGGGGGGCGAAGTACACCATCAAGGATGGCGTGAAGATGCAGTGTGACGAGTACCCTTTCGCGAGCACGTATCAGAACGCAGCGCTGGCGAAGCAGAAGCCGTTCACCTTCGGGGTGCGCCGGATCACGGCCAGCCACAACATCGCGGGCGGCAACCTGATCGGTGACTGGTACGGCCGCGAGCACATGCTCGACGGCGACCCGTTTTACGTCGTCGTCCGGTAGCGAATAATCTGGTGCGGTGGTGGCCTCGTCACCCCGCACCAGATCTCACGCGATGTAGACGGTCACGTCGGCGTAGTTAGACATAAGCGCCTTGTCGCGCACGTTGACGACCGAGCCGATCTCCTCACGTAACGGCCCGCCCACCGAGCGCGATACCGACGCTGGCAGGGGACAAGTATCGCGAGAATGGAGCCATCGTGCGGTGGTGCTCCGACGTCGCACCGCAGTGTGAGGCCACGCAGCGGAGCGCTCTGATGGACAAACCCACAGCGCCCTGCCACATCAGCCTGGCCAGCTGAACAAACTGCGTTCAGAACGGCGCGTCGCGCCAGTTCACCTCCACCGGCTCGTTCCGGCCGCGAACGCGTTCAAGGTGTCCGCGGCCAGCGCGCAGTCCCACCTCGCAGGCGTCCTCCTGTTTCTGTCGCGCAGCACACGGAGAGCGCGGACCTGCCCGCTGGACCGGCGGCCATCACCAAGGCCCCTCGCAAGGCGCGCCGTACGCCTGCCTGCCCGCTGCGCCCGGCCGTTCCAGCTGGCGAAAGCGACCGCCACGGCTGCGACAAGCTTCGTACGTGAACGAGGTGTTCGCTCGGGCGGCGCAGCCTGCGATCTAGCTTCGCACCATCACGGGCTCCGGGCACACCGGTTTCGGTGGGGGTTGATCGCTAGCAGCACCGTTACTCGCCCGACGACGATATCGTTTGGTCTCATGTTGCCTGGACCAGAGCTGCCGGTCGAGAGTGTGCCGTCGCCGCGGCCAGTGCTGCCGCCGATCTCGCCATGGAAGATCGTTATCGGGGCAGCTGTGGTGGTGGTGCTGATCACCGGGGCGGTGATTGCCTTGTGGTGGGCAGCCACTCGCGGCCTTACCGGTTCAGCCCTGGTCACCGCGAGACTGGACGCGTTGAAGGTCGGACTGAGCCTCGGCGTCGGCAGTGGCGGTGTGTTCGCCCTCTACCTCGCCTGGCGACGGCAGCGTGCCACCGAAGCAGAGCTGGACAACCGTGAACGTACACTCCTGCACCAGCTGCAAGTTGCTGTCGATGCCAACTCTGACGCGACCGAACGGCGTGTCACCGAGTTGTACACCAAGGCGGTCGAGCAGCTTGGCGCGGACAAGGCCGCAGTACGGCTGGGCGGGCTGTACGCCCTGGAGAGGTTAGCCCAGGACAACCCCAAACACCGGCAGACTGTGTTCAACGTGCTCTGCGCGTACTTGCGCATGCCCTACCGGCTTCCTGGCGTGCCACCCGCTGATGACGACGACCAGCATCGGCGCGACGATCACCGTGAGCGTGTGCAGGAGCGCGAGGTTCGGCTTGCCGCCCAACGTATCCTCGCCCAGCACCTCACCCCGCAGGACACCGACCGATTCTGGGATGGCATCGCCCTCGACCTTACCGGTGCCAATCTCATCGACATCGACTTCCAGGCATGCCGGATCAGCGTGGCTAGGTTCGACGGGGCGACCTTCACCGGCGTCGCCCGGTTCGACGGGGTGACCTTCACCGGCTTTGTCTCGTTCGACAGAGCGGTCTTCACCGGCGACGCCCATTTCGACGGAGCGACCGCTGATGGCACGGCGTCGTTCAACAAAGTCATCTTCACTGGCGACGCCCATTTCGACGGAGCGGCTTTCGCCGGCGACCCCACGTTCGATGGGGCCACTGGCCTGAGGGGCGACGTTCCAATGGTTGCCGGACTTGGCCTTGCCGAGCTGCTGGATCTGGGCGATCCGTACGAGTTCAACCCAGCTGATGGCTGGGCTCCCCGGCCGCGTCGGGATCGACTGCGCGTCAGGTTCGGTGTGCAGCCTGACGGAACTCCGGTCGAGCTCGATCTCAAGGAATCGACCGAGGACGGCATGGGACCGCACGGCCTGCTGATCGGGGCCGCCGACTCCGGCAAGTCAGAGCTGCTTCGCACGCTCGTGCTGGCGCTGGCGGCCACGCACTCGCCGAGCTCGCTGAACTTCGCGCTGGTGGACTTCACGGGCGCGGCCACCTTCGCTCGGTTGGACAAGCTGCCGCACACCAGTGCGGTGATCACGAATCTGGCCGAGGAACTACACTTGATCGACCGGATGACCGACGCGATCAATGGCGAGCTCGTTCGACGCCAGGAATTGCTACGCGCGGCCGGGGCCTTCTCCTCTTTGTCGGACTACAAGAAGGCGCGTGCCGCGGGTGCTCCGCTGCCCGAGGTGCCAACGCTACTGGTGATCTGCGACGAGTTCGCCGAACTTCTGTCCGCGAGGCCCGATTTCATCGACACGTTCGTACAAATCGGACGCGTCGGCCGGTCACTCGGCGTGCACCTCCTGCTCGCCTCGCAGCGGCTCGAGGAGGGCGGGCTACGCGGCTTGGAAGACCATCTGTCATACCGGATCGGGCTACGCACGTTCTCCGAGATGGAAAGTCGGGCCGTGCTCGGCGCGACGGATGCCTTCAGGCTGCCGAGGACGCCGGGGCACGGTTTCCTCAAAGTCGGCACGGACCCAATGGATCGCTTCCGTGCCGCCTACGTTTCCGGGGTGTACAGGCGCAACGTCGTCGCCGGGCCGGCCACCCCCTCTGGGCGGTCGCCTGCTCTGCATGAAGACACGACCGCTTACCTCGCCACAGAGTCCGGCGTTGACAAGGGGAAGGCTGCGCCCGAGGCGGGTCCGGACGCAGCCGTCGGCGAAACTCTCCTGGATATCCTGGTCAACCGGTTGGAGGGCCAAGGCGCGCCCGCCCACCAGGTGTGGCTGCGGCCGCTGTCCGACCCACCGACGCTGGACGAGCTGTTGCCCGACCTGATCACCGACCCGAGGCGTGGGCTGACCACAGGTTCGCCCGATCTGTCCGGGGCGCTGCAGCCGCTGCTCGGCATAGTGGACCGGCCGTTCGAACAACGACGCGACCCACTGACGCTGGACCTGGCCGGCGCGGCCGGGCACGTACTAGTGCTCGGCGCCCCGCAGACCGGCAAGAGCACCACCCTTTGCACCCTGATCACTAGTCTCGCACTCACCCACACCCCCCGCGAGACGCAGTTCTACTGCCTGGACTTCGGCGGTGGCACCCTCGCCTCCATCGCCGGGCTGCCGCACGTCGGCGGAGTGTGCGGAAGGCGGGACACCGGGGCGGTCCGCCGCACTGTCGCTGAGATCGCCGCGGTGCTGGCGCAGCGGGAGCGGTTGTTCCCCGAACACCGGCTAGGCGGGATCGCCACCTATCGGAGACTGCGCGAAGAGGGACGGTTCGCAGACCAGCCGCACGGGGACGTCTTCCTGGTGGTCGACGGCTGGCAGACCCTACGCGACGACTTTCCGGAGCTCGAGGAGACGGTCGGCGACATCGCCGCCCGCGGCTTGCGCTACGGCGTGCACGTAGTAGCTAGCTGTGCCCGCTCATTCGACCTGCGGATCAACATCAGGGAACTGTTCGCCAGCAGACTCGAGCTGAAGATTGGCGACCCGATCGACTCAATCATCGACCGGCGCGCCGCGATGAGCGTGCCCGCAGACGCCCCGGGGCGCGGGATTTCGCCGAACGGGTACCAGATGCTGATGGCCTTGCCCCGCATCGACGGGGTGCCGGAAGCCAGCAACCTCGCCGACGGGCTCACTGCACTTGTCGCGGAGGCCAAGGCGCGCTGGCCGGGCCAACTTGTGCCTTCCGTGCGGCGGCTGCCCGAAGTCATCCACCACGAGGAACTGCCCACCACCGACGAGCTGTCCGGGGACGACGCCGGGCTCGCGGTCGGCATCCACGAACGGGACCTGTCCCCGCTGCGGCTGAACTTCGCCGCCGACCCGCATTTTCTCGTGCTCGCCGACGCCCAGAGCGGCAAGACGGCGTTCCTGCGCGTGCTGGCCAAGCGGATCCAGCGCGCCTACCGGCCCGAAGAGGCCCGAATCATCGCGGTCGACTACCGCCGGGGACTGCTCGGCGAAGTCGACGACGAATATCTGCTCGGCTACGGCACCAGCGACAAGCACAGCGGCGGCCTGCTGGCCGAGGCGGTCGAAGCGCTACTCAAGCGGCTGCCCGGCCCGGACGTCACACCCAAGCAGCTCCGAGCCAGGAGCTGGTGGCAGGGGCCGGAGATCTTCGTGCTGGTGGACGACTACGACATGGTCGCCACCCACGAGGCGCACCCGCTGATGCCGTTGCTGCCGCTGGTCGTCTACGGCTCGGACATCGGCCTGCACGTGGTGCTGGCGAGGCGCACCGGTGGGGCCGCGCGCGGACTGTTCGAGCCGGTCCTCAGCAGGCTGCGCGAGGTCGGCACGCCCGGCTTGTTGATGTCCGGCGACCGGGACGAGGGCCCGCTGCTGGGTGGCATGCGCCCCCAGGTGCTGCCGCCCGGCAGGGGCTGGTTGATCGACCGACAGAGGCAGAGAGACCTCGTCCAACTCGCCTGGCAGCCACCGAACGAATAGCCAACACACAGCCGATTGCAGTCGTTATCGATTCGACGAAAGCACGGTCGTCTATGAGGAGTCGCCGACTGGTGAGCTCGCGTAACTCAACTGTCGCGTATTCCCCGTTGCAGTCACCGGGAGTGATCGCCGAGTGCGTAGCGGGCCCACGTGCGCTGTCGACCTCGGCGAGCAGTTCAGCTCGGTTTCCGCTCGCTCTGGGCATCTCGCACGCGGTGTGGTCACGCTGACCGCCGCACGAGCCGGCTTGACTGGCGACGCCCGCAGCTCCCGACGTCGGTCAAGCCATCACGATGGCCACGTCCACCGACTCGTTCCCATCCTGCCGAGGGGACGGGCCAAAGACGGCCTTGATCGGCTGGGGTCGGATTCGGCAAGCCCCCTGTGATCCGACCACGTCAATGGCGACCACGCGCAGATCTATGCGGCCAGGCAGGCTCCTGTGCGGCTGGGCCGTCGAGGACCTGGACGGCTAGTCATCGTCCGTATAAGGGAGTCATGACCGAGCGCGGGATCTACCACTACAGCCTCTCGCCGGCTTAGCGATCCGGGTGCTGGCTCCACCGCCGTGGAGCCAGCACCCGGGGTGTTATGGCGTGGTGCTGATCTGGATGGTGCTCCAGCGTTGGTTGGGGTTGCCGAGGTCGGCCCACTGGCCTACGAGTGTCGCGTTGGCGGTGCCGTTACCGAGGGCTTCGATGATCTTGGCGGAGTAGACACTGCGGAGGGCGAGTGTGCCGTTGGCCGCTGTGGTGAATTCCCATTGCTGGTTAACACCGTTGTGGCAGGTGTATTGGGTGATCGGTGTTCCGTTGTTGTAGTTGGTGGGCAGGTCGAGGCATTTGCCGGAGTTCTGGTTCTTGAGGTTGTACTTGTTGTCGCCGAGTGGGGTGAGTTTCCAGACCTGTTTGGTGCCGGCGACGCAGTCCCAGAGTTCGGTGCCCGCGCTGTCGCGTAGTGCGTCCTGGCCGACGCCGGCGACCTGGATGCACCGTCCACCGTTGGCGTTCTTGAGCTCGATCGAACCGGGGGTCATGGTGACGGTCTTGTAGTCGATGGTGCTGCCGCTTTCGTTGCTCCAGTCGATGCGCCCGTTCTGGAAGACGTTGCGGCGTCCCTTGGGCAGGGGGAGTTCGTCGGTGGTGGGGTAGCCAAGGTAGGACTTCTCGGCTCCGAGGGCGTTCCATCGGGCGCGGATGTTGCCGTAGATGGCGTGGGCGCCGGTGGCGGGGTGCCAGTAGATGGCGGTGCCGTTGCTGAAGTTGACATACTTGCCGACTCCGTCGGAGGCGGTGAGCACTTCGGAGCTGGGCAGACCGAGGATGCCGGTCTCGTAGCCGAGTTCGGCGTATTTTTTGTAGATCTCGCCGTGGACGGCCAGGACGCCGTTGGCCTGGGTGCGGTAGAGCGCGCCGGTGGAGAAGCGCTGGCGCGGGACGCTCGGGACGCCCGCGTCGGCGAGCGCCGCGGCGCGTTCGTTCTCAATGGGGTGTCCCAGGAGCCCCGTTTCGTAGCCGAGAGCTTTGTGACGGGTGTGGAAGTCGCCGGTGACAGTTAGACCGCCGACGTTGGGCATCCAGTAGACCGATCCGCCGGTAAACCGGTTGTAGTAGCCGGTGCCGTTACCGAAGCCGGTCTCGTCGGTGGTGGGGTAGCCCAATGGTCCGGTCAGGCCGCCGGCTTGGCTCCAGGTGACGCCGATCCCACCGTGCACCTCGTGGACACCGCTGGCCGGGCTCCAGAGGATATAGAGAGTGTCCTCGCCCCCCAAAGCATAGAGGAACTCGAGCTCCTGGCCCTGGCCATCTTTGGTCGTGGTCTGGCTGGTCATGATGCCGGGGATGGCGTTGGGGCCGCCCATGGCGAGGAGTTTGTCGAGTATCGGCCCGTTGTAGACGGCGCTGATCCTGTAGGACTCGTAAACTCCGCTGCCACTGCGGGTGCGATAGAGGCGGCCTTTCTCATAGGGGCGATAGCCGAGGTGGTTGGCGTCCAACACGGGGTCACCCAGTGGCTTGCCAAGCTTGTCCCGAAGTTCCGGACGTTCGGAGAGCGCCACGTCAAAGGGGGTGGGGGGTAGCGGGGTGTCGACGTCTAAGTAGTCGTCCCGCGAGCCGTCTACGTGCAGGGAGTGGTTCGGTGCCGCTTTGGACTTGAAGACAGGTGTCGTGGGGTCCAGGCACCAGGTCGCTGCGGTTTTGAACTCGGGTGTGCCATCGGTGGGGGACACGGTGAGGTGGTCCGACGACGGGGGGGAGGTGTCGCTGTTCCAGCGGATGTAGTTGTTGGGACGGGTGACCGGCTGGATCGAGTAGCAGGTCGGGTCGCTGAGCCCGGGTTCGATCTTCCAGACCACTTCCGGGTGGTTGCCCGGCTGCCAGTGGGTGAGGGTTACCCGGCCGCCGCCGCTGTCGGTCAGATACATGTCACCGTTCAGCCAGGTCATCGTGCGCAGGGACTGGGTCAGGTGCCGAGACTGGCCCTCGCGGAGGAACCGTTCTCTGTCGGTCGGTGAGCCTGCCAGGGCGGTGTCGGCGGCGGTGACGAGTGCGGGATGAACTCGGCTCTTGGCGGCGCGGGTGCGGATCTCGGTGATCTGGCGGACGTATTCCTCGTCGCGTTTGCGGAGTGCGTTGTCGATGTCGCGCAGGTGCGCTTCCTTCGCGCCGCGGTCGATGAAGGCTTTCCAGTCGGCGGGGTTGCGGCTGCGGACGGCTGCTTCGGCGGCTCCGTGTACCTCGGTGTCACGAGGTGCGCGGCTCCAGATCTCGATGACGAAGTCTTGGTCGCTGAGGTTGACCAGGGCCTCGTCGCCGCGGATGCCGAGGGCGTGCCAGGCGGCGTTGGCCTTGGCCTCGCGGGCTCGCGCGGCTGCCTTTTCGGCCTCGGTCTTGGCCTCGTCTTCCTGGGTCAGGCGGTCGATGTCCTTGCTGTGCTCGTCGAAGACCCCGACAGTGAGGAAGGTCCACTGTGCTTCGGCGGTGCCGCGCAGCGCGGCCCGCGCCGCCTCTTTGACTGCGGTGTCCTTGTGGTTGTCGGCGTTGAGGTCGAGGTAGACGATGAACTCGTAGACCGACTTCCCGAGCACGGTGTTGTCGGCCGGAATGTCGAGCAGGGCGGCGGCTTTGGCTTTAGCGGTGCGTTCCTCGTCCTGCCGGGCGCGGCGCTCGGTCACGATGGTCTGGTCCTGGATGTTAGCTGCGGCCATGCCGGTCTTGATGAACGTGGTGCAGGCGTCGTCGCTCTCACCGAGTGCGGCGATGGCCGCCTCCTTGACCTTCTGGTGCTCTGGCTCGAGCGGCTTCCGCTTGTCCAGGTCGTCGGCCGCGTAGTACATGGCGGCGGTGAAGTTGCGGTCGGTGAGGATCAGCAGTTCCGGGCCGGCGACGATGCCGAGGATGGCCGCGGCCTTGGCTTTCTCCGCTTCCGTCGACTGAGCCGATGTGGCCCGCTGAACTGCGGCAGCCGTCGCAGACCTGCCCGGGGTACCTGTTGCTGGTGGCGCGGAGAGCAGGCTGACCGCCATGACAGCCGCGGCGACGACCGCGGCCGTCTTTCCCGTACGTGCTCTGGGCGGGCGGGATACCGCCGCCGATCTGGCCGAATGTCTCACAAGAATTCCCCCTCTTGATGGCATGATGATCAATCAAATGGCGTATTACCGCTCAGCGGGAACCGCTTTCCTGGAAGGCGGTTCGCGAACGCGAGCCTGTGAGAACTAGCGCCCTCAGATAAATTCGGTCAATAGTCTCGGGTAACCGAAATGCAGACGTGATCAACGTCCCGTAATTGTAGTGACGGGTATCACATTGGATGGGTTGGAGGTCTTGGCGGTGTGCCATAGTTTCCCGGCCGTGTGATCACGTGGCTACTGGGGGGAGTGGGCTTGTGGGGAAGTTTTCTGCCGCGTGCAGGGTGCTCGTGATTGGGTTGATAGTCACACTTTCCTTTGCTGGCACGGCTTCTGCTGCAGGTGGCCGTGTGGGGCAGGTGCGGGCCGCGGGGATCGAGCAGTCGCCGTGGTATCCGATGGTGCGCCAGATCGCCCTCTATCACGCCGAGACACCGGTTCGTGTCTCAGCCTGGCAGGCCATATGGTCAGACGAAGGGGAATCCGCACTCCAGCGATTCGTGCTTTCCGGATTCGGTGAAGCCAGGGAACGCGCCCAGCAGAATTCCGCCCGAAACCGCGATTTCGTCCAGCGTGTACTGGCGACATATTCCGTCGAGTACTCGCCGCGGGTACACGCTGCCGCGAAACAGGCCTCCCAGGGCAGTGACGCTGACCGGGACCGTTTCGTGCGGACCGGTTTCGCCGAAGCGAAAGCGCTCGACACCGCCGCCCGAGAATCCGACGAGCAGCATCGGCAGGTGATCGCTGCGGAGGAGCGGGACTTCGTCCGCCTGCTGAGCGTCTCCGATCCCGGTGAGCAGGTCCGGCTGGCCGCACAGCATGCCCTGCGCCCGGGAAGCACGGACACCGATGTGCGGGAGTTCTTCGCCACCGGGTGGATGGCCGCGGCCGCCCTGGATGTGGAGATCTTCCGGCTCCGCACGCAGGACGCGGGGATCCAGTACCACGCGGTGATCCCACGGCTGGTGGCCGATGCCGAGGCGGCCGAGCTTGAGGCCCGCAACGCGGGGGAGGCCGCGGCGGAGCAGGCCCGTCTGGTCGCCGCCCGGGCCTGGGCCACCACGCGGGAGAAGGCCGAGGAAGCCCGGCAGGCGTGGGAGGCCGAGCGGCAGCTCTGCCTGGAGCAGGCCCGGTACTGGCAGACGGTGAAAGACCGCGCGACCGCGGAAACCGACCCGGTCTGGGCGGCGATCGTGACGGGCGCGGAGAAACAGCGCGGCGGCTGGACGACGGAAACGACGTTCGCCGGCGACGAGGCCGGGCGGTGGGCGGGAGCCCGCGATCAGGCTCAGCAGGGCTATGACCGGATGACCACCCGCCCCTGACCCGGCAGGTGCGTTCCGCCTGGCCACGACCCGACCGTGAGCCAGGTGTTTCTGACACAGATCGTTCTTCGAGGGTGGGGTTGTTGTGCGAATGCCGAGACGGATGCGCCGCGCGAGACAAGGGATCCTGGCCCACCGGTGGTGCCGGCGAACCGTGGTGGTGACCCTCGCCGCCGCCCTGGTGGCCGGGGGAGCAGGACCGGGCAGCTCGGTCGCCGCCCTCTCCGCGCCAGGCGCCCGTCATAGCGAGTGGCAGCCGCCCGCCAGTCCCGCCGCGGCCAGCGAGCCAACGCCGCCCGCGTCCGGGCCGGAAGGTGATCCGGAACTGGAAGCAGTCCTGCGGCAGCTGCAGCTGGACTTGCTGGCCGACATCGCCGCGTTCGACGAGGACGAGGAAGTCCGCGCCGCCGCCCGGGCCACCCTGCGCAAGACCGAAGCCGGCGACGCGACCGCGATCCCCGCGTTCTTCGACCACGGCCAGCAGAACGCCAAAGCGGCGGCGAGGAAACGCAAAGCCGACGCCGACGCCAACAACCGTGCCCTCATCGAACCGCTCACCGGCACCGGCGGCCCCGTGTTCAACGCCGCTGTGGGCCGCGCGCTGGCCGGCAACGCCTACGACCGGGCCGACTTCCTGGCCTTCGGCCGCGACATCGCCGCCGAACAGGACCGCCGCGAGGGCGCCTATGACAAGGAACTGAAGAACCGGCGGCGGATGCACGTCCAGGTCGCCGCCGACCGCGGCACCCCCGAGGTGTCCGCGGCGGCGAAGGCGGCGCTCGCCGCCGGGGACGCCGCGATCGCGGAGTTCCTCAAGACGGGATACCTGACCGCGGCACAGCGTGATGCCGACGCGCGGGAGCAGTACCTGGCAGAGCTGGAACAGAAACGCAAAGACGCGGTCGCGGCATCGGATCTGGCGCAGCGGACCGCGCGGGCGATGCGCGCCCGGACCAACCTGCTCGCCGCGCACGCGGACGGGGTCAAAGCGCTCGAGCGCACCGCGAACGACATGACCTCCGCAGCGAACGTCTCCCGCGAGACCGCCAGGTTGCTGGCCTCGGATCAGGCCGGGCACACCTACCACCCGGAGCTGTATCAGCGCGCGAAAGCCGACGTCGCCCGCGAGGCCGGCCGCGCCGTCACCGACGCCCGGGCCGCGCAGTCCGCGGCCGCGGGTGCGAAGACCCAGGTCGACATCCTGCTGCAGAACGGGATGCCGCACGGCGCGCAGTGGGCGAAGGTCGTGGAAGGCATGGCCGCCGCCGCGGATGCGGCGAAACGCGCCGCCGAGACCGCCGCCCACGCCGTCGACGCGATCTCCGCCGACGCGGCGGCCACCGACGCCGCCGAGAAGGCCAAAGCGCACGAGGAGAACGCCCGGCAGTGGCGGCTCAACGCCGAATCCCACGCCGCCGCGGCCGCCCAGCTCGCACAGGCCGCCAAAGATCAGGCCACCGCGGCCGCCGAGGCCTCCGAGCTGGCGCGCCAGGCCCGGGTCGACGCCGAAACCGCGCTCCGCAACGCCCGCGTTCACGCCGCGAACGTCAAACAAGCCCGTGTGGACGCCGAACGCGAACGCGACGTCGCCGCCGCGAAACGACAAGAGGCCGAGCACTGGCGCCAGCAGGCCGCCGCGAAACGACAGGAAGCCGAAGCAAAGCAACTCCAGGCCGCCCAGCACCGCGACGCCGCCCAACGCGACGCGGCCATCGCCCACCAGAAACGACTGGACGCCGAGGCCCAACAGCGGATCGCTGCGGGGAAACGCGGCGACGCCCAAGCCCAGGAACAGATCGCCGCCGACGCCTCCCGTGACGCCCGCGCCCAAGAAAAGGCCGCCCAGGACGCCAACACCAGCGCCCGCAACGAGGAAGCCAACGCGTTCCGGGCACGGGACGAGGCCGCGGCGATCGCCCAGTCCGCGGACACCGCGGACAAGAAGGCCACCGCCCTGGAAGGCCTGGCGCAGCGGATGCAGCAATCCACCGAGGTCGTGCAGGCGGACAAAGACAAGGCATGGGCCGCGGCTCACGCGGCGCGAACCGACGCCAACAAGGCCAAGGGCGCCGCACTGATCGCCCGTGGCCACGCCGACGACGCTCAAGCGGCGGCGGGCCGGGCCCGCGGCGCCGCGATCGAAGCCGACGCCGCCGCCGGACGGGCCCGCGCCCACGCCGACGCCGCGCAAGCCGCCGCCGCCGAGGCACGAGCCGCCGCCCGCGAAGCCGAAGTCGCCGCCGAGAAGGCCCGCACCGCCGCGAACGAGGCCCAGGCCGCCGCGGCCCGCGCCAACGAGGCCGCCACCCGCGCCGAACGAGAAGCCGCCGCCGTCCACGCCGAAGCACTGCGCGCCCGCGCTTCCGCCGAGGAAGCGACCGCGGCCGAGGCCCGCGCAGCGGAGAACGCGCGCAACGCCGCGAACCTCGCGCAGCAAGCCGCCGTGGAAGCAGCCATCACCCTGGACGCGGCCCACCGCACCCGGGATGAAGCGAACGCCGCCGGTGTCGAGGCAGCCACCGCCGCCACCCAAGCCGGCATCGCCGCCCGCGCCGCGACCGCGTCGGTACAGTCCGCGTCGGGCATCGCAGCGCCCGCCGATCAGGCCATTTCGATCGTCAGCCCCTTCACCGGCGCGGACATCGACGCCGACTTCATCATCGTGGTCGCCAACCGCGCCAAAGACGTCGGGGACACCCAAGTCAAGACCGCCCAGGCCGCCGCCGTGGACGCCGCCGCCCAAGCCCAGCGGGCAGCCGACGCCGCACGCAACGCTGCCGCCGACGTCGCCCCCGCCTACCAGGCAGCAGCCCAGGCAGCCAGCTCCGCCGCCGCTGCTGCCCGCTCCGCCGCGGCGGCACAGCAGTCAGCGGCCGACGCCGCCATCCACGGAGCCGCAGCCCGCAAGGCCGCGGCGGATGCCGCGGTCGTTGACGCCGGCGCCCAAGCCGATGCTCAAGCGGCCCGCGCGGCGGCGAACCAGGCAGCCGCTGACGCCGCCCTCGCCGGACGCCTCGCCGACCAGGCCGAAGCCGACGCCCGCGCGGCCCGGGCAGCCGCCGACTCCGCCACCCGCGCGGCGAACGAAGCGAGCGCCGCGGCCACCCGCGCGGAAAAGGACGCCGCAGCCGCCCAGCAAGCCGCCGCACAGGCTCAGGTTGACGCTGACGCGGCCCGTGCCTCGGCGAACCGGGCCGCGGAACACGCCCGAAACGCCGACGAGGCGGCCACCAACGCCGAGAACTACGCCAAAGACACCGAAGCCCGCGCCGGCAACGTGGCTGCCATCTCCAACGACATCCAGAAGCAACTCGCCGAGTTACAGGAACAGCTGAGACTGGAGAACGAACGACGGCAACGGGAGGAGGTCGAGCAAACGCTCGGCGATGACACGGACATTCCCGAGCTGACCGCGGAGGACATCGAGCTTCTGCGCGCCGAGCAGGGACAAGCCGGCGTCGACGAGTACAACCGCGCCCGCGCCGACGCGAACAAGCCGCTGCTGGACTTCATCGCCCAAGAAGGCGGGCAGATCATCCTCGACATCATCGGCTACAACGACGCCAAACGCTGCTTCACCGAAGGCGACTTCATCTCCTGCGTCATGACCGTCATCAACGCCCTGCCGATCCTCAAGATCGCCTCCGTGCTCAGCAAAATCCCCGACGCCGTCTCCGCCGTCGTCCGCATCGTCAAAGGCATCCGCACCTTCAAAGACCTCAAAGTCGCCGGGCGGCGGATCGCCAACAACCTGCGCGACGTCATCCGCCAACTCCGCAACTGCCGCGGCGCCACCACCCTCACCGCCGGCGCACCCGCCCACACTCAAGGCACGTGCAAAGTCCTCGATCGAGAAAAACGCATCAAGGCGGAGATGGACGAGCACAACAAGCAGCCGCAGGTCGCCCCGAGTCCCGGACGTCGCCTGACGCACGTCGCCAGCAAGACCGACCTCGATCAGTGCTTCCAGGGACGGATGCAGGCCAACATGCCCCAGAACTTCCCCATGGAACCCTTCACCTGGATGGGCACCCCCGCTCAACGAGCCACAGGCGGTATCGTGTGCGCAACACGCACCACCACGAACGACACCGCGCGCGCAACGCCTGTAGGGCATCCACTCGACGGCATGCTCAACGGCGTGAGGGTTGAGAAAGGCCATCTCATCGCAGCCCGGCTGCACGGCTCCAACTTGGTGGACAACATCGTCACCCAGTACCTCCGCGTGAATAAGTCAGACGTCAAGCTCATCGAGAACGCGGTGGCCAGAGTGCTCGACAGGAGCCCTGTTGGAGTATCCGTCCTGTACAAGGTGTGGGTGCAGTACCCCAGCCCCACAGCCGCTATGCCGCAATGGGTGTTCATCGACGCAGTAGGGTCCAACGGGTTCACCTGCTCCGCGGAAATCCAGAACGTCCCGAACGGAAACGCGACCAAGGTTCGATGCTAGAGTGGACGAAATCTGAATCCGGATATTCGCAACGGCTCCTGGAGGGGCGATGAATAACGAGCGCTACGCCTCGCTCGTAGGCAGCATTGCCCGCCTCGTCGATTGGCACGACGTGGCCAAGCCGAAGAAGTCTTGGTCCAGCGTCGAACGGGAGCTGGGAACAAGTCTCCCATCAGACTATAAAGAGTTGTTGACCCGGTTTCCTGGTGGTGTATTCCGCGGCGTCAACATCCACAGTCCTGTCGCCAACGAACAGGCATGGAACAACTTCAAAAACAATCTCGACCAAGAACTTCAAATCCTCGGGGACGAGGATCTCGAGTATCTCGAAAAAGTGACCTACCGGGTTTTCCCGGAGCCTGGTGGCCTGCTTCCCTGGGGAAGCGACGGCCAAGGTGGCACGTTCTGCTGGATCACCGAACCAGCCGATCCGGACCGCTGGCGGATCGCCTACTACAGTCAAGGCGCCGATGAATGGCGCGAGCATCCCGGCCCCGTTGCGCAGCTTCTTTATGAGATCTTGACGAACACGGGCGAAGACAACGTTCTCGGATGGGACTTCACCGAACTGCCCGTCGAGTTCGTTCCATCGTCCACTCACCACTAGAGACACCGTGGGCAACAGTGGCGCCACAAGCCTGGCCGAACACAGAGCCTTCGTCGCCAAGCTGGCAGCAGCCGGGATCGGCTGGTAGCCGTACCTGATCGAGAGGCACCTCCACAACAACGCGCACGCGTACCGGGTGGCAAGCCCAGCGGGCAGCAGAGGCGGCCCGCAACGCCGCCGCTGACGTCGCCCGTATCGCTATTCAGGCAGCTCGCTGCTGCTAGTTCGGCCGCTGCGACGCGGCAATCAGCGGCGGATGCTGGCTTCCATGGTGCAGCTGACCGCAAAGCTGCGGCAGCTCCAACGGCTTCGTCTGCTCCGCTGAAATCCAGGACACATTAGAGGAAACGCGACCAACTCGATGTTGACCGTCGCCAGCCACCCTAGCTACTTCGACCAACCCCGGAAAGTCGATGAGCCACTCCGAAATTTCGTCCCGCGTCGATGAGATCGCCGTCCTGCTGGGCTGGCAGCGGCAGTTCACTGTCGAGAAGTCCTGGGAAATCGTGGAGCAGAATCTGGGCATCGCGTTGCCGGCGGACTACAAGGAACTGCTTGCACGGTTCCCGGGCGGGGTGTTCAGGCGAATCGAGATCGACAGCCCAGTCGCGAACGAAAAGGCCTGGACGAAGTACAAGCGCGCCCTCGAAGAAATCCTCCAGATCCTCGGCGACGAGGATCTCGAATACCTCGACCAAGTCGACTACACCCTGTACCCCGAATTCGGGGGCCTGCTGCCGTGGGGATCCGACGGTCAAGGCGGAACCTTCTGCTGGATCACCGATTCCAGCGACCCCGACCTCTGGAGGATCGCCTACCACGACCAGGGTGCGGACCAATGGCGTGAACACGCTGGCCCGATCACCCAGCTGCTCTACGAAATCCTCACCAACACCGGGCAGGACAACCTGCTCCGTTGGGACTTCACGGACCTGCCCGTGGAGTACATCCCCTTTTCCAACCGCTAGCCCTTCACCGGCTGTCCGAGCGGGTGTAAGCGCGAGCCCCCTGCGGCCGCGGCGGTTAGGAACGTCTCGTGGCCGGAGGAGGCATCATGCCGGGGCAGGAACCTGTGGACATGCCGCGGACCGGCGATGTCGGTCACCGGCGCGCGACAGGTCGACGCAGGGTTCGGCGGCGAGGCGCGATGATGTCCGTTCCTGTGCTGGTGCTACTCGGTGCGCTGGGTGGAGTCGCGTTCATCCCGAAGGTGGCGAATCACTTCGGTTACGCCCTGCCGGGAGCGAAAGGTCTTCCGTACCGGATTCACTACAACGGCAGGGACTATCGCAGCGATGTGACCTGCGCAGGCGCGCGATGGTGCGAAGACGAGCGAACTCCTGAACAGCGAGTAAAACCGTACTGCGTCACTCAGACCGCGCTCGACCGTGCGCGTGGCAACAGCGGTACAGAGCTAGCGAAGGTCGATGACGTGTTCACCCTGTTCGGGCCTGCGCGCTCAGTCTTCACAGCTGGAGCCCTACCGCCGGGAGAGACAGTGACAACGGTCATCGTCGAGGCCTCCGTTGACTGCTATCTGACCTACGCCCTGATGGGTGGTCCTTAACGATCGGTGTCGGAGACGGTGAAGGAGCTTGGAATGTCTGTGACTGGCCCGCTTGCGGTGAATGCTATCGGCGCACTTGTTTGGGGGGCGCGGCCGCAACTCATGACGTTGACTGGGGCGTCGTCGAGCGGCACCTGGGGACCACGCTGCCTGGTGACTACAAGAAACCTATGGTCAGGTTCCCGTCGGGGATGCTCCGTAGCGTGATCAGATTCGTGAGCGCAGTGCAATCCAAAACCACCTGCGGTCGTTCAGCGAGTTCGACCAGGCTCTGACCAACGTGGGGACAGCCTGGGAATACGACACCTACCTCCCGCTTCCGGAGTCGCCCCTGGTTCGTGTTGAGCCTGTTAAAGGCGATCGGCGGGCAACCGGCCGGAGACGTCGATCAGGAAGTCGGCCTCTGCAAGGAGTGTCTCCCGGGTCAGCGGCCGATGCCCGCCGGTGCGAAGGGTCGCCCGCTCCAGATATATGGGCCACTGGGCGAGGCGTGTTTCCGTTCGCAGCCAGTCGCGCACGTCCTGGGTGAGCAGCTCCGCGGCCCGCTCGCGGTCGGCCGCGCGGACCTTCACTGCCCTGTCGAAGTCCCGGTCGAACGTCTTCACCTGCTCGAACTCCCGCATGACGCGGGTCGGGAACGCGCCGTGGGCGGACACGAACAGTGGGGCCGACTCCGGCATCCGCAGCTGGACCGAATGGAATGCCCGCTGTGTGCTGTCCCCGCCCGGCTGGTGCCGGACATCTCCGTAGCGAAGCCCGCCATCCAGTGCCAGCGCTCCCGCCGTCCGCTCACTTTGGACGCGACGATCAGCACAACGGCGAGGAGCCCGGCCCCGACCACGAGCATGAGGATCGCGCCGATCACCGTCGCTGTCGGCGAATCGGCATCGAGCGCCGAGACCATCCCGAACACCTTCCGTCGCCGTTCAGAAATCCAGGTCGTTCTTGGTCTCTTGATCGGACTGCACCTGGCCTCGGTCACCGTGGTCCGCGGCCTTCTTGCCGTCCTTGGCGTAGCCCGATCACCTTGCCGCCGGCGTCGAGGATCGCCCGGCCGCGCTTGTCCTGTCAGTCCCCGGTCGTCGAACCGGTCAGGCCCTTGACGACGCCGTCTTTCGCCGCTTTGCCCACGTCCCTGAGCATCTCGCCGCGCAGGGTCGCGTCGACGTCCACGGCGTCCTTCGTCGCGTTGAATACCGGACGAGGTGTGTCGAGCCGCTTGCCCAGCATGCCCTTCCCGCCCATCAGCGCGTCGACGTAACCCTTGCCTGACTCGGTGTTCGTCATCCGGTCGGCGAACCGGTCGGTTGCCCGGTTGCCGTCGGTCAGGAACTTGCCCATCTTGCTGCCGGCGAGTTTGGCCTGCATCTTGCGCAGCCAGGCCAGCACGTCGGACAGGAGCTTCCGGAGCCGGATGACGTACCCGGTCGTCTTCGTGGCCGTGGCCGCGAGCTTCGGTGGCGTCGCGGCACCGGCGGCGGCCGTGGAGGCGCCGCACGTGGGGACGGCCGCGGCGATCTCCGGTGGCTCCGACATACCTTGGAATATTCACGGTTCGTCTCGCACGTACACACTGTGCCCTCCTGGAAACTAGTCTGCATGGGTAGATGCACGTGCAGAACCACTCCTGCGCATCCCGTCCTCAATCCATGATCGCGACAACGGTGCCATCAAGACCCGCTCGAGTTGCCTATACCGTGAACCTGGAGGCCTGATCGCAACTAAAAGTAGCTTTTCATGCGACGTTCACTCGAACGAGTTATGAACCATATTCATGTCCGGAGACTGTATCTAGTGTGGTCGTCGCGCACCTTTGCGCATTGCGCAAAATCGGTTCTATAAATGATCTTGCTCCGTATGAATCAAAAGATCAGGAGGTGTCATCATGTCGCCAGAGGCAGCTCGAGCTGATTCTGGTGCCGATTCGCTTCCTCTCGATATAGAACGGCGCGACCCCCTCCGACAAGGGAGTCGCGCCTGTGTTGCCAGCCCAACAGCTAGTGAACGAAGGAATTGACAACATGCCGATGTTAGAGGCTGTCCCGCCGTCTAAGCCAGGCGAGAGGGACGGAGACCCGGCACGGCCGCTGAAGACCACCCGACCGGGCCCGGATCCGACGCGGGTCACGATCATCTTCACCGGTGACGGTCCGGCGTTTTGCCGGCAGTCGCCCATCGTGGCGTCCCTGGGGCCACGACGGGCGCGGGGTGCGCATCGTCGACCGGTGCCCTCGGTGATCGAGCTGATCGGGGACATCGTGGACAGCTCGGCCAGGACGTTGCGGACATTGTTGCTGGCCAGCGTGCTACTCACGCTCCTGCTCGCCGGAGTCGTCCTGAGTGCACGAAGTGTCCTCGCCGGCATCGGCGCGGTGCCCACTACGATCGTCAGTGTCCTGCTGGCTGTTTTACTGGGTCGCCGACGCGACGGCCGAACCTCGGAAACGGACCGGAAGAGCTGACCAGGTGAAGGATGGGGCCGGTTCCGCACCTGTATGCCGCCGCGGAACCGGCCCTACCTCCCAGCACGATCCCGTCGGCCGCTTGCCACATTGCCGGAGGATCACCTGCGCATTCAGCAACGAGGAGCGAATCGTGCCATAGGAGCAGCTGCACTGCCCGGCCAGTGCTCAGTGGAACAGACGGGATCAATTCCGATACCCCACCCTTCCTGAGTTAGGACGCGGCGAGCAGTGCACCGGGATATCCCGACCTCGTCGACGAGCAGCTCGACACCGTCGCCGGCCCGGCATCGAGGCGTCACCCGTTCGCGCACGTCGATATCCTGCGCCTCCACACATGCTCCCGGGTGCCGCGTCGCACCGGGAAGTTGGATACCAGCCTCCAGCAGTAACCGCCGGACCGTGTCCGGTCGGCGCTGCACCTCCGCATCGAGCAGCGGGATGGACACCTCACCTTGCTGGGACCGCGCAGTGAGCTGAGAGGCTACGTGTTTCCGGCGGTGGTCACGTAACGGACGGATCCCGCCAGTCATCGGCACGGCCAGAGATTCGCGGGCCACGATATCGGTCAGTTTGGGACAGAACCGCCGCATTCCCGCCCTGTATTCGGCGAACGGTTGGCTGGCGCCCACAAAGGCTTGGGTGACTGCGCTCGTGAGTTAGCACGAGCATCTGCTCGATACGCGAGCCATTCGGGTGAATGTCTGCCATGCAACCAGCCGATTGCCCTCCATGCCCTTGCGCTCGGAATATTCAAGTCCGACGCTGGAACTAGAATAGTCCAACATTTCAAAGGTACTTGACGAGGGGGCAGTGATGAGGTTTTACGAACCTGGCGGCGTCGACGGGACCTTCGCTGATCAGGGGTGGCAGCGCCCGCACCTCTGCGGGCCCAACTCCGGCTCCTGCGTGGAGGTCAACTTAGGGAATCGAGGCTTAGTGGGCGTTCGCGACAGTAAGAATCCCGACTCCCCGGTCCTGGTCTTTGACGACGAGGAATGGGAGCGCTTCCTCGAAGCGGCCAACGCGGGGCAGTTCCGGCGCAACCACAGGGAGTAACCCGCGGCTGGTGCTCACGTGGTTTCATCAACCCCACACGGCTGATGACCTCAATTGACGTGCCACACTCAGGCGAATTAGGCCGCGCCGTGTCCTACAATTGAGGAGTACTTCACCGCCGATTGGACGACACACTCTCGTGGCTCGTTTCGCTCCACCGCCCTCAGTCGCGACCCAACAGCGTGAACTCGGTCGCATGATCGCCGCCGCGAGGCGTGCGCGGGGACTGACCCAGCAGGACCTCGGGGACGCTATCGGCTACTCACAACCGAACGTCAGCAAGATCGAACGCGCCACCCTGCAGATCCGGCCGGCGGAACTGAAAAAGATCATCGCCACACTCGAGGTCACCTCAGCGGACGCCGAGAAAATGCAGGCGCTCAACGAAGCCGCCGAGGCGAGGCGGGTACGAGCGGAATTCCGGCTCGCCGCCACACCCGGCTGGTTCCGCGACATCCTCACCGCGGAAGGGGAGGCGAAGGCGATCTACAGCTGGACCGGTGAGCGGATCTCGGGGCTGCTGCAGTGCGAAAGCTACATGCTCGACCAGTTCCTGGCGAGCGGACGCGACGACGTGGACGACGCTGTCCACGAACGGCAGATCCGCACCCAACTGTTCGAACGGCACCCCGACCGCGACTACCACTTCATCATCAGCGAGAGCGCGGTCGAGCGGCTCCGCGGAGCACGCAAGATCGGCGGGATGGCGGTCGCACTCGAGCAACTCCGCCACATGATCGACCTGGCCGAACGACACCCGTCGGTCACCATCCAGATCGTCCCGTTCGACGACGGACCACTGTACGCCGAACTCGACTTCCATGTGCTCCAGTTCGACGACAGCGACCAGGACTTCGCCTACAACGAATCGATCAACGGCCTCACCACCCACGACAAGAAAGAAGTCCCCCACCATCTCGACGCCTGGCAAGCCATGCACAACAGTGCCCTCACCCCCGAGAAATCGATCGCCCTACTCCGCCAGGCCGCGGCCGGGTGCACACGCCCACCGCACCAGACCTGATCCGAACAGCTACCCGACGCATCTTCGACACCACGACCTGGAAGGAGACACACTCCGTGTCCGAGCCGAATGAGGAACAGTTCCCCCCGCCCGGGGTCGATCTCACACACCCGAGCCCGGCGCGAATCTACGACTACGCCCTCGGCGGCACCAGCAACTGGGAAATCGACCGGCAGTTCGCCGACAGGCTGATCGCCGACTATCCCATGGTCAAGTCCATCGCCCTCGCCAACCGCATGTTCCTGCACCGCGCCGTACGACACCTCGTCAAAGCTGGCATACGCCAATTCATCGACATCGGGTCCGGCCTGCCCACCATGGGCCATACCCATGAAGTCGCCGATCGCCTCGCCCCCGAGCAAGCTCGGGTAGTCTACGTCGACTACGAGCCCGTCGCCGTCGCCCACTCCCGCAGTATCCTGCATGAACACGGCGACGAAAACCGGCACACTGCCATCCACGCCGACATGCGCGATACAGACCGGCTTTGGGACGCCATCGCCGATACCGGCATCCTCGACCTCGATCAACCCGTCGCGCTGCTACTCATCGCCGTCCTGCATTTTCAGCAACCCCCAGCGCAACCCGACACCGACAGCGATGACATCGGCGCGAGCGTCGTCGCCCGCTACCGCGAACTCCTCCCCCCGAATTCCTACCTGGCTATCTCCCATGCCACCAACCACAACGTCCCCGCCACCCAAGCCAAATTGCTCGCCGACCTCAAAGCCCTCTACGACAACCTCAGCAGCCCCGCGATCTGGCGTACCCACCAGGAAGTCACCGACCTCTTCGGCAACTTCACTCTCCTCCCACCCGGCGTCACCTGGACCCCCCTCTGGCACCCCGAAGAAGCCACCAGTCACGACATCACCATCCAATTCAACGATCCCAGTGAATCCGTCATCCTCGCCGGCATCGCACAAAAGGAAACCTGACGACCTCGGTACAGCGTTTCCTTGGGCGGGTTAGCAGTCTCGGATGGGACATTCGTGAGTCTCACGGACCGATTTGCCCACGGCGAGAACATGTTCCAGATCTGCCATGCGAGCCGATCCTGGCGACGTCGAGGGAAGGTCCTGGCTTGCCGAATGGCGGGCGTGCTGACGTGGTGGAAGCGACGAGAGTCAATCCAGCGGCCCTCGCTTACCTCGGTCGCTACACCGGTTTCTTTCGGGCGCATTCGGAGTCAGACCTGCGGATCTTCTTCGTCTGGTGTCAGGATCGCGAACTCGTCCCGTTGGCAGCGGGCGAGCCCTACATCGTCAAGGGCAACCGGCCCACGCTGCACGCCCAGCACGCCGACCTGCCCTAGAAGACGATCCCTGTCCTCGACCAGGCCCGCGGACGCGGGCACAGCCGGACCGAGACCCGCACCCCGCGACTATGCGCGATCACCGGACCGGGCGACGCGGGTATCAGGTTTCCGCACGCCCGCCTGGCTGCCCGGATTGTCCGCCGCCGGCGCCCGAGCAGCGATACGAAGCGGTAGTCCACCGAGACCGTCTACGCAGTCACCAGTTTCGGGTATGCCGACGTCCGCGCCGCCAGGCTCTCGGAGAAACCCGAGGAAGCCAACAAGAACATCCTCGACTTCCTCGCCCGCTGATCACGCGCCAACCGCCAGATCAGTGGAATCACCAAACGAAGGAAAGGAAACGACATGATCGCTGAGAAGACTCCCGTCACCGTTATCGGTCTCGGCCCGATGGGGGCGGCCCTCGCGGCCGCATTCGTGAAGTCCGGCCACCCCACGACGGTGTGGAACCGCACGGCGGCCAAGGCGGACGCGCTCGTTGCCGACGGGGCCGTCCTGGCCGAATCTCCTGCCAAGGCGGCCGCTGCCAGTCCACTCGTGATCGTCTGTGTGCTCGACTACGACGCGTCGGACGCGATCCTGGAGCCGATCGCCGAAGACGCTGATGGGCCGCACACTGATCAACCTCACGGCCGACACCCCGGCACGATCCCCGCCCGCCGCGGCCTGGGCCGCCGAACACGGCGTCCACTACGTGGACGGCCGTCGATTCCGGCCGTTGCTCACCGAGGAGATGCGCGAATGAGACGCTTTCGCCGAACGGTATCCGGTGCTCGTCGGCCCGGTCTGCACCTGGCGCCCGTTCGATGCCGACCCGTTCGACTCGGAGCAGGGCCTGCGCGTCGTGTTCGGCATGCGGCTGTGTACGGCGACCACCTGCGTCGGCGTCTCGGTGGTCGCGGGGCCCACCGGTGTCGACGACGGTCAGCCACTCGGCGTGCAGCTGGTCGGGCCGTGCGACCGCGAAGACGTCTGCCTGGACGCGGCTCGCGCACTCGGGTCCCGCTTTGGCATCCTCGGCCCTGTCCGTCAGCCATAGGTATCGACGCAGGTTGCAGGCGTACCCGCGGGTGCCGGCTTTGGTGAGCCCGTCGAGTCCGTCGCAGGTGTTCACGGCGGTGCCGGCGGAGTCGGTGCGGGACTGGATCTGGCCGGTGTCGTGTCGTCGGCACGGCTGTAGCGGTAGCTGCAGGAGAACGCGACCTTGCCGATGGGTCGGTGACAGAGCGCTCGTCTTCTACGTCATTGACCCGTGGGTGAGGCGGGGCGGGGCAAGGGCGTTGTCCACGCTTCCGGCGTCGCTGCGCTGGGGAGTTCTGGTGCTGTCCACGCAGACTCTCGGTTGGGTGACGCTGACGAAGGCGGTGTCGGCGTGGAGACGGGCGGGATGGAAGTGGCCGGTTCCCGGCGTGCGTGCGTACGCCGGGAACCGGCCACAGTGGCCAGGCGGCGTGATCTAGGGGAGGGTCGCGCCGCGACCAGGTAATCCCACCCTGGGATTCCTGGAGATCTACCCGTATTTCCGAGGGTGGGAAACCGCACGTTCAGGTGGTGTAGCGAGCGACGTCCCGCACCGTCAGACACGCGACCGCGAGCAGGGTGGGGAGGTACGCCCGGCGGTCAGTTACACGAGGCGGGACTAGAGGGCAGCGCCATGAGTACGCACCCGCCTGCGCCATTCCGGCGAGAGACCGATCGGACGACGTTCGTACAGCTATGGGACCGGTACTCGCTGGCGCGTCGGTGTTGATGCGGAGGAGTGCAGCGGTGCATGGTGACGGCGCGACTACTTCGAGGTCGGCCGGTGGAAGAACAAGGTCGAGAGCAGCACGTGCGCGGCCAGTGTCCATGACATCAAGGCCGAGGCCACAGAGAAGGGCCGTGACATGGCGCGGGAACGTAAGGTCGAGCACTTCATCCGGAATCAGGACGGCCAGATCGGCGAGCGCAACACCTGCGGTCATGCCCCCGCAACATCCCCGGCTGAGCACCCGAAGCCCCGCGCTCTGTTTAAGCACCCCAGGGGGTGGCACTCATGGCACAGGGTGTTGTTCAGAGAACAGCAGCGCTCTGGTCCCGCCGGTTTACCCTGTGTCCGGCGGGACACAGGTAATTTCCCAAGGACGAGCCCAGTAAGGATCCGGGTCTCCGCCGGCGCTCCCTACTCGTCTGGCGCCGACCTCCGGTTCGCGGAACGCGGCTCGGGAGGCCATACGCCTGCAGCGTGACACCGAGTTCGGTGAGATCTCTGAATCCATACCCCAAGTTGCCGCCGAGCGCTCCGCAGTGGACCGGTGAGGTCGTAACTCGCAACGCGATGACGGCGCCTCGGCGACGTGGTATCTCCGTCAGCTGCGCGACCCTGATCATCGCGGTGCCGCGAGCGACAAGGTACGGCCGGCGAGCGGAGGCCCGGTTGCGTAGTGGGTCTCGGACCGTGGGCGCGCCCGGTGGCCTAGGCGGTGGGCGGGTCGGGGTGGTGGATGGTCAGCAGGAGGTGGTCGAACCGGGTGCGCTGGTCGGCGGGGCCGCCGCCGAGGGTGCTGAGGGCGGCGGCGAGTTTCTCGGCGAGTACCCGCAGTTTGGTGTTGGTCTCCTGGGATCTCCACTGCAGGACGTGGAAGGCCTGCTCGGCGTTGATGCCGTAGACGAGCATGAGCGCGCCTTTGGCCTGTTCGATGGCGGCGCGGGCTTCGAGGAGTTCGGGAAGTGTTTCGTTCAGGATCTGTCGGCGGTGGTCGTCCGAGTTTAGGTCGATGTAGTAGCCGGTGGTGCCGATGGTGGAGCCGGTGTCGTCGTAGAGCCGGTCGCCGACGACCAGCACGTGGTGTTCGAGGCCGGTGGTGTCGATGATGCGGTGACGGCTGCAGAACACGGCGCCTTCGTTGACCGTTGCGGCCAGGGTCCCAGCGACCGTGTCGCGGCCCTCGGGGTGTTTGTGCGACAGTAGTAACTCGGTGGTGGGCTGGATAGTTCCCGGCGCGTAGCCGTGAAGCCTGGCGACTTCGTCGGACCATTCCCATGTCTGGTCGGCGAAGTAGAACCGGAAACTGCCGACGGCGTGCGGGCGTCCAGCGATGATGCTGCTCAACTGTGAACGCGGAGCATTCATCTCGGAGGCGGCGGTGTCGGTCACCGGCTCATTTTGCCAAGGCCGCGACCGGCGCGGAAGTCCACTCCAAGGGCAGATCGGTCCCGCCTCAGGGACGACGTCCTTTCCGCCTCGGGTGCCACCGTCTGGATTACGGCTCTGGGTTTGGATCGAGGCTGAGCGGTGCAGCTCGACGTGCCGGTGCGGGTGCCCGAAGCTGCTGACGGTCACCACTCGGGAGTCGGGCGAGCGCAGCATCGCCTCGAGCAGGAGTCCGGTGAGCGCGAAGTGCCCGAGGTGGTTCACCCCGAACTGCAGGTCGAATCCGTCCTGGGTCTTCTGCCGAGGCGGTGCTCGAATCCTGTTTTGATGGGATCGAGCACGGGCTGTTCAGGCCAGTGCGGGCTGCGGCTGGTCTGCCCAGCCGAGCAGGCCGAACGGGACGCCGTCGAGGTAGGCGCGGATGCCGGCGAGCGGGTACGGGATGACGTCGTCGGGCAGGTTGTCGAGCGGGAACCACTTGACGGCCGAGCACTTGTCGGGCTCGCGGTTGTGCGGCTCCCCGGACCACCGGCGGGTTTCGAAGAACACGCCGAGCCTCGGTACGGGGCCGGAGCCAGTGACGTGCACGGTGCAGGCGTGGCGTAGATCGGCGGGGTCGATGGTCACTCCGACTTCTTCGGTGGCCTCCCGTGCTGCACCGGCTGGAAGGGATTCGTTGGCGTCGAGTTTGCCGGAGGGAAGGTGCCACATTCCGTCGCCGTAGGTGCCGCGTCGCTGTGTGAGGAGTAGCTGGTCGTCGCGGATGAGCAGGATGTGCACGTCGATGATGGTGTGTTGGCCGTCGAACATCCGGCGAGATCCTCACGAGGTAGCGGTGTCGAACCTGCGAGCCCGCCCGCGCTGGCGGGCTCGCAGGCAGGCTACGCCGTGGCCGCTTCCTGGGTGGGACCGTCTATGAGGTCGGCGATTCGGCCGGTGAGGTAGGTCGCGATGTCGACTGGGGAAGCTTCGCTGGTGTCTACCGCGACGATCGGGTGTCGCCACCATGTCAGCCGTCGGGCTGCTTCTTCGTAGAGCTTGCTTTCCTGTCGGCTGCTGTCCTCGCCGCTGTGGAACCGGTCGTGCGCGCCTCGGGCGGCTACTCGTTTCGCGGTCACGGCGGGCGGCGCTTGCAAGATGATGGAGAGGTCGGGTCGGTCGGCCGCTGCGTTGATCGCTTCGATGAACGGCAACGGGACTTCGTCCATGCGTTGCAGCACGAAGGACGAGGCGACGTAGCGGTCGCACACGACGATATGCCCGCTCTCGAGGTATGGACGTACTTCGGTCTCGAGGTGGTGATACCGGTCTGCGGCGACCAAACACGCCAGCGTGTACCCGCGGTAAATCTCGGTGTTGTGCCGGGCGGTCTCGCCGAGCGCGCCGTGCGACGGTTCGGTCGTGGCGTGCACCCGGTATCCGCGTTGGGCGAGGAATTTGCGCAGCAGGCGGGTTGTCGTGGTCTTGCCGACGCCGGCGGGTCCGTCGAGGGTGACGAACACTCCGCGGTGAGTGGGGGTCACGCGGCCGCCCTGCGGTCGTACTGCGCGCGGGAGACCGTGACGAGGTTGCGCCGGATGTAGTCGATGGGTGCCTCGCTCAACTGGATGTTGACGGAGAAATTGAACTCGTCGCGCTCGCGCATCGACTCGTCGACGCCGTCGGAGGTGAGGTCAACGGCGGTGTAGTTGAGCAGTTGCTCGGCCGTGTACTTGCCCGTCTTCATCAGCTCGCCCCAGTCAGGCGTACCGGGGTACGGGCGGTACTCGAACGCCGAGGCCCGGAACCGGCCCGGTAAGGGGTCGGTGATGTCCCACAGGTCGTGCACGAGCCGCACGGTGTCGTCGATCTCGGCACAGGTCTCGGTCGGAAAGCCCAGGATGAAATAGCCCTTGACGTTGATCCCGCGCTCGGTGAGGCGGCGCACCACCGTGCGTGCCATGTCCGGGGTGATGCGCTTGTCGATCCGGGCGAGCATCCGCGCGTTGCCGGACTCGACGCCGAGTGCGACCTCGCGCAGGCCGTTCTCGGCGAGGGTGTCGAGCATGGCGTCGCTCGTGCGGTACAGCACGTTGATTCGGCCGGTGGCGTCCCACTTCGCCCAGTCGCCGACGTGGTCCGCGGTGAACGCGTTCATCATCGTTGTGATGACGCGGGGGACGCCGAGGAACAGGTCGTCGACGAACCGGAAGGCGTTCACGCCGGTCCCGCGGAGCTGGTCCATCTCGGTGAGGATGTTGTGCGGCTCGCGGGTGCGGATGGTGATGTCCGGGTTCGCCGAGACTGCGGCGCCGCAGAACGAGCAGTCGTAGGGGCAGCCGCGGGCGCCGACCATGTTGGCCTCAAGGCGGCCGTTGTCGCGGTGTGGGTCTTGGATGAGGTAGCCGCGGTTGACGAACGGCAACGCGTTGATGTCCGGCGTCAGGTAGTGCTCGTTTTTGAGGCCGATTCCGCCTGTGACCGGCTTACGCATGATCGGGTCGAGCCACATCACCCCGGGCAGCTCGGTCCGCCGCTTGTGGTCGTCGAGCAGCGCGGCGACTCGCGTCTCGCCTTCGCCGATCACCAGGGCTTCGCACTGGCTCATCCGCTGGTCGCACAGGATCTCGGCCGGCATGGCTTTCGCCTGGTGGCCGCCAAGCATGACCATGATGTCGCGGTCGAGCCGCTCGGCGATCCGGGCGCTGATCTCGTACGTAGGGGCCAGCAGGTTGAACCCGGCCCACCGCGGCACGGACGCGTTCACCAGTCGGGTGGTCTGCTCGACGCCGAGCCCGTGCGCCTCGGCGTCGAGCACGCCGACGTTGAACCCTTGCGCGGCCGCGTAGGTGGCGATGTAGGCCATGCCGAGCACCGGGAGCGTGAAGTCGTTCACCCGCGGGCGCTCGTCGTAGTCGCGCAGCGGCGCGTTGACGAACAGGAGATCGATCTCCCGGCGGAGGTCGGCGCCGGCGATCAGGTCAGAGGGCAACTCCGGTTGCATGTCGAACTCCCCAAGCGAGGGTGAGCAGCGTCCACTCGGACAACTGCGCGCCGGCCATCGCTTGCCACAACCGCCCGAACTCAGGTTCGGGTTTCGGCCAGTCGACCGAAGGGGCGAGCTTGCCCGCCCAGGTGCGCACCGCGAGGTCAGCGAACGGATAGAGGCTGTAGTCGTTGGTGACGTCGGCGACCGTGGCCCCGGCCGTCCACGGGCCGATCCGACGGACGCCCTGCATCGCGCCGACGAGCTGCTCGCCCGTCATGCCCGCCCAGTCCTCGGCCGCCTTGAGGCTCGCCTCGGCGGCCGAGCGCAGGCCGCCGCGGAAGAACTTCATCCGTAGCACGTCGAACTCGTCGTCGGATAGGGCGAGCACGGTCTCGGGTGAGGGGAATAACCACGCCGGACCGGCTGCGGTGTCGTACCGCTCGCCGTAGGCTTCGCAGAATCGGCGGTAGTTCTCGCGCGCGGTCCCGGCCTTGATCACCTGCCGGGTCACCGCCAGGCCGAGGGCTTCCCACACATCCGAGGTCCGTACGCGAGCGACCGGGCCGTCGGATCGCAACGGATCGCACACCGCGGCATCGCCCACCAGAGTCCGCGGGTCGACCGTGTCGACAACAGGCGCGACGTCAGTGTCGCCGGAGAGCCGGATTGTGTCGACCAGATGCCCGCCGGTTGGCGCCGGTGTGCAGGTCACCGACCACACCGAACCTGCCGATCGGAGCACGCGCCGAGCGCGCCCGTCATCGTCACGCAGCCATCCGTAGTGATCAAGCATCATGATTGGGTGCGACACGTTCGGCCCTTCTCGCGTTGGTTCCCGGCATTCTCGCGGGCGGTGAACGCCCGGTTCCGCACCGACCGCATATTGCGGCTAACACGGCTTGCCTGCTGATGGCTCAAGGGCTGTCACAGGGTTCTCCTCGTGTGTCGCGGTCTGCGCGAGGCGTCCGTGGACGGCTTATAGAGGAGCCGACGACGTTCGGGTTATCTGATCTCAGGCAACCCTCGATGGCGTCCGGGTACCAGAGCGCGCACTGCGCATCAACTACGCACAAAGCAGGCATCGAAGCGCCTGACCTGCATAAACGTCCCTTTTTGCGGTCGTGGTCCGAACGGGTACAGCTGGCTGAACAGTGATCAGGCATGGCAGGTTTCTGGCTATCGTGACCGGTGACCAACGGGGCAGGGTGGTGTTACATGGGCGACCGGCGGACTGCTTTCGCCGTACGGCGGGAGGCGATGGGCTACACCCAGGAGACCTTCGCGGCCGCGGTGATGGTGGAGTCCTCCACCGTCAGCCGGTGGGAACGGGGAGAAGTGGCTCCGCAGACCTTCCGCAGGCCCCTGATCGCGAAGGCGCTCGGCGTCACCCTGCACGAACTGGGTACGTTGCTAGGGCAGGCACCGGCTCCGGCGCGGTACCCGGCGACCGTGGCCGTAGCTCCACCCGATCTTGCGGAGGCCGACGACATGAACCGTCGCGACCTGCTGCGCCTGTTCAGCGTGACAGGGGCACTGCTGGCGCTGCCCCCGGCAGCCGGAGAAGTCGACCGGGCCGCCGCGGTGGTGAGCGGCGGCGCCCTCGACACCGCGAGGGCGGAGGAAATCGCTGTGTTCGCCAATCATCTGTGGCGGGTGTATGGGCTGGCGTCGAACAAGAGCCAGGTGCTGCCGCTTGTGCGGACCCAGCTCGAGGTGCTCACCGACGCCCTGCGCCACTCGCAGGCACCCACGATCCGGCAACAGCTTTGCCGGATGGCCGCGGACCTGTTCCAGTTGGCCGGCGAAATCTACTTCGACGGCGACCGCTACACCGACGCGGCTCACTGCTACACCCTGGCCGCGGACGCGAGTAAGGAAGCCGGAGAGCCGGATCTGTGGGCCTGCGCGCTGACCCGGCACGCGTTCATCGCTCTCTACGAACGCAAGTTCGTCGACGCTGCCCTGCTGCTCGATCTGGCCGCCACTCTGGCGTCCCGGGGTGACACCGACTTGTCGACCCGGCACTGGGTGGCCGCTGTCCAAGCGGAAACCTTCGCGGGCCTCGGCGACCTCGACGCCTGCCAGCGTGCGCTCGACACAGCGGCAGGAGTCCAGCACCTGAACGGGCCCGTGCACAACGGCGGCTGGCTCCGCTTCGACGGTTCCCGCCTAGCCGAGGAACGCGGCACCTGCTATGTCGCGCTCGGCCGTCTCGACCTGGCCGAAGAAGCCCTGGCCGATGCCCTCACCGGCACGCTCACCACCCGGCGGAAGGCCGGCGTACTGACCGACCTGGCCATGATCGGGGTCCACCGCGCCGATCCCGACCAGGTCATCACTTACGCCGAGGCCGTCCTAGTCACCGCACGCCAGACGGGATCCGGGGTGGTCGCTCGCAAACTGCGTGACCTCCGGCCACACCTGGCCCCGTTGCTCGCCGATCAGAACATTCAGCGACTCGACGCCGAGATCGCCGACCTCGTCAGCGGCCACGCCGCATAGTGGAGGAAGACAGCATGTCCAACGACCGTGGCCGTGTATTTCGCGAAGCCTGGATCGCCGGAGTCATCAAGCACTACCCCGGCGAACCGAAACCCGGCTACATCACGCCCTGGGACGAGACACCGGACTGGGAACGCGACGCCGCCACCGCCGTCTACGACCAAGTACTGGCGTTCATTACCACCACGAACGGCGCCACCGCCAAGCTCACTCCAAACCAGAAGGGCCGCTTCGTCGCCTTGTGCTGGATCGGCCAAATCTTCAAACACTTCCCCGACCCGAAACCGTCCTACGTCGCGGACTGGGACAACCTCCCCGGCTGGCAGCAAGCCACCGACATCGACATCTTCGAACGCATCGAACAGGACGCTTAGAACCTGCCCTAGGCAGGCCGCAACCACAGGCAGGGACTCGTCACTGAAGCCCCGAGACTCCGTCTCAGTGACAGGTTCCTTCGCACGGGCGGTCTGCTTCTGGCCCTACATCGCCGTCCAAGTTGTTGTATCCCGTGACCGCGGCCGCGAAGAACGTTCGCCCTTCGTCCCATTGGTACTCGATCGCTTCCTGGGGCGCTGTGATGTTTGTCGGTGACGATCTGTCGCACGTTCTCGAAGTCGCGTTTGGTGTCTTCGCTGCTCATGGTGCTCTCTTACTTCGGGGAATGATGCGCTGAGGCCAGTGGCCAAGTGCGTCCTGACGTCGTATCGCTACTGATGACCACGCTCCGGGGCCGGGCGACCGGAGACAAGATCTGCCAGGGTGCCGTGCGGCAAAATATCGAGCCGGACCCACAGCAGCCTGTCTGCGGTCGTCTCCTCGCGGCCGCTGCTGCGGATCGCGTCACGGTGGTCGGCCACGGCCTGCGCGAGTGTCCGCAGCGTAGTCCGGACCTCGTCGATCGCGCGGTTCCGCGTGAGAAGGCGGACTCGGTGCTCTAGCTCGGCTCGGCGTTCACGTGCGCGGTTCGCGAAGTGGACGGTACGTGACTTCCATTCCTCGTACTCGGATGCCGCTTGCCGGTACTCCATACGGTTGCCCTCGAAGGCGCGCAGTTCGGCCCTGCGTTTGAGGAAGGAAACCTCGACCTGTTTGATCAGCATGCCGAGCGCGCGATAGGTCTGCTGGAGCCGCTCATCATCGGCTGTCATCGCCCGCCAGCGTGCCGCGTCCGGCCGGTTGATGTCCTGGCCGACCGCTTCGACGGCTGCACGGGCATCGTCGACGGCGTAGGGGAGCCTCATTCCCGCGCTTCCAGCGACGCCTCATCACGGCCCTGGGTCAGCGGCTGGTCTTGTTCTAGATGCCGCTCGATATCCGCCAGTGTCCTGGTGAACCATTCTCGAGTCTCTCGCCGACTGAGTGCCAGGTTCGCCAAGTGTTCCAGCTGACTTTCGTAGAAAGCGATGTCCCCTGGGCGCTCGAGGAAGAGGCTGGCGGTGGGCGCCTGAAGGTGGAGAACCGGCGGATGCTCGTCGTGCCGGTACAACGTGAACCCTGTGCAGAACTCAGCTGTCGAATCGCCTGCGAGTACGAGTCGGACGTGGCAGTGGGGAAGTGAGGACAGGATCGACAGATGCACCAGCTGCTCGTGTGCGACTGCCAGGTTGGCGGGAAGTGCCGTCTCGGAAATATAGAAGGTGAACGGGCCGTGTCGGCGTGTCCACGATGTTTGTCGATCGAGGCGATCCTGCACTGCGGCGTCGAGCGCGGGCCCGTCCTGATAGCGAAACTTCGTGAGGACAGTACGGATGTACGGCTCGATTTGGAGATGCCGGGGGATGCCTCGGGGGTCGTAGGTGGTGAAGGAGTCGCTTTCGGTATCGAGCAGGGTGACGACGAGAAGTCCGTCGGGACAGCCCGCAGGGTGGAGTCTGGCCAGGTAGCCGTCGTCAGGTTGGCGGTCTAAGGCCACGAGGCGGTCGAACTCGGCGGTCGTCGCTTTCGCCCATCCGAGATAGAATCCGACCCTTCCTTCCTTGGCTTTTGTGATTCCGGCCTCTAACCGCGAAATAGACGAGTGAGCCCAGTTCAGCTTGGACGCCATGGTTGCTGCCTGATATCCGGCGCGTTCACGGATTCGTCGAAGTTCGGCGCCCAACTCCCTTCGTTTGATGCTGGAGGTAAATTTCTCATCTTTCGCGTGCATGGGATCCTCGTTGTCGTGCTGGGCTATGGAATAGCATCGGGAGCTTGTTGCTGTTTGCCGTGCTCGTGTCGCTGGATGAGCGGTCTCGTGCTTTCGCATGGCGGCGAGGCGCAAGAAACGTTGTGGGGCAAGGCGAGTGAGAGGAACGCCAAGCCTGTCATTGAATCGGGTCACCGGACATGCCGGTGACACACGGAGTGCCGGTGATAACCGTCGCTCGGTACACGAGCGCGCCGTTGGGTGCCTCGAACGTTAGGACGGCGGCCCAGTCCGTGTTGCCAGTGGCGTTCTCGCCGCCTACGGTCCTTGGTTGGACGTCGTCGGCCGCCGCTGCGGACATCGTAAGAGCACTTGGTTGTTCGTTATGGCTAACTCCAGCCTCTATCGTGGACAGCGAAGGAGACTGAGTGTCGACCTCCGCTGTCGAGGTCTCCCCGGCAAGGAACTATTCGGTGACCTCCCGTACGAGCCGGGGCTTGTCGAAGCGTTGGTAGAAAAGCTCCAGGTAGATCAGGTCGTCGGACTCGATGTACAGCCGGCCTTGCTGGTCCAAGTTGAGACCCCACACCGACACGTCGGCCTGTGCAGGTGCGGAAAACCATGCGGCCGCAGCCGCGAATACCTCGGCGTAGTCGCGGCCACTGACCGCCTCGATCAGAACCGTGTTGTCGGCGAGCTGAGGGGACATGGGACTGTTCCTTTCAGAGGTACGAAGTTGGACGGCATGGAGTTCCAGGCATCTTCGGATGAAAGTAAGATCGCTGGTTCTAGACGCGGGACGATGGCGGATAGCAGGTGCCGCACCAGTTGACGGTCTGCTCGCCCGGGGGGAACGGCGGGCCGCACAGCTTCCCGCACTCGCTCACGCTCACGGTGATCCGACCGTAACGCAGCCGACGCAGATAGCGAGGAGAAACCCGGTGTAGGACAACGCGGCCGAAGAACCAGTACTCGACCAGCTCCGGCCAGACCCCATCGAGGGCCCCGTGGAACACCTGACCGGCCACGCCGCTCACCTCGCCGATTCATCGAGACCCAAGGCGTTATGCCGATCAGCGGGCTTCTGCCCCGTGATGCGGGGAACGACGTGCAAAGAAGACTGCTGAAGCGCGATCCCTAGCTGCCGCACCGTCATCGAGTGCGCCACAAGGATCGACTGAGGTACAGCCTCGACGACAAATGTCACCGGGGAACCAGAGCTGCGACCTTTGAATACCTGAGTTGCTGCCCCACCGCTCAGCAGTAGACAGTCCAATAGTGATGCCGTCAACACAGATGCCTTACCCACGTGGCCACCTCAGAATCGCGTCGACGACCGCCCCCGCACACCCAGTCACGGCCTGCCTCGTACGACCAAGAATCCTCGGGAAAACTTGCTCGCCGGTATAGCGGTGAGCAAAGGCGCGCTCGCAGGAATCCAGGAACAGGACATCCGTGTATTTCCCGTCGACACGGACGTACCATGCAGCGGCTACAGGGTCTGCCGCGCCGGGATACAACCGGTGAAACCCGTCTGCCATGGCGCGGTTAAGCACTACTCCCTCAGTCGCGCTCCACGGGCGCCCACAGTGAAGCAGTGATTCCGGGTTCACGACGCCTCGTTCGCATCGATAGTCACGAGATCCTCGGTTCTCGACCTGGGTGTGTCCACTCGCCGCGCTGTGGTGCCGCTGCGGTGCAAGAGCCGGAGAAGAGCACAGCGCCGCCGGTGTCCAGCCCGACCAGGCTCCGGCGGTTTCCTTTTTTCGCGCGCATACAGATCCCGAACATCGATCGGAACCGGGTGGGTGCCCTCGCGCGCCTGCGGGTGATTGAGTGCCCAGGCGCACCCTCGGCAGGCACGTCCTGAAGGCAGCTCATCAACCTGAGGAAGGATCACTGCCCCGCAGAGTGCGACCACCCCGACATTCGATCGGTCCGCAGTGTTCCCGTCACCGGAGACCTGGTGCTCAATCTTGGTAATGGCACAAGTGACCGGAGACGCGGCACGCGTCGCGGAAGGTCGACGTTTCTCGAGCATGATAGCGTCCATTGATTGACCGATTTGGAACGTTCGCGTTGTGAGGGAGTACGTAGGTCGGTTCCGGATTCATGAGAACCTCAAAATCTGTCCCAGTCGCAGGGATGTCAATTTGCCGGTCGGGAACGCGATATCCACGCTGCCCTAGCTGAATAGCAGGGACTGGGTGACACTGACGGCAGAGTTTGCAAACCCCGACGAACGCGCGCCAACAAAGCCCAAGTGATGTCATCGACAGACGGCAGCGGCATGGACGTTGAAGAACGGCTAGTGCTGTTAGAACGAGAAGAGTTAAAACGCGTTCGTCGCGTATCGGCTCGGATGGGCAATCGAGAGGGAACACAGTTTCCGCGTGCTTCGACAGCTGAAGGAAGGCAGTCGGTAGTCACAGGCACCAGCTCCTTGGACGGTGTGATGCCACGACACTGGTGTGCTTCGCCGTTGATGACCAGAGCACAAACCCAGCAGCAACTACGCAGGAACCTCGCACGCAATCGGCTGACCTGCGGTAATGTATGACCTGTCACGATATGTATTGGCAGGTGAACCTATGGCAACCAAAGAATCAGCCTTGGCTGCGGCCCGCTCGACGGTCGGGCTCACCCAGGAGAACCTTGCCTTCGCATTGGACGTGAGCGTCAGCACCCTCAGCCGTTGGGAGAACGGCTTAACCAAGCCGCTTCCTTCTAAACGTCCGAAGCTGGCCAAGCTTCTCCATGTATCCGTCGTAGAGCTGGACCAGCTGCTCACGCGGGATCGTAAGAATGCGTCAGACGTTGTCCTCGTAGCAGCTTCGCCGACTGGTGCGGCTCCCTTGGAGCCCTTGTCGATAGGGCCAGCTACGTCGCCGCGCTTCCCTCATACTCTCGATGATGCCTTGCGTGGCTTGGAAGCGATAGCCCGTGTTGACGACGGAGCCGACATGATGCCCGGAGCGCGTGCCTTTGAGGGTCGGCTGCCTGCTCAGGCTGTTCGTGCTTGGCGTCTCAGGGGAGAGAACATCGATATCCCGACCGCCGGTGTTCCCACGAGTGTCCGTGACATCGCCGAGATTACGGCGACGACAACTGCGCTTGATCGGCTCGACCGCCAGTTCGGTGGCGACTACAGTCGCGGGCTGGCGGTGAAGTACCTGACGAGCCGCGTGCTGCCCATACTCCGCAGGCCGGCATCCGATTCGGTGCGGCGGGAGCTATTTCAGGCTTCGGCGGTTTTGAGCGAGGTCATCGGCTATATGGCGTATGATTCGCAGCTCCACCGACTCGCCCAGCACTATCTCATCCTGTCACTCCGGCTAGCCAAGCAGGCGGGCAACCCCGCGTACGGATCGTTTGTGCTCGCCACCATGAGCCATCAGGCGTTGTACCTGGATCGGCCTGATCAGGCGTTGACTCTTGCTCTGGCCGCGCAAGAGACTGCTTCGTCCGCCTCCATCGCCGCCGTGAAGACTGAAGCAGCCATGCTCGAGGCTGCGGCGTGCGCGACTCTGGGCGATCAGGGGAGCAGTACTGAGGCCCTACGTCGAGCAGAGAAGTCATACGACCAGCACGGGCCGGCAGACGAGACTCCCTATTGGATGGCGCACTGGGATGATGCAGTGTTCGCGAGTTTCGCCAGCTCAGCGTGGCTTGAGCTCGGGAATGTTCGAGCGGCGGAACCGTACCTCCAGACCCTGTGGGACAACGCCCATGGGCAGGTCCGCCGCCAGGTCTTCGCCGCCGGGCAACAAGCCAAAGCGGCACTGCTTGAACACGATGTAGAGCGGTGTGCTCGCTATGGCACGATAGCGGCCGAAGCCGCTGCGGCCGCCAACTCGAAGCGCTCGCATCACATCGTCCGCGACCTGCTCAGCCAGCTTGAAGGGCGCAGGCAGCTGCGGCCTGTACGCGAGTTGACAGAGACGGTGGCCACGCTCCTACCAAGTGAGGCACCTTGACGCATGAGCAGCCCAACCACTGCGGTGATCGCACAGTCTTCCAGCACGACTTGAAGGACGAGGGCGATCCAGAGCCCGAGTTCAACGTGGGAATCGCCGAGCACCTGCCGCGAAAGAACGTTGCAGCAGGTGTACTCATCCGTGACGATTCGGGTCGGATCCTCTTCATATCACCGACCTACAAGCCGTTTCTAGACATACCAGGAGGCTTGACCGAGGACGAGGAATCGCCGCTAGCCGCTTGCTACCGCGAGGTTCGGGAGGAACTTGGGGTCGACTTGCAGATTGGCCGGCTGTTACTCATTGACTGGATGCCAACTCACGGCGTGTGGCGTGACAGTGTCCAGTTCATCTTTGACGGTGGCGTACTCGGCGTCGAGCAGATCGAGGCGATTCGACCGGCGGCCAACGAGGTCAGTCGCCTCGAGTTCCTCCACGTTGACGCTGCCAAACAACACCTCCGCCCATCAATGGCTCGGCGAGTTCGGCTGGCGCATCGAGCACTTCTGGACGGTTCGACGTATTACGCCGAGTTCGGTCGAACCCTGTAGGGTCGCAGCAGAAATAGAAGTAGAATAGATAGCCGTCGCTGAACTTTCTTAGTCCCAAACGATTTGGTGGTCGTGTAACCACGCTGGTGGATCCATGGCACCGCTTTGCGCTGCCTGGGCGATTCTGCGGTCGCGGCTTCGCTGTTCGATCCACCGCGGCGTGCCGCGTCGGTGCGTCGTGCGGCTGCGGCGGCTTGTCCCAGCTCGAATGACTCTTTCACGTCGCATGGCTTCGAAGGCTTCGAGTGCCGTCGCTGTCTCTTCGTTGCTGCGAAGTTGTTGGGCGAGAACAACTGCGTCTTCGAGGGCTAACGCGGCGCCTTGCTCTGTAGCTGGTGGGACGGCGTGGGCTGCGTCGCCGATGAGGATGATCTGGTCTGTGCGCCATGTCGGCATGGTGTCGAGGGTGCGTGTGTTGGAGGGCAGGATGACTGTCGCGGCTCGGATGATGTCCGCGGCAGGCGTACGGTCGCGTCGAAAGAGCTTCGTGAGGCGTTTGCGCCAGGTTTCGGTGTCGCGCGGTTCCTCGGTTGATAGTGGCTCTGGGGAGGCGATGTTGGCATACCAGTAGATGTCGCCGCCGGCGGTCGTATAGCCAAACGTTGCCTTCCGCCCCCAGTAGATGTGAAAGGCGTCCGGCGACGGAGGAGCGGCGGTGCTCGCGGGGGCGTAGCCGTAGACGAGGTGGGTTCCGGCGTAGTGGGGTTCTGGTGCGGAGGGAAAGGTCATCCGGCGGGTTGTGGAGTTGAGTCCGTCTGCGCCGATGAGCACGGTGCCTTCGGCTGTGGATCCGTCGTCGAAGGTTGCGAGAACGCTGCCGGAGTGGCTAGTCGCGGCTATCAGGCGCTTGTTCATGGTAACGGCCGCTCCGCGGGCGGCGGCCGCGGCGCGCAAGACGCGGGCGAGGCGGGCGCGGGGCATCGTGCGGGGGACGTCGTTGTATCCGTTGCCGGTGAAGGAGACCGTGCCGAGGTGTCGGCCGGTGCCTGAGCTGAGTTCGGTATTGGCGACGGGGTAGGAGAGCTCGGTGACGATGTCGTGTGCGTCGATGGCGCGCAGGGCGTTGAGACCGTTGCGTGGAAGGCGTAGTGCGGCTCCGCTGTAGTCGCCTCCGTCGTGCCGAGCTTCATAGACCTCGGCTGTGATGCCGGCTTTGCGCAGAGCTATGGCAGCTGCGGATCCCGCGATGCCGCCGCCGACGATGATCGCGTGATGGGTCACGCGGCCCTCCCCGAGGTGGCTGAGTGTCTTGCAGCGTAGGCACGTGAGAGCGCTACGAGTTCGTCGACCTCGTCGTGCGGCGAGTTGGTCTCCGGGATTGCGAGAGGGACGGCCCGCTGATGCTCGCCGTGGTCGACAGGGGAGCACTGGAGCGCTTCGGCGATGAGGTCTGACAGCGGTGTGTCGGCTGGACGATCCTCGCGGAGTTTCGCTACGCGTGGGCTAATTCGGACGAGTCCGTCTCGGCATTCGATCATCCGGCGGTAGTAGCGCCGGTGCACGTCCCATACGCGAAGGGAGTCCCACGGCGTGGTGGAGGCGCGGAGAAATTCGTCTTCAGGGAACGCATGGTGTAGAGCTGTCCACAATGGCCTAAGTGCTTGGTAGGCCTGACGTTGCCGCCACCAGATACGTATGGCGGTCAGTCGCATGCGGGCCGCCGGATAGAGGAGGCCAACCACGATCGCGACGATGCCGGTGAACGACAGCGTCCCGTTCGCGCCGATGATGTTCATGAACAGGGTTCCAGTGAACCAGTACTCCACGTCGATCGCGGCGAATATTCCGCTGGTTACGGCTGTCAACGCGAAGCCGACCGCCGCGACGCGGAGTCCCAAGGCCAGCCGCCGCTCGGCCTGGCGCGCGTAGCGCAAAGCTGAGATTGCGCAGGCGGCCAGCGCACAGCCCATGAATGCGTTCGCGGCGAAGTAGATGACCGACATATACGGGACGGACATCGGCGTCGGCGCCAGGGCGGCGGCACCGATCATGACGACTTCGGCGGCGAGGAGGACCAACAAATTGCGACGGGTGCGGCGTTTGGCCACCTGTCGCGACAGCGTCGCCGCATCGAAGAAGAACAGCAGGGAGAGAACGGCGGCCGACGTGGGAGCGTGCCATGCGACGGCGGACCACACCGGGCCCCCGCGCACGAGCGACGCGTCGCCGACGACGTCACGCAGGATGCGCCCAATGAGCGCGAAGGCGAGGAAGCCGACGATGCCTTGTAGGGGGAGGTTCCAGGGTTGCCGGCTGAGCTGATAGCCCTTCCAGACCAGGCCGCCGAGGAGGCAGCAGATCAGTGCGGCGCTGATGAGCCAGCTCATAGCCAGCCGATCCGGGCGCCGAGAGCGGTGTCCATGCCGCGCGCGGCGCCGTCAGAGGGCCGCGGGGCCGCGATGTTCAGGATGGACGCCCACTCGAGGATAATCGTTGCGACAGCTTCGGCCTCCCGTTCGTGGTCGGTGTCGTAGGCAGTTCTCCGAAGCGCCCGTTTCACCGCATCATCGCCGATATCCGGGTACTGCTCGCTCAGCGATCGTGTGTCTGGCGTCGTGAGCCCGTCGGGAAGGACGTCGCTGTCGAGAGCGCCCTGGTGGCCGCCGAGGATGTGGCCGAGTTCGTGCAGGACGATGTGGTCCTGGTGCAGTTTGGACGTTTCCTTCTGGAAGAGTATGTAGTCCGCTTCTCGTGTGGAGATCCACATGCCGAAAGGGCCGGGGACGGGGATGGGGTAGGCGATCAGGCGGATCGGTTTGCCGCGGATCTCGCCCATCTGACGGCATAGCTCGGTGACGTCCAGGGGTGGGCGAATATCGAGCTTGCTCAGCATCTCGCGGCATTGTCGGCGTATGCGCCGTTCTGACACCCGCACCCTCCCTTCGCACCAGCGACTTCAGGCAGCATCGCAGAAATCGCTATGGCCAGTCCGTTCTAGACGCCTGGAAGCCCTCCATCGGGTGGCGGCGGCCTCTCGGCTTGCTCTTGTTGGTAGACGAGTTCGAGCATGTCCTTCACCAGCTTCAAGCGTTCGGGGGACAGCTGCCCGGCGCGCATCGCCAGCAGCTGAATCTCCTCGTCACCCGAAAGGCTGGCCATCCTGGCGCGCTCCGCCTTCAGCGCTTCCAGCTGCTGGTCGACTTGCCGCACCAGCTCGTCGTCGTCATCGAAGAAGTACGCGACCGGGACCTCGAAGAAGGCGGCTAGCCCTTCCAGGTAGCTCTTCGTCGGATTGGTCTTCGTGCCGTTACGGAGTCCCCAAATGTAGCTCTGAGATGCCGTCCTGGCGTATCCGCCAGCGACAATGAATTCGGCGACCTGCTCGTTGCTGTACTCCTTGCCGTCCGGTCGCTTCTTCGTCGCGAAGAGGTCGTTCAGCTTCGCGGCGAGCGTTCGCGTCGCTTGCCCTGCCACCCCAGGCCTCCATGACAGCCGCCGTGTCTTCACTGATGAGACACCCAATCGGGTGATCACTTTCTCGTCAGTTGAAAAGAGCTTTCTCCTGAGAATAGTCTCGACTCAACGAATCCTCAACTGAGGAGAAAGTTCGCCACCCAGGTGGGCTAGCGGGCTTGGAGCCTCAAGGTCGGAGGAAGTTGATGGTGACCGCAAAGGCGCCAGTGCAGAAGGCAGGTCCGGGCTCGCCCCGGCGCAGCGGGGCAAGAGCGGCTCGCGTCTAGCGCGGTCGATTGCTCTGCGGATGGGGAGACGCAGATGCGACAGATCAACAGCTTTGCCGAGGCGGTGCACCGGCTGCGCCGTGAGCGTGGAATGAGCCTGGGTGACGTGGCCGCGAAGGCTCGCTACAGCCCGAGCTACTTATCCAAGCTGCTCCATGGCCACCGGCGCCTTCTGCCGGAGGTCGTGCGCCAGATCGACACCGTCCTCGACGCGAAGGGGCAGCTCGAACGCCTCGCCGAACAACAACGCTCCGAAGGTTCGGCGGGTGGGGGCAAGCCGATGCAGTTGCCCGCCGACGTCCCAGGCTTCGTCGGACGCGCAGACGTCCTGCGGACGATGGACGCCGCACTCGCGAGCCGGGTAGAGGGAGGTGCCCACACGATCGTGATCGAAGGAGGCTTCTGGGTCGGCAAAACGGCCCTGGCCGTGCACTGGGTCACCCGAAATCTGGATCGGTTTCCCGGCGGCTGCCTCTTCGCCGATATGCGCGGGCTCGGCCCCGGTGCACCCAGGACGCCGGAGGAGGTACTCGATGGCTTCTTGCAGGCATTGGGCGCCGGTCAGGCAGACCTGAACGGCGAACTCGAGGTCCGGTCCGCGCGGTTCCGATCGATCCTCGCCGAACGCCCCGCCGTGGTGGTCCTCGACAACATCGCCGACTACAGCCAGGTGCGGCATCTGCTGCCCGGCGGCGGCAGCGTCGTCGTCGCTACCAGCCGTGAGCACCAAGCCAGTCTGCTGCTGCGGACCGGCGGCGTGTCGATCGACTTGGCCGCCTTGCCGGTCGCCGACGCGCTGACCTTGCTCGCCAGCCGTGCCGGCCGTCATCGGCTAGCCGCGGACCCGGTGGCCGCGGAAGCGGTCGTACGGCGCTGCGGCCGGCTTCCCATGGCGGTCCTGATCGTCGCGGAACACCTCCAACAGCGTCCCGGCAGCACACTGGGCAAGATCGCCGCCCAGCTGGCGACTGACCGCCACCGGCTAGACCTTTTCACCTCGCCGGACCCCACGGTCAACATCCATGGCGTTATCGACCTGTCCTACCTCGCTCTGCCGCCGGCCGCGGCACGGCTGTTCCGTCTGTTGGGGATCAGCCCCGCGTACATCGTCAGCGCGGACTCCGCTGCCGTTCTCGCCGACATCGAACCCGACCTTGCGGAGTCGCTTCTCACCGTGCTTCGAGAGGCTCACCTGGTAACACCCATGCCGGATGGCCGCTACTGCATCGACTACCTCCTCCGGGCATACGCACACCAACGTGCGCTGGTCGAGGAACACCTCCGCGACGTTGAGAAGGCCCAAGACCGGGTTCTCAGGTGGTACACGGCGCGAGCGCTTTCCGCCAACAACTCGCTCATCCCGAACTGGCGTGACTCGATGATTAACAGCCTGCTCGCGGACTTCGACCAAGGCAGCCCTGGCTTCGATGAGGCAATGTCCTGGTGCCATACCGAGGTCGCGACCGCCCTGCAAATCGCGAAGAACACCCGCAGCCACCTCGCAAAGGACCTCCTGTGGGTCCTGCCGACGGCATTCCTCCCGTACTTCGCTATCACCAGGAGCTGGACGGACTGGCTTATCGCCGCCAACGACGGGCTCGACGCCGCAATCGCGGCGGAAAGCACTCCAGGGACTGCTCGTAGTCTGCAAGTCCTCGGCTGGGCCGAGCGTGACCTCGGCCGGACGTCTGAAGCCATCTCGCATCTCACGCAAGCCCTCGAGCTATTCGTCGAACTCGGCGACGAGCTGCCCGCGGCATGGACCGCACACGGCTTGGCGCTCGCTCTCGCCGATAGCCAACGGCACGGTGAAGCAATCACCCACTTCCTGGCGGCGGACGACCGGTTCCAGGCACTTCACCACGGCATCGGCGTCGTCATGAACCGGGCAGCACTCGCCCTTGCCTTCCACGAGGCCGGTGATCGCGAGCGAGCCGTCGACACCGCGCGCGAGGCACTGAGCCTCGCTCAAAGGCGCGACTCTGATGGCATCCACAGCGTCGCGCACCACAGCCTCGGCCTCCTGCTGCAGCGTAGAGGCGAACATAGGGCGGCTCTTACACACTTCGATGCCGCGATGTCCCTTCGGCGGCATCCGTGGCAACGATGGAACCTCGCTGACACACTGATCGCCCGAGCGGATTCCTTGCTAGCCCTGGGGTTCCGTTCGCAGGCCGCAGCCGCCTGCGAAAAAGCTGCCGACATACTGGAAAGCCTCCGCGATTCCCGGGCACATGAAATTCGTGCGCGCGCCGCGATGGGCGGAAAATCTGAGTGGGCAGCGAAGAACGGGCCCGTGGGTACAGTGTCGTGCTTTCCTTCGTGGGCACGGTAAAGCATTTGTAGCCACGATTGAATGCGATGATGTGGCCTGCCGTGCGGCCAAGCTGGCATGCGCTCTCGAGTTCATAAATCTAGCACTCAGTGTGAGCCCAATCAGGCTAGATCTGGTTGGGCTCAACTGGTTTTGGCGCCGGGGTGGCATCCAGTCTTCTTGGGCTCTCGAAGGCTTCGTGGTTAATGAAAAGCATTTCCGTCTTGACAGAGTCATTACAAGATCGACACAGAATCGGCACAACGTTGTGCTCGCCTGAGGGGTTCCCGTTCAACTTGTGACGGTGGATAGTGAATAGCAGAACAACGGAACTTGCCGCAGATCGGTTTCGTCGATCTTGTGGATCATCGGTGGCTCGTTGTTTGACTATTCACTTCCATTGCTCTTAAAGGGTTGAGGATATGATTGGAATTTCGTGGACTCGTGCGGTTCGATACGGTTTGGTCGGAGTGGTCGCAGCGCTTGCGGTCGCCGGGTCGAGTGTGACGGCAAACGCTGCCACGGCAAGGGAAACAGTGGCTGGCGGTCCTGTCGCCGTCAGCGAGGGATGTGGCTATCTCGGCTGGGGAAAGTACCGGCACTGCGACGGCGGAACCAGGTCCACAGTGATGCTGGACGTCGAGGATATCTTTGGTGGTCTCTTCCGCTACTGCGTCGGCCCCGGCACGACCAATCTCCAGCCGGTCATCAGATGGCGAGTGACTGGTGCCTGGTGGAACGGGGGCGTCAACTGCATTCCGGGCTATTACGGCCCAGCGTGATCGAGACTCGCCAGAGCCATCATCACCGGCCCGGGACTTGCTGATCGGCGGTTGCTCTGGTGCTCCGGGGAGGCCAGCGCCCCGGACGCGGCGTGGCGGGAATCCAAGCTCTCCGCCCCAGTTTGGCCCGTCACGCCGCACCCCAACTAGCCGTTCAGCGGCTAGCGCTCCGTCGGTGTCATCGGGGGATCGACGGAAGCCGCCGGGGTGGCACCCCTCCCCTCAAGCGCCACCCCGGCAACCCCGCAAGCGCAGAAGCCAGCAGGTAGGACAGTCCCGCTACGAGCGTTGTCAGGGAAGCAGGGAAGAACGATGACGAGCCAGGCACTCGTGGAGCCACATCACACGGCGACAGGCGTTCTAACCGTTCGCCAGTACCATAACCAGCGCGCCCGCCAGAAGGCACGGCCCGAACGGCACCACCACGGCGCCGTCTTCATCACGGCGTCGGACGCCGGGCGCAGCGACCAAGACCAACGCGAGCAGCGAGGCCGTCAGCAGCGCCCCAGCGACCTGGGCCCAGCCGATCCAACCGGTCACCAGACCGACCACGGCGGCCGCGCTGACGTCGCCGGCACCGATACCCCCGCCGGTGGCCACGGCGAGGATCAGGAACAGTCCACCCGCCGCGGCGAGTGCGGCAAGCGCTCGTACGCCCGGCGCGGGGTCGCGACGGACCAAACACAGCACCGCGAAACCCGCCATGGCGCCCGCAAGCAGCGGCCACATCAATGCCCGGGGCAGCCGATGCTCGCACCAGTCGATTACCGCCAGCGGAACCGCCAGGATGGTCACGAACCCGTAGACGGCGAGTTCGCCGCGTGCTTCCACTCGCCAGCCCAGCAAGCCGAGGGCGGCGGCCGTGAGCACCGCGCCGAACCACCAGGTCGCGGCCAGCCTCCGCTCCTGTCGCAGGAACCGGCGTGTGAGCCCTCTCGCCGCCGCACCGAGCACCAGGCCGACGGCCGCGCTGCCACTCCACCACCAGCTGCTCGCCGCCAGCTGCACGACTCCTCCACCCCTCACTTGATCACCTTGTACGCCATCCTGCCCGCCGGATCTTCCGGCCGACCGGCTCTCAAACCAACGGGTGAACTTCACGCGAGAGCTGCTGCCCGGAGCGCCATCACCACGAAAGTCGGTCTTGGGGCGAACCCGCTGCAGTGGAGCGTCACGGTGGTGCGGCTCGCCCACAACGATCTGCGATCGTCGATGAAACGGGGGACCGTAATGACCCACTACCGCAGCACCCGCCTCGCCCTGACCGGCCTTGCCGCTGCGGCCGGACTTGGCTTGAGCGCCTGCAGCTCGGACGACAGCGCAACTCCGGCTTCCGCGACGCCAGCACCGTCAATCGCACCCAGCACCACAGCCGCCTCGCCCGCCGACGTCGCCAAGCAGAAGGCCACTGCCGCCTACCTGGACATGTGGAGCGATATGGCCGAAGCTGCGACGACCTCGGACTGGCAAACACCAAAACTGGCTCAGAACGCGACAGGCGAAGCGCTGCAGACCATTTCCCGAAGTTTGTACGCCGATCACTACAATGGCCTGGTCACCAAAGGGCAGCCCGTCAATCACCCGAAGCCAGCTTCGGTAGAGCCACTCGACAACCCGACTTCGGTCACGCTCACCGATTGCGGCGACTCGACGAACTGGCTCAAGTACCGGGCTGACAATGGTCAACCAGCCAACGACGGGCTGAGCGGACGCCGACAGATCGAGGCATTGGTGAAGAAAGCCGTCGATGGCTCGTGGAAGGTGACGACCTTCGCGGTACACGAGGTCGGATCATGCACCGAGTAAGCAGGACCGCGCTGACAGCGGGCGCGGCGGTACTCCTTTCTCTCGCTGCGGCAAGCCCGGCTTTGGCCGATGGTTGGGGCAACGTCAAGTGCGGTGAAGCCGGAAACCCGTCCTGCGATCTCGGCGCTGGTCGCGGCGGCCACTCCGCTCCCATCCCGGGCCCAGTGCCCGGCCCGAAACCTGGTGGCCCGAAATCGCCGGCAGGCGAACAGAGCAAAGCCGCTCCGCCGCCCGGCGACCGGATTGTCGGCGGTAACAGCAACCAAGCCGATTGCTCGTACGTGCGCAGCAACTACCAGCCACCGGGGAACGGTGTGCAGACGATTCGCTCCCACCGACTCCGCCCGGGTTCTGATGGGGTGCAGTTCGTGTCGCTGGCCCGTCCGGGGGCCCAAGATGTGGTGCTGGCGCAAGGTCCAGGTTCGAGCGGCGCGTGGTACGTCTATCAGTGTTCCGGTCAGGGGCAGCGGGACGCGCTCTACCGGGCGCCGGTGTGGATTCCCGATGGTCAGGCACCGGGTGCCGCGCCGCTACCCTCGCCAGAAGAGTTGGCCGAGCAGGCGCGGTCGCAGCTGCTGTTGCCGAGTCCGGTGATTGGCTCAAGCCCGGCCGGAACCCAGCTGGTGCAGTTGCCGACGTGGTTGTGGCTGGACCGGGCGGTGTGGCGGCCGCAGTCTGCGACGGCTTCGGTTCCCGGGGTGTCGGTCACCGCGACCGCGACCCCGGCCGGGGTGTCCTGGGCCATGGGTGATGGCAGCACCGTGTCCTGCGCTGGACCGGGCACACCGTTCCCCGCCCACAGGGATCCGCGGGCGGCGTCCCCCGATTGCGGCCACACCTACCAGCGTTCGTCGGCCGGTGCGCCGAGCGAGCGGTTTCCGGCCGTGGCGACGGTGTCGTGGCGGATCACGTGGTCGGGTGCCGGGGCGTCGGGCACCTTCCCGAACATGGCCACCAGCGCAGCGGCATCCTTCCGGGTTGCCGAAGCTCAAGCCTTGGGCACCGGATAGCCGGACGACGTTCCCAACTGAATCAGCAGTTTTTCTCTTTCCTTTTTCTGACCGTGTATTCGCGGCGGCATTTGCTGACCGGGTGAATACGTGGTGCGGGTGAGCTATGCCTGGAGGGGTTTCTCGTGACCAGTACTGACAGTTCCGCGCGCGGCGGCGAAGCCCGGCCGGTGTCGTGGCTGGATTCCTCGGGTTCGCCATCGAGGTCGGCTGCGCGCCGCGGTCGGCGCCGGTTGCCGCATCTGGTGGCGGGGGTGCTGCTGGTGGTGCTGTGTGTCGGTGGCGCGGTGTGGTGGACGACCAGCACCCAGCACCGGGTTCCGGTGCTGGCGCTGGCGAAGCCGGTCCCGCTCGGGCATGTGCTGACGCCCGCGGACCTGCGCAGCATCGACGTGTCCGCAGCGCCGGGCGTGGCACTGATACCGGCGGATCGGGCGGCGAGCGTGCTGGGGCGGCCGATGGCGACCAGCCTCGGCGCGGGAACGCTGCTGACGCCGGACGCGGTGGGCGCTGCCGCGCTCCCCGCGGTGGGCCGGGCGGTGGTCGCGGTCGTCGTGAAGCCAGGGCAGGCCCCGCCCGAGCTAGCCGCCGGAGCCCCGGTGACCGTCGTCGTCACCGCCGCCACCACAGCCGGAAGCTCGGCCACCGGACAAGCACCAGGAACGTCCTGGCGTGCCACAGTCGTCGGGGTCACCCCAGCAGGCACGGACCAGACCACCGTGGTGTCGCTGGAAATCGACACCACCGGGGCGTCACGACTGGCTCAGGTCCCGGCCGGGCAGCTGGCGTTGGTGATGCAACCGGCGGGCGGTGAGCGGTGATGCTGATCGCCTTGTGTTCGGTGAAAGGCTCGCCGGGCGTGACGACCCTGGCCGTCGCGCTGGCCATGACTTGGCCGCATGCCGAGAGCACGCGCCGTCTGGTCGCCGAGGTCGACCCGTCCGGAGGCGATCTGGCGATGCGGTTCGGCCTGCCGGCCGCCCCGGGACTGGTGAGCCTCGCCGCCGCGGCACGTCGCACCCGTGATCCCGCGGTGGTGTGGGACCACACCCAGGCGCTGCCTGGCGGCGCCCGCGCGCTGGTGGCCCCGCCGGGTGGCACGCACGCGCGTGCCACGCTGTCGACCCTGGCCACGGCCTCGGACGGGCCGCTGTTGCCCGTCGTGGCCTGTGACGCGGGTGTGGTGGTGTTCGCGGATTGCGGGCGGGTGGATCCCGGATCACCGGCCGAGGCGATCGCGCGCTGCGCCGATGCTCTGGTGTTGGTGACCGGGGCTCAGGGCGACGACCTCGCCCACGCCGCGGCGCGGCTGGGGGAACTGGCGCGCTGGACGCCACGTCCCGGCTTGCTGCTGACCGGCGAGGGCTATCCGACCATGGATGTCGAGCGTGAGCTGGGGATACCCGCGATCGGGCGTCTCCCCCACGACCCGGCCACTGCCGCCACCCTCACCGGCCACCGGCCGCCACCGGCCCGCCGCCGCGGCAACAACGGTGGCCTTGCCCGCCACGCCGCCGCTCTCGCCCGCACCCTGGCCGAACCCGCCACTCCCATCGCCCCACCACCGGCGACCATGCCGGCCGGAGTCCCGGGTGTACCTGCCCAGCAGGTGCGCCGCCCCGGTGGCGTGCTCATCAGCCCGCCCGGCCTCGGGCCACCCCCGGCGTCCGCGCCGCCGCGGGTGATTGATCCGCGGCGCAACGGCCATCAGCCAAGCACCGCCGGGAAGGAGCCACTGGCATGACTCAGATCCATCACCCAGCCGCACCGTCCGCCGCGCCAGGCAACGGAGGCGATGCCGAGCAGCGGCTGCGTGCCCGGCTCCGGCAGGCGCTGACCACGGACCTACCCGGCCGGGTCGAGACCGTGTCCCGGACGAGCGGCGGCGGGTTGAGTGTGGCCCGGCGTCGCGAGGTGGGCCGCGAGGTCCTCGACACCGCGGTCGCCGCACACAGTGAGACCGAACTCCTGGCCGGGCGTGCCCTGGTGGATTCGGCGACGGAGCAGCGGGTCGTCGACCAGGTTTTGGATGAGGTGTTCGGCTTGGGCGGTCTGCAGCCGCTGCTGGCGGATCGGTCGGTGGAGACGATTGCGGTCAACCGCTTCGACCGAGTGTTCGTGCAGTACAACGACGGCCGCCGTGCTCAGGTGGCGCCGGTGGCGGCGTCGGACGGGGAATTCACCGATCTGATCCGCACTCTCGCGGCTCGGGCGTCGTCGGAGGAGCGCAGGTTCGATCGCGGCAGTCCGGCGCTGAACCTTCAACTGCCCGGCGGCGAGCGGCTCTTCGCGGTCCTCGGCCTGACGGCGGGTGGGGTGACGGCGTGCACGATCCGCCGGCACGGCTACCTCACCACCACCCTTCCGCAGTTACGTCGTCGCGGCACCCTCGACATCGGGCTGGAAAGGTTCTTGCGCGCGATGGTGCGGGCGCGGAAGAACGTGCTGATCACCGGCGGCACCGGCGCCGGGAAAACCACGCTGCTGCGGGGCCTGGCGGCGGAGATGGACCCGCTGGAGCGGATCGTCACGGTCGAGGACGCGTTCGAGCTCGGTCTCGATCGGGATCCCGAGCTGCACGCCGATGTCACCGCTCTGCAGGCCCGCGAACCCAACGTCGAGGGCGAGGGTGCCATCGATCAGGCGGAGCTGGTCCGCTGGGGCCTGCGCATGTCCCCGGACCGGGTCATCGTCGGCGAGATCCGCGGGTCTGAGGTCATTCCGATGTGCAACGCCATGTCGCAGGGCAATGACGGCTCCATGGCCACCCTCCATGCCAGTAGCTCGAAGATCGCGTTCACCCGCCTCGCCTCCTATGCCGCCCAGGGACCGGAACGGCTCCCGCTGGAGGCCACCGCGCTGCTTGTCGCGAGCGCGGTGCATTTCGTGGTTCATCTCGACCGAGCCGTCGATCGGACGACGCGGGTGATCGCCTCGATCCGGGAGGTGATCGACGCCGAGGACGGGGTGGTGATCTCCAACGAGGTCTACCGCCGCGGCCCGGGCCGCCGCGCCGTCCCGGTGGCCGGCGCCCTGCGCGCCGACACCCTCGACGACCTTGTCGCCGCAGGCTTCGCCCCCGACCTGCTGAGCCGTCCGGATGGGTGGTGGACGCCATGAGCATCGACACCACGACTATGCTCGCCGCCGCGCTCGGCTTGGGCGCGGGCGTCGGTCTGCTTCTGATCGTGGCCGCCTGGCACCGGCCCGCGGCGGTGCCGCCACCTTCGCGCCCTCCCATGTTGCTGCGCGCCGCACGCGAGCAGGCCGGAAGCCGGCGGGTGCTGCTGCGCCTGGCCGTGGCGGTCGGCGCGGGCGCACTGACCGGCGCCGCGACCGGGTGGGTGATCGGCGCGGTACTGGCGGCCGCAGGAGCGTGGTTCTTGCCCCGCCTGGTCGGCCCGGACCGCGCCCACGCCAGACGGGTCGCGCGGATCGAGGCCATCGCGTCGTGGACGGAAATGCTGCGCGACGTCCTGTCCGCCGCGGCGGGGCTCGAGCAAGCCATCCTCGCCACCGCCCCGCTCGCGCCCGCGGCCATCCGCGGCGAGGTCACCGCCCTCACCGCGAGACTGGAAAGCGGGCAGCGCCTGGCGCCGGCCCTGCGCACTCTCGCACGCGAGCTGGACGACCCGACCGCAGACCTCGTCCTCGCCGCCCTCGTGCTCGCGGCCGAGCACCAGGCCCGCCAACTCGGCGACCTGCTCGGCTCCCTCGCCACCACCGCCCGCGAACAGGCCGCGATGCGCATGCGCGTGGAGACCGGCCGCGCCCGGACCCGGACCTCGGTACGGGTCATCGTCGCCACCACCCTCGCCTTCGCCGCAGGGGTCGTGCTGTTCAACCGCGCCTACCTCGACGTCTACAACACCGCCACCGGCCAACTCGTCCTGCTACTCATCGGGTCCCTGTTCGCCGCCGGGTTCGCCTGGCTCGCCCGGATCGCGACCGGCGGACGGCAACCACGGGTGCTCATCCTGGACAGCCCAGCGGCTGGCGGCGCGCGAGACGGCGGAGGTGGGCCTTCATGATCCCGGCACTCGCGTTCGGCGCCGGTGCTGGCACAGGGCTCTGGCTGCTCCTGGCCTGGGCCGTGCCGCCTCGCCCGCCGCTGAGCGACCAGCTCGCCAAGGTCAGTGCCAGGCGGCCGGCCACGCCGATCGTCCTCACCGGCGAGGCCGCGTGGGTGCGCGCCTGGGGCCGCGTTTTCGTGCCCGGCCTGCGGATTCTCGGGCTGCCCGGTACGAAGATCGAGGCCGATCTGCGGGTCGCCGGCCGCGGCGTCGACACCCACCTGGCATCCAAAGCCGTGCTCGCCATGTGCGGGCTGCTGGCGCCGTGGCTCTTGCAAGCCGTGCTGGCAATGGGCGGACTGTTGCTGGGTGTCGAGGTGCCACTGCTGGCCGGGCTCGTGCTCGCCGCGCTCGGCTTCCTGGCCCCGGACCTCGAGGTCCGCGCCAAAGCCACCCAGTCGCGGCGCGAGTTCCGCGACGCACTCTCGGCCTTCCTCGACCTCGTCTGGATCACCCTCGCCGGGGGAGCTGGGGTCGAGGCCGCTCTCGGCGACGCCGCGGCCGTCGGGACAGGCCCGGCGTTCGACAAGATCCGCCGCGCGCTGCACGCCGCCCAGCTGACCCGCACCACCCCCTGGGCCACGCTGCGTCGGCTCGGCGAGGAACTCGACATCACCGAACTCGCCGAACTCGCCGCGTCGATCTCTCTGGCCGGGACCGAAGGTGCTCGCGTCCGCGCGTCTCTGGCGGCGAAAGCCCAAGCACTGCGGACTCACCAGGTCACCGACGCCGAAACCGATGCCCAGGCTGCAACCGAGCGCATGGCCTTGCCGGTGACGTTGCTGTTCCTCGGATTCTTGGGATTCATCGCCTATCCCGCTGTCATTCAGGTCCTCAACGGGCTTTAGCCCGCGCGGAGTCGTAGCGAGAAGCCTTGCACGGAAACGAAAGAAGGAGCCATGAAGCAATACGTCCGTACGATATCGACAGTGGTGTCGGTGAGGATCGCCGTGCTGCGAGCGGACCCTGAGCGTGGTGAGATCACCACCACCGTCATCGTCACCGCGCTGATGGCCATCGCCGCGATCACGATCATCGCGATCATCGTTGCGAAACTGACCGAAAAGGCCAACTCGATCAACCTCGGGATCGGCTGACCATGCCGATCCGAAACCGCTCACCGCGGCGACTGCGCGGCCCGCTGGCTCGCCGGATCCGGCACGCCATGTCCGGGGACCGGGGCGAGGTCACCGTCGAGCTGGTCATCGCGACACCTTTGCTGCTGCTGGCTTTGCTGGCGATCATCCAGTTCGCCGTGTGGTCCCACGCGACCCACGTCGCCCAGACCGCCGCCTCACAAGCCCTTGCCGCGGCCCGCGTCCAGCACGGCACCGCCGGCGCGGGACACGCCGCGGGACAACGGCTGCTCGACGACCTCGCCGCCGGCCCACTCCGCGAGCCCCAGCTCACCGTGACCCGTGACGCGACCTCGGTGGCGGTGAGTATCCGTGGTGAGGCCGCCACGGTCCTGCCCGGCGTGCAGCTGCACGTGCACGCCGAAACCGCCGGCGAGGTCGAGCGCTTCGTGCCCGACACGGGCACCACGCCCTGACTTTTCCTTATCCAGAGCCAGATTCTGGTGCGAGATCGACAGGAGTCTCCTAATGGGCAACCTCAGCCGTTCGCCGGTGCTCGACGGGGTGTTCCCGGACGGGCCGGACACCGTGCTGCTTCATCCCGCCGTTACCGCACGCCGCTGGCGGCGTCGGCAGATCGTCGCCGCGGTGCGACCGGGAATTGTCCTGAAAGGACTGTTTGGGGCAACTGTCGTGGGATTCGCGCTGGTGGCGGGAAACGGATTCGCCGGGAAGTTCATTTTCACCGCCGTGGTCCTGATCGTCGTGCTCGCCGGATGGCGTGCTACGTGCGTGGCCCGCGAGGGGCGGGGGCCGCACGGTGATACTCCCGGTACCCGGTTGCGTCGCGGTGAGGGTTGGCGCAGTAGGGACTTCGCCGACCTCGGTCCCGATACCGCGAGGTTGGTACGGGAATTGCTGGCCGGAGTCGACGAGCTGCACCGCACACCGGCCCGCGCCTGGATCGACCCCGCGCTGCCCGGTGAGGCGCACCGGGTGGTGTGGCAGGCCCTATGCTGTCTCGACCGCAGCCGCGACGCGCGCGCCCTCGCCGAGGAACTCGCCACCGATCCCGACGCCGGCGAGGACCTGGTGGCCGCGGCACGCCAGGCGGTCACCACGATCGACCACGGCCTGGGCGAGGTCGCCCGGCATCTGCATGGCTGCCTGCTGCTGACCCGAGCGTGGGAAGCGAAACTGCGGCGCACCGACCTGACTCACCGCACCGGCGATGTTCTGGCCGCTCTGCCCGGCCACGACCACCTTCGCCGACTGACCCAGGCCGCGGAAGTGCTGCCGCAGAACGTGTTCGCTCACGTCACCGCGGCCCGCGACCTCACCCAGGCCGGGGAATTCCCCTGGGAACGGCCATCCACGGAGTGGCCCCGGCTGACGCTGGTCCCACCTCACCGTGCGACCGCACCGCGTGGCGCCGGTGGCCCGGCAGGGGAGGGCTTGTCGTGACGTGGCGAGAGAGCCGACAGGTGGGAAGGATCCGGGTCTGGTGGTGTGCTGAGCGCGGCTCGGTGACTGCCGAAGTCGTGCTGGTGACACCAGTGCTGGTCATGCTGCTGGTGTTGCTGGCCGTGGTGGTGCACCGTGGTGTCGACGCCCGGCTGCGGCTCGACGACGCCGCCCACCAGGCCGCTCGCGCCGCCACCCTGCACCGCTCCACCACGGCCGCCGCCACTGCCGCTCGCGACACGGCCGGCACCGCGCTGGCTCAGGCGGGTGTGGTGTGCCGCGAGGTGACCACCACGCTGTCGGGCACGCTGGTTCCCGCCAGCGCGGTGACCGTGCACGTCAGGTGCACGGTCGACTTTGGACAAGCCACGCTGCTCGGCGTCCCCGGCGAGAAAACCCTGGAATCGTCCGCCAGCGAAGTGGTGGACACCCACCGGTCCCAGGCCCGCCCTGGCGGTGCCCGATGACGTCGTCAGCGCGCGAGTGGAATCCCCGGCACGAGAGCGCGGAGCTGGGCGCCGGTCAGCGTCCGGTGCTCAAGCAACGCCTCGGCGATCCGGCTGATGTCCGTCCAGTGCCGGTCGACGAGGTCCTGCGCGATCGCGGCCCACAGATCGGGCTGATCGACCGCGAGTCTGTACGCGCGGCGGGCTTCGACAATCAGGGCGAGGTCGTCGTGCCCGCCGTGCAGGTAGGCGCCGAGGCGAACATCCTCTGCGGTCACGCCCTCATGCAGCCGTTCGGCCTCGCTGGTCACCTCGAGGACATGACGGGCCTGGGCGAGCGGCCCGGCGTGCGCGACGACCGCCACCGACGACATGTCGACGCGGCGCGGCCGGACAGCGGTGAAACCCACGCGCCCGATGCCACGCGGCCGCAGCGTCACGTAGCGCAGCGACCGGCCCCGCAGCAGATAGACGACCACGTGCCCAGCCTCATGCCACGCGGTCAAACGATCCTCGCCCAGGTCGGGCGGTTCCGTCTCGGGCGCGGTCACGCCGCCCATTCTGCTCACCCCGCAGGCACGCCGGGCAGCGGCACGTCCGTGTACCGCTTGCGGTGGTGGCGGGCGGAGGAAGGCAGGGTGACAGCGTTCGTGCTCGCCCTCCTGCTCGGACTGCTTGCGCTGACCGGGCTGAGCCTGGACGGCGGCCTCGCCCTGGCGAGCAAGATCCGCGCCGGCGGGCAAGCCGAGTCCGCAGCCCGCGCCGGCGCCCAGGCGCTCGACCTCGCCGCATATCGCGCCAACGGCGTTGTCCGCATCGACCCGGTGCGGGCGCGTGAACTCGCGCAGCGATACCTGGCCAGCGTCGGTGCCACCGGCACCGTCACGGCTACCGGGGACACGGTGACCGTCGAGGTCACCGCCGTCTACCGGACCCAGCTGCTGTCGCTGGCCGGGGTCGGCGACATCCACACCCACGGGCGGGGCGCCGCCCATCCGCAGCGCGGGGTCACCGGCATCGAGCCCTGACCCGCTGGCACGTACTGGAGGGAGAACACCGGCATGGTCACCACCAACGACGAGATCACCCGACGCCTCGAGGAGCGAGATTCCGCGCGCAGCGCACGCCGCGCCCAGGCGGCCGGCACGGTGGGCGAGCTGGCCCGCCGACACGCCGACCTGGCCGAGCAGCTCGCCGACCTTGAACGCGAGCTCGGCGAGGTCCTCACCGCGGCCGGCGACGTCATCGACGTGCCCGAGCTCGCCGAGGTCACCGACGTCCCCGCCGCCGACCTCACCCGCTGGCGAGACCAGGTGACCAAGCCCGCCCGCGGCGGCAAACGCAAACGCCCCGGCACCGCGACGAACAACCGTGTCCCAGGCACCCCCGCGGCCACCGAAACCCGCACCGCCCAGCCCGCCGCACCTGCACAGGACGCTGTCCGCCGCGGCAGCGCAGCGGTCGGCGCTGCGAGTAACTGATGTTCGGCCGTGCGCCGCTCACGCACACCGCACGGCTGCCGGGCCGGGCGGTGCGCGGGTTGCTCGCCGCAGTCGTGCTGGCCGCGCTGGTGGCCGGGGTTCCGTGGGCGCTGATCCACGGCGTGGGCTGGCCGTTGCCGGATCACCTGCCTAGCCTGGACGAAATCGGCACAGCGCTGATGACACCCATGTCAGCACGGTTCCTGCTCGACGCCCTCGCCTGCCTGGCCTGGCTGCTGTGGCTCGTGTTCGTCCTCGACCTCGCCGCGTGCGCGGCCGACGTCGCCCGCGGCGGGCTACCGGACCTGAAACGGCAGGCAGGCCCGGTGCGGCGGGTCGCGGCCGTGCTTATCGGCGCCCTGCTCGTGGCCGTGCTGGGCCGCACGGCCACCGCCGCACCCCTCAACCCCGCCGACATCGCGCACCCCGCCGGTCACATTGAGGTGGCCGTCACCGCTCCCGTCTCCGCGACACCGGTCGTCGATGAGCAGCTTCCGGTCCAGCCCGGAACCGAGCGGGTCCAGCCACCGGAGAACGGGGTGTACGACTCGCTGTGGAGGATCGCGCAGCGCTGCCTGGGCGAGGGTGATCGCTGGCCGGAGCTCTGGGCCCTCAACCGCGGCAGCGTCCAGCCTGGAGGACGGATCCTGGCCAATCCGAACCTGATCCACCCCGGCGACACCCTCCACCTGCCCGGCACCAGCCGGCCGCCCGACCCGCCGACGCCGCCCCAACCGGAGCCGCCCGCATCCTCGTTGTCCCCGCCCGAATCAGCACCACCGGCACCGAGCACGACCGCGCCACCCTCCTCGCGAACTCCTCCGGTCGCGACGTCCCGCCCGACGCCAACGGCCGTCCCTGCCGCGGATGGATCTGCCGGGGGCGCGGTGAGCTGGGGGAGCGGTGAGGTGTTCGTCAGCCTGGGCCTGGCCGCGGCGGTCAGTGCCCTGCTCGTGCTCGCGCGACGGCGGCGCCACGCGCGCTACCGGCCCGGCAGCGGCCGGCGCGAAGACGACCTGCCGGTCGCCCCGGTGGTGTATCAGCTGCGGCTGGCCCATCTGTGCGCCCGGCACCGCGACGAAGACCACGATCTGAACGCCGACGCCGACACCGCGATCGGCGACCTGGCCGGTCGTGAACCTGGTGGCGGAGACCTGGCACCGCGGTCGACCACCGCACCAGAAGGAGCTGGTGACGAAGGTCGGCTGAGGGTGCTCGCGCCTCGTGTCCGCCGCGTGATCGGCGCCCCCGGGACCGGCGTCGGACCGGCGACGCTGCCGTCCGTGGTCGACATCGCGCTCGACGCCACGCCCCCTGACCTCGACGGCAAGGCCGCCGCAGCAGGCGAGGGGAACCAGGTCGCCCTCGACCTGGCCCGTGTCCACGGGCTCGGCCTGGTCGGACCAGGCGGTTACGCCGCGGTCCGCGCCCTGCTGCTCACCCTCCTGGCCACCTGCTCCGAGAACGCACCCACGCTCAGGGTTTACGTGCCCGGCGCAGACGTGGCCCGCCTGCTCGGTGTGCCAGGAGCGGCCACAGACCTGCCGACATCGATCACCGTGGTGGACGACCTGGACACCGCCCTGACCGCCTTCGACGCCGCGGCGCCGCCGCGGCGCGCTGTCGTGATCGCAACCCCACCCGGTGACCCCGGGCAGCAGTTGCGGCTGCAGCACCTGCTCGACAACAACGGCCAGCACGGGATCACCGCGCTGCTGCTGGGCCAATGGCGCGCCGGCGTGACCGCCTACGTCACCGCCGGCGGAGTCATTTCGGCCACCGATCCCGGACTCGGCGAACCCCTGCGAGGAGCCCGCGCCTTCACCCTGCCCGAGACCGCGACCCGAGACCTCCTGGCCTTCCTCCGCACCACCGCACCCCACAGCAGCGGCACCACCGACGCCGACCCGCCCCGTGACAACCCCGCACCTGGGAAGACAGTGACACCACCGGGCACGACGCCCCGGGCCGCGCCGCAGAACGCCGCAGGCGACCCGCGACGACTGGAGATCACCGCAGGACCGCCCGCACCGGATTCACCCCCGGCCAGCGAACCGGGCGAGGAACCACGCCCACATGTGACCGGCAGGGATCCGAGCCCACCGGCGCCACTCGCGCTGACAGTGTTCGGTGCCCCTGCCCTGCACTGGCGCTCCGACCCTCGCAAGGCTGAGGGGGAGCTGCGCGACGTGTCCGGCGCGCTGAGCAACCGCCCGCTCGAACTGCTGGTCTTCCTCGCGGTACATCCCGGAGGGGTGTCCCGGGATGCGATCGTCGACGCTCTCTGGCCGAACGACCCGCCCCGCAACCCCGCCAGCGTGCTGCGCACCGTTCTGTCCCGCATCCGCCGCGCCCTCGACACCGCCACCCGCGGCACCGCCGGCGACCTGGTCCTGGCCGAGCACGGCCAGTACCGGCTCGACCCCGCCGTGGTGGAGGTCGACTACTGGTCCTTCGCCGACGCGGTGACCCGCCGGCGCACCGCCGCGGCTGAGCGACGCACCGACGCCTATGAGGCGATCGTGGCGCACTACGGCGGCGCCCTGGCCGACGGCCTGGACTCCGACTGGCTCATCGCCGCCCGGGAAGCGACCCGGCGCGACGCGCTCGACGCCGTGGCCGCGCTCGCCCGCGTCCGCGTTGAGGCCGACCCCGACTACACCTTGGATCTGCTGGAAACCGCGCGGGCGTTCGATCCGCACAACGAACTGATCTACCGCGACATCATGCGCCTGCAGCACGCACTCGGCTGGCACGACGCGATCTCCCGCACCTTGGACCTCCTGCGAACCCGCCTCGCTGAAATCGACACGACGCCCACCGCGGACACCGCCGACCTCGCCAAGCGGTTACGCGCCCGCGACACCGGGATACCGGTCGGGGACTTCTCCCGATCCACGGCGCCATGAATGAACACGCCACCGGTTCGCGAACACGCCATGTCCATTCGGGATCGAGGCGTGTTTCCCGCGCGGTAAAGGTATTTGTGCGGAACAGCGAAATACCTCGATTTCCCGCCGCGATTCCGCCCGTGCCGATGCTAGCGTCGACCGTGGCAGCACAACCATCGAGGTCAAAGAAAAAGAATTTCGTGGGCGCACAATTGCATTCCCCTGCACCTCTGACATCGACTCTCGTCGAGTGTTATCGGCGACTCTCGCGCGCCACAAAAATACTCTGGCGCCACCATGGCGACCCGCATACCCTGCGCGCGGACACCACCTTGAACAGCAGGCCCGAGCCGACGGCGCGGTCACTCAGTGCCGCGCCCGCCGCCTCCGCCTATGCGGAGCGTGACTGCCAACCGTGGGACCGCCGACCCGGCCAATCAGCCTCGTCCTCCGGTATCCGCTTAAGGCGGATCCCCCCGTGTCAGTCGTTCCCGCAGGTCACGCCCCCTAAAGGGGGATCCACCGGTATCCCAGACTCGCTTGACACCAAGCAGGTGAACACATCAGGCCCGGCGGCGATGTCACGCGGCTTCCTCATCGTTTCACCAGCGCTCACCCTTGCACCTCACTCACCTGCCCCCTTTCTTCTGTTCTCTTTCTCTCTTTTATTAAAACAAACTACATTTACCCGCGGTTTCAGCTGTAGCCGGCCACTCCCTTCTTGGGCAATCTGCAACCGCCTGACCTGGGCAAACATGTCCGTGAAATCGCGCGCATTCACGCGAAAATATAGGCAAAATTCCCCGAAATTGACCCCGGAAAACTATTGCGCGGGCGCCCGGGGTCGAGTTACGTTTGTTGTGTCACCGGGAAAACCGGAAATCATCACAAACCACCGCACCGGGCGCGAATGGTCCCCCGGAAAGCGGAAAACCGGCAAACACGTGATTGGGGATTGCTATGTGCTACGCCGACACCACCGACAACCCGGGCGGCACCGCCGCCGCGCACTGCTATTGCGGTTGGTCCAACACCTACCCCGACCACGACACCGCCGACGCGGCCGCCGAATCCCACACCCGCGACGCCGAAGCGGCGGAAGCCGAATTCGCGGCCACCCACTGACCACGCCCACCGTGCCCACCGCGAAAGGGGCCGAACACCATGAACCACAACCCCGCCGCGCCGCACCCGGACGTGCCGACCATGCGCGCGGCCACTGTCGCCACGATCACCGCCCACGACTGCGAACGCTGGGTGTGCGTGTGCGGGAACACGCCACACAGTAGCGGTTTTTGCATGATCGACAGCAACGGCGATGACGCCGCCCACGCCCCCGAACGGTGGGTCGAACCCTTGTACAAGTGCGACGGATGCGGGCACGTGATCGACGCCGCGACCTACGACGACACCACCCACACCGTCGCCGTCGTCGGCCGACTTCCCCACCGCGTCCACTGATTACCCGACTGCGAAACCGCGACACCGCAACGAAAGGGGCAACACCATGAACCACGACGACAACCAGCCGGAACGCGTGGTGTACGTGGTCGACCCGACCATAAGCCGCGACGTGCAACCCGAAGTGGTGACCCGCACCAACACCGAAAACGACTGCACCGTCACGGGTGTGTTGATCGACCCCGCCGACCGTCAACAACTGTTGTACGGCACCGTAACCGGTCCCGACGGGCGTTTCATCGGTAGCTACTTTCCCGCCGACATCGTGCGGCAATCCGAATGGCGGGTGGTGACCGCCGACGGCACCGAATACTCCGCCCCCAGCGAAGGCCACGCCGTGCTCGCGCTCATCACCACGTCGCGCCGCGCGTAGCCATCCCGCGCCACCCGCCCCGGTCCCCGCCCACCATGACCGCCGAAACCCATTGCTGTGAAGGGAAACCAGCACGATGACCACGAACGCCACGACTCCGGCCACGGGCACCGCGCCCGCCGCCCCGGGCGCGGCCCACCGGTTGCGAAACGGCGAACTCCGCCGCATGGTGGCCGAACTGCTCACCCAGCAACCCGCCAACGCCGGAGTGACGGCGGGCGCCGCCGCTCGTCTCCTGAACCGGTCATCCGGCGCGGTGGGCAACGCCCTGGAAACCCTCGCCACGCGCGGGGAAGCGGACTACATGGGGCAGCCGTCCCGCGCCTACCGCGCCAACGCCAACACTCCCGCCGCCGCCGCGACCGTCGTGATCAGTACCCGCACCACCGACCCCGCGACAGGCGACGCCACCACGCCGCCCGCGCCCGTCACACCGAAACGCTGCCCCGGGCCGAAAAAGGTGACCACGCCCGCGCTGGTGACCGCACCGGTACAGCGCCCGAACGGACAGCTCTACCACCCGCGCAAGCTGGCGGGCAGTTCGGATGTGACGGTGTTGCGGCGGTTGCGGCAGAACAAGATTCCCTCGCTGCTGTACGGGCCCCCGGGTACGGGCAAGACGTCGCTGGTCGAGGCCGCGTTCGGTGACGCGGTGACCCTTCCGGGCGACAGTGACACCACGGTGGACGACATCGTGGGCGGGTACGTGCCCACATCGGGCGGGAGTTACGCGTTCGCGCACGGGCCGCTGGTGACCGCGATGCGTGAAGGGCGCGCGTTCTTCATCGACGACTTCACCCTCATCCCGGCGCCCGTGCTCGCGGTGGTGTATCCCGTCATGGACGGGCGCGGGCACATCACGATCAAGGCCAACAACTGGGAGCGTGTCGACGCCGCACCCGGGTTCTACGTGGTGGGCGGGCACAACCCCGGGGTGCACGGCGCGGTACTGAGCCCTGCGCTGGCGTCGAGGTTCCGGGTCAAAATCGAGGTGACCACCGACTACGACCTCGCCGCCCGGATCGGCGTCGACCCGAAAGTGGTGCGGGTCGCGAAAAACCTCGCCGGACGGCAGAAGAAGGGCGAGATCGGGTGGGCGCCCCAGATGCGCGAACTCCTCGCCGCGAAAGACACCGCCGCCGCGCTGGACCCGATGACCGCCGCCGGAAACCTGATCGCCGCCGCGCCGGAAGAAGACCAGGACATCGTCGCCGACGTGGTCCGCAACATCTTCGGCGCCCACGTCGCCCCGCTCACCGTCGGCGAACAGTTCTAGCCGCGTCCCCACCGGTTCCCGCCGCCCACGACCGTCCGGAAAGGACACAACGATGACCGCGCACATCGCCGCACCCGCCGCCACACCGACCGCCGTGTTCCCCGCCGCCCCGGGATGGCTGACCCTGTCGGCCCGGTTCGGGGACGAGGTCCCCGCCATCGCCGACCGCGACGACCTCGTGGTCACCGTCGCCCCCGGTGCGGGACACGACGCCCCAGCGTGTTTCTTCCCCGACCTCGCCGCCATCGAAGTCGACGGAATCCACCTCCCCAGCGGGGTCGACCCCGCCACCGTCGAACCGCACCGGGTCGGGGACCGCAAGCGCTACCGCACAGCATGGGGGCTGCTGACCCACGAATCCGCCCACGCGAAACACTCGGTATGGCGTGAACCTCCCGGGGCGCCACCGGGCGCGGCGGCGGCCGCGATCCTGTTGGAAGAGTCCCGGATCGAGGCCGCGCAGTTGCGGCGCCGCCCGCAGGACCGGTATTGGCTGCGTGGCAGCGCGACGAAGCTCATCCTCGCCGACACCCGCGCCAACGACCCGGCCGCCGCACCGACCATGACGAAACAGGATGCCGCGCAGTCCGCCGCGCTGCTGCTGGCACGTGTGGACGGCGGTGTCCTCAACGGTCGGGAAGTCGCCCGGGTCGAACGGGTCGTGCGCGGCATTCTCGGCGACGACACCCTCGCCCAGTTGCGCGCCATCTGGCGTACGGCGCACCGTGTCGCCGACGACAACGCCACCGCCATGATCGAACTCGGGTGCCGCTGGTGCGAAGCACTCGGCGACGACCCCGACCAGCCGCCGCCCCAGCGCGGCACGGCCGACCCGGGCGCGCAGCCCGGTAGCGGGAACGGCACGCCGTCACCATTGGCGCAAGCGATCACCGCCGCCGCCATCGCCATCGTCAACTCGGCTGCCGCCGACCCCGCGCCCACCGACCCCGTCACCGACGCCATGGAGGCCCGCGCCGCCGAGGACGCCGCCCGCGCCCGCGCGGCCAGCGCGGCGAACAAAACCTTCGGCCACGGGACCAGCCCGTACGCCAGCCACATCACGGGCACCCGCCCGCCGACCACGGCGGAACGGGCCGCCGCGCGGCAACTGGCCCGCGCGCTGACCACCGCCGGGGTCCGTGACCGCACCGCCACCACGACCACCTCGGCCATACCGCCCGGGCGACTCCGGGTGCGCGGCGCGATGACCGCCGCCGCGCAACGCGCGGCGGGCGCCATCCCCACCGCCGAACCGTTCACCCGCACCACCCGCAAAACCGTTCCCGCACCACCGCTACGGCTCGGCATCATCTGCGACGTCACCGGGTCCATGGAGGAGTACACGAAACCGGTCGCCTCGGCCGCGTGGATTCTCGCCGCCGCCGCACACCACACCGACGTGCCCGCCACTACCGCCACCGTGACCTTCGGGTCGCGCCGCATCACGCCGATCACCCACCCCGGAACCACCCCCGCCCGGGTCACCGAGTTCACCACGGGCTATGGCGGTCACGCCATCGACGACGCCACCGAAGCCCTCGACGGCGCCCTCGGCCTGTCTCGCCCGAACGCCGCCCGTCTTCTGGTGATCATCTCCGACGGGATCTTCGAAGACGAGACCCGCGAACCGGGCCAGCGGCTCCTCGATCGCCTACGCGCCACCGGATGCGCGGTCCTATGGCTCCTACCCGACGACGACCCCGCCAACCAACCGATGGACGGCGTCACCCTGCACACCCTCACCAACCCCGCCGCCACCGCCCGCGCCATCGGACAAGCCGCCACCGCCGCACTACGAGCCACACGCTAACCACCCACAGACCCCGGGCGGGGCGGACACCCTCCCCCTCATGCCCGCCCCGCCCGGGCCCACAACCACCCGCGAACTGGAGATGACCACCGATGACCGACACCACCATCGCCACCGTCGGCGAGCTGATCGCCGCCCTCGACCACTACGACCCCGCCGCCCCCGTACGGCTCGCGACACAACCCGCCTACCCCCTGGAAAACCTTCTCGCGCGCGTCGTGTGCATCCAGGATCGCGCCGATCAGCCCGTGGTGTGGCTAGGCGCGAGCGACCAGGTCGGATACGTGCCCGCGCCCGTCACCGACGCGCTGGGGTGGTCGTGATGACCACCGACGAAACACCCAGCAGGACACCTGCCTCGCTGGCCGACCGCGCGATCACCGTCGCCCGCCTTCACCGCGCCATCGCGCCGCGCGCGTTCGCCGATCGCCACGGTGCCCAGTCTTCGTGGAATCGCCGCGCGATCACGACAAGCCATATCGCGGCCGCGCTCGGCGTCGGTGCCGACACCGTGCTCGTGCGGGACGACCCGGACCGCCACTACGGCACCGGGGCCCTCACCCCGGGAGATTTGATCGAGGTCACCAACGACGGCCGCCGCTGGTACTTCATCCCCGACCTGTCCGGGTTCGTGATGTGGTCCTGGCTGCTGCTCGGCCCGTGCCCGGACTGCGAGGCACCGCGGGTCCCCATCGTGCGAGTCGCCGGCCTCGCCGACCTCGGCGCCCACCTCGACCCCGAGTCCGAGGAGCGCTTCTGCGACACCGCGCCCTTCGAATTCCACGACGACCCCGCCCATCACCCGCACTGCCTCTACTCCGCGAACGCGTCGGAACTCCGCGCGGGACACCGAAAGGAGCCCCGGTCATGACAACGACAGCCGTCGAGACGGCTGACAAACCCGCACGCATCAGCAAAGAAGGTCGGGTGGCTCTTGCTGCGATCGACGTCGCGACCGCGCTACCGGGCAAGTGGACGGTTGGCCGTGGCCGTGGCCGAGACCAGGTCGCGGACGTCGTGTGCTTGGCCACCGGAGTCAGTGTCGGTTTCCAACCGGTACCAGGGCCGGGCGCGTGGTGTTACCAGCTCGTTCCCGGGGACCTCCCGCGAGAACTTGACGATGTCTTCCTTTGGCACCGCCGAGACCCATTCCCTGTTGTCAGGTTCGCTGTCGGTGCCCCGGCCGCCGAGGTCGCGACCCATATCCACCAGCGACTGATCCCGGCCTTCCACCAGTGGCTCGACCGCGCCCAGACCGCCCGACGCGAACGCCTCCAAGCCCAAACGCGCCAATACGAAGCTCAGCGCGAGATCGCCGACCAGTTGGAAAGCGCGTTCCCGCAGGCACCCGAGCCCGCCCGCATCTACTTCCTGAGGGGCGACCGCATGAGCATCACGCTGACCATGTCGGTCGACGACGCGCTCGCCCGCATTCCCGCGCTCGCACAGGCACTCCGTGTCGACACCACCACACCATCCACATCGACGGAAACCCAGGAGACGACATGACCGCGATCAACGCCACCCTCACAGGCCTGCGCTCCCGCAATAGTCACAAGGTCTCCCGCGTTGAGGTCTTCCTCGGCACGGGCCCAGGGACCCAGTACGTCGGCTACCTGGAATCCGCATACCCGGACGGGACACCAGATCCCGCGACCGTCGCCTTGCTGCCTGTCGGACGGCGATTCCTGACCGCTGCCACCGAGACCGACTTCTATGCCGCGCTGGACACCCTGGCTGAGGCATGGTCGATGTGCGGTTTCGGGCCAGCGGTGTCCGGCTGCAATCACGACCTCGCGACGTGGAAGACGTGGCGGCGCAGGAACCTCCACGTGGGCGGCGCATACACCTTCGACGGCCGCCGAGTGTTGTACCTGCCCGACGTTGTTCGCGGCATCGACAACGTCGAGAATGACTGGCACAGCATCACTCTTCACAGCGAGAGGCCTCCGGCTTGGCGAGGTACCACGCTTGCCGGGCGCGCTCGCGAGGCCTTCGACCGGGCTCGCCGACAAGACCCGGGTTCTGACGTCGGCCGTGATCCCGCCTACCTCAAGCGTGCCGCCCTCCGCCGCGCCTTGGGGCGTGACGTGGCCGAGGAGTTCGGTGTGGCGAGGACGGCGGTGACGGTGACCGATGACCCCGACCGTCAGCACGGCGGGTGGCACTGGTTTCTGGTGACCATCGCCGACGGCGGCACCGAGTACCGGTTGACCTGTTGCAACGGCACGGTGGACGACCTGCGTGTCCTCGGGCCGTGCCCGGAGTGCGGTGGCGAGGTGCCGCTGCTCGCGGCCAACGACCCTGCCGCGCTGGGCCGCTACCTCGACGCACGGGCCACGGGCACCTCGGTGCCGTGCCCGCCCGGACTGACCTTCGGCGTAGGCCACACACCTGGATGCCCCGTCCGCGAGGACCTCTGACCCAGCAAGCCCGCCAGGAGAGGACTTCGTGTTGGTCACGCGCACCGACTTCTACCTCGGCACCGGACCGACTGCGCACTGGCTGGGTTCGCTGCAGTTCGCCTGCCACCCCGACAACCTCCTCAAGTTGTCTCACGGCCGCGCCACACTGACCGCGCGCGAGCCGTCGGCGTACCGGGCGGTGGTGAAGGACCTGCTGCTGATGTGGGCGGTCGGGGGACTCGGCGCCGCGCACGAACCCCGGAACGGGTGGCCGTGGGACTGGGAATCCAGCCACAGCAACGACTGGATCATCACCCACTTCGACGGTGCCGCGCACATGACGGCGGGTGGTGGCGACCGCTGGCACCGCCTCGACCCTGACGACCCGCGCCCGCCGTTGCGGTGCGGACCGCCGGACTTCGCGACGTGGCTACGCGACCCCCGTGCGGCACCAGCGGTCCCGCTCCCGGTGCACCGCCCGCCCGATTCACCCGCCACCGACTACTCGCACTTGCTCTGACGCAAATCCCACGACCTCAGAGTCCAGAAAGGACAGACCAACGATGACTACGTTCCTGCCTATTCCCCACGACCTCTACCGTCACGCCGAGCCGGAAGCGGGCGAGATCCTGCCCGCCCTGACCGGACGTGATAAGCGGTACCGCCCGGTCGAGCGATTCGACCCGAACTGGGGTTACATCCTCTCCGGTCGCGCGTCGACTGTCGCGGTGGTGTCCGCGCTGTATTGCGGCGAGCTCGACGTGCCCGAGCGCGCGTGGCCCGAGGTGCTGCTCCTGTACTGCCCGGACGCGTGGCGAATGCTCACCGAGGCGGAGGTCTCATTCGAGCAGTGGAATAGCGGCCGTTGCGAGGCGGTGCTGGGCGGCCGGGTCGGGGTCACCGCCAACACCGAACTCGGCGGCTACGCCGTGTTCGCGGTGATGGACGTGCCCGCCGTCGTGGCAGATGTCGTCGGCACGCTGGGCGCGATTCCCACCTTCAGCTGACCAACCCAATTCCCCGCACTACAGAAAGGTCGACACATCATGCGTGACAGGAGGAAGCGTCTTATGTGGACTGTGCTGGCCGTGCTGCTGCCCGGCCCGTGGACCCCGGTGATCGTGCTCGCTTACATCCTCGGCCGCGCCACCGAACACGACCAGGACGCCACCCACGACGGCGACGCTCCGCCGTATCCGCCGCCTGATCCGTACGCCTGTGTCCCGGCACCCGTGACCCCGAACCCGCATGCGTCACGATAAGGAGGACCTGGCGATGTCGAGCAACACCGACTTCTACCTCGGACGCGGCGAGGGCGCGGAATGGATCGGCTCCCTGTACGGGGAGTGCTATCCCGAGAACTTCCTCGCTGTCCCACCCGTGCGGCTGGCGGTGACCGCGACGACCGAGGCCATCTTCCGCGCCGCCGTGGCCGACGCTTTCGATGTGTGGGAGGAGGAACGTCTCGGCCGCGCGTATCGCCGCGAGCTCGGCTGGCCGTGGCTGTGGTATTCCAGCCACAACAGCACCTGGATCATCACCTTCGACCCCGGCGACGGCGCGGTGTTCTCCACGGTGAGCGGTGGTGTCCGCTGGCACCGTATCGACCCGCGCAACCCGTGGTTTCCCGAGGGTGACGACCCGCTCGGGCCGCCCGATTTGTACGCGTGGCTTCGTGATCCGGCCGCGCCACCGTCGGTGCCGATGCCGCTGATGCGGGAGAAACCCGCCGACATGCCCATCATCGGCGGTGACGCCCGATGAGCAGCACGACGCACGACTTCTACCTCGGGCGCGGCCCCGACGCCGACTGGCTCGGATCGGTCCACCTCGGCACCCGCAACGGCCGCTGGCTCGACGAGATCACGCGAGCCCGGTCCGCGGGCGGGTTCATCATCCTCGTCGCCCTCTTCCTGCGCACCGCCGAGATCCACGAAGCCGGCGAGGTGACGCTCGGAAACCATGCGTGGCCGTGGCCCTGGCCCACCAGCCACGGCACCGACTACGTGTATGCCTTCGACACTGACGCGGTGTGGACCGCGCGACGAGGTGACAGGTGGTCGCTACGCGCCGACGAGTACATCCCACCCGGACCCGACGAGACACCACTGGCCTTCCCGCACATGCGCGACAGCTGCGGCTACACCGGGATCGACGCCGCCGACACCACCGCCCGCCGCTACGGCCCACTGCTGGGCGACACCTATCAACACGACCTAACCCAGCTCGGACTGCGGATCCTCGCTGATGTCACAGGACCACCCGGTCCGGGCGAACCTGCCGCCCTCACCGAGCTCCGGGCACAGCTGCCACCGCACCTGCGCTACGCCCTCACTGCCTACGAGACGGACGTGGAGCTGGCATTCGAGGTCTTCGGCTACCACGACGGCGATCCAGCCGCCGCATCCGCCACGCACTCGCTCGCGCAACTGCCCGCCCTCTATGGATGGACCGATCCGTGCGGCGGCCCGCCCCGCTTCGGCGCGCGGGTCCGCGTCGCCGATGACGAGCGCCACACCACGCACCCGGTGCTGGAGGACCCTCGCGCCCGCGCGGTGCTAACCGCCTCCTGATCCCGTCTTCCAGCCCGCAACCCTGAAGGAGAAGACACCATGTCACCGAACAACACCGCACCCGTCGACCCGACCGCCGCAACAGAGGCGGTGGAGCCGCGCAGCGCCGCTGAGCACTGCGCCGCCGCCGAGGCCCTCTTCGCCCAGGCTCGCGCGATGTACCCCAGCCTCAGCAGCCGCGCGTATCACCAGGACGAGTACCGGCGCTGCCTCGACTGGGCACGCATGCACTTGCGCCTCGCCGAGGCCATCACCGCCGGAGCCGGACTGGTCCTCACGCAGCACCACCTGCTAACCAGCCCCAATGGGCGCCCGCCCTACACACATGCGGGCGCCGAGACACAGTTGTGGAACGAGCACTTCGAAAGCCAGCACGACCCGACCAGGAGGCCCGCATGACCACCCCGCTCTGGTTGCGCCCTCGTGGGCCCTTGCAGCCTGCCTGCCCGCGTTGCCACGTCAAGATCGGCCACATCCACGATGAGTGGTGTTCCGTGGCGCGCTGTCTTGGCCACCGGACTGCAGCGCACAGGTCACGACGAAGCGTGCTCATGCCCGCGAGACACCTGGTCTGGGCGATGGCCCGGCGCGGTCGGAATGCTTTGAGTTCGGCTGGACGTACGGGGACGGGCTCCCCGACCTCAACCGCCTGATGATCACCGCGACCTGGGACCCGGACACCCACCGCTGGATTCGTCCTGGCCACCAGACCTCGGCCGACTCGAACACGACCGTCGAAGCAGAGCCGCGATGACCACACTCTCTACCGCCCCGGACCCGCCCGGCGGGCATCGACCTCGCTCGCCGTGCGGTACCAGATCCCGTCTCGGAGAAATCCGAGGGTAGGGTGCGCCCCGGCCGCGACACCGCCGCAGAGCACGTGGTTCCACCACACCCTTCGCCTGGCCGCAGCTCGCCAGGCCACACGTCCAGCTGACGCACGTTCGTCTCACCAGTGAGGAGGACCGAACTCATCATGCCGAGCGCAGGATCCCCCTCGCGCCCCGCGGCGCCCACGCTGTTCGACCTCGCGGCCCGCTCACTCACCCACGCCGACGTGTTCGGCCTGGACCGCGATCAGCAGGCTGTCCTCGACCACGTCCGTCGGTACCTCGCCGACGAGGACGGCCCGAGGGCAGTCGTGGTGGTCGCCGGCGCCGCGGGCACGGGCAAGAGCGCCCTCGCGCTGACTCTGCTCGGCGAGGCGGTGCGCGCCGGCTACCTGGCCCGCCACGCCACCGGCTCGCAGGCGTTCACCACCGCGCTGCGCAAGACCGCCGGACACGGCTCCCGCGCCACCCAGAAGCTCTTCCAGTACTTCGGCACCGCCACCGACACCGACCCCGACGGGCTGGACCTGCTGGTGTGCGACGACGCGCACCAACTGCGGACCACCTCGAACACCCGCTACACCCCTGTCTCGCGCCGCAGCGACCGCACCCAGGCCGCACAGCTGCTCGAGACCGCCCGTGTCGTGGTGTTCCTCCTCGACGAGGACCAGGCGATCCGTCCCGGACAAATCGGCACCCGCGACTACCTCGCGACAGCCGCCCGAGCCTGCGGCACCACCCTGCACATCGCCGAGCTGACGAGCCAGCACCGCCATCACAACGTCCGCTACGACAGCTGGGTCCGTCGCCTACTCGGCCTCGACGACCCACTCAGCCCGCCGACCTCCTGGAGCGGGGACAAGGACTCCGCGCCGCGGTTCGAGCTGCGGGTGGCCGACAGCCCCGGCGAGCTGGAGCAGTTGCTGCGTCCGAAGACCGAGGTCGGGGCGAGCGCCCGGATCACGGCCGGGTTGTGCTGGCCGTGGAGCGACGCGAGTCCAGGAAATCCGTTGGTCGAGGACATCGTGATCGGCGACTGGCGCCGCCCGTGGAGTGTGAAGGGCCAGCGCGCGGTCAACGGGATGCCGCCCTCGCCATTGTGGGCGATCGATCCCGCGGGCGCCGGCCAGATCGGCAACGTCTACAGCGCGCAAGGCTTCGAGTACGACTACGGCGGCGTCATCCTCGGCCCCGACCTCCTGTGGCGCGACGACCGGTGGATCACCGACCCCGCCGCCACCCGCGACGACGCCCTCGACGGCGCGACAGCCGCCGACGTCGACCTATGGGTGCGCCGCACCTACCGCGTGCTGCTCACCCGCGCCACGGCGGGCACCGTGCTCTACTCCACCGACGCCGAAACCCGCGCCCTGCTGCACGCCATCATCGACGCGTAGCCGACAGGCCCCCGGCCGCTGTCACCAGTGCAGGGATGCGGCCCATCGACGGTATGGGCAACATAAGAAACAACCACGTTCGTGCTCGTGGGGGCGGGGAACGATGCGGCCAGTGGGCGGCGGGAAAGTGCCACCGCCGTACTGGACGGGCGCGGCCGAGGTTATCGCTGGCCATCGACCGCTTAACCCGTGGCGTAGGCGATCGCGGCGCTAACGGGGGCGGGACCAGCGCGCCGGAGCTATGAGAAGTCCGCGCGCAGGACCGGTTGCCCAAGAGGCGGTCCTGCGCGCGGATTAGGCGGGCGGGCGTCAGGATTTCAGCGCGGGCTCGGTGGCTTCGTCGCTCGTGTTCGGGACGTCGGTCTTGTCCGGGTTGATGGCGAACCGCTTCGGTGCCTCGCAGGTTTTGCGCGCGTACCCGTCTGCGACGAGCTTCTCCAGGGCGTTGTTGACCGCCCCGGCCGAACGGCCGAGGTCCTTGCCGATTTTGGCGGGCCCGAAGTCCTCGCCCGGGTGTTCGGTCAGGTACTCCTCCACCATGGCTCGCAGCCCGCCCTTGGGCAGTCGGTCCTTGTCCGGGCGGGCGGTTTCGGTGACCGCAGGCGACCCCGTCACAGACGGCTCGGGCTTGGTCGCGCCGTCCGTCGGATCCTCCCGTGCGGTGTCGGGCAACGGGGTGGTCCCAGCGTCGTCGGCGGCAGTAGCCGGACCGGCGTCGTCCTGGGAGGTGTCCGTGGTGGTGGATTCCGGGGCGTCGTCGGTGTTGGAGACGGTCATCTTCGTCGCTTCGGTGGTTTCGGCGATGTTGCCCGCCGCAATGTCCGGCTGTGCGTCGTCGGTGTCGGATGCGGTGGTGTCACGGTCCGACGGAGTGAGCGTCCATGTGTCGGGGTTGCGCGGGCCGTCTCCGGCGGTCCGGATAGCGGTGCCGTCGCGTCCCCAGCGGGCCAGGATCTTCGCGGCGGTCGAACGGCCGACTTCGGCGGCCTTCGCCAGTGCGGCGGTCGTAGAGGCGGGATTGTCGGTCAGCGCGGCCAGCACTTTGTCTTCCGTGGTGGGCGTGTTCTGCTTGCCGGGCGCATCGGACACGGCGTGCAGGTGGCGGTCGCTGTCGGTGGCGTCGGGGATCGTGGCGATGCTGATGTTGCGGTTCTTGCGGGACATGACGGACTCCATGTGTTGGTATGGAATGGGATGGTCATGCCCCGGCCGGGGCCGTTGGCCCGCCGGTGCGCATCCGGTTGTTCGGGCTACACGTCTATGGACGCTTCGTCACCGCGCCATTGTCAAGCGATCCGTCAAACAAGACACGTGTCTCATGTGGACACGTCGTGTCTTTCAGCGTTTGCCCGTATACGAACCGGACCACGTGTGGGTGCCGCCGTCGGGCGTTTCGGCGTTTCGCGATCCGCTCCGGTTGTCACGCAACCGGGGCGGCACCGGTGCGGGCTACGGTGCCGTAGCTGACAGCCCACTACGGGCGCGGCCCGTGATTGCCGCGCCCGTAAGGGGCATGTTGTCGTTTCGGGGTGGGTCAGGTCTGGGGCAGCGTGCCCCAGATCCCGATGCCGCCGACGCCTTCGGCGTAGGCGGTGCCGCTGTTGTGGACGGCTTGGATGACCACGAGGTACCGCAGCTGGTAGGGGCTGCTGACGAACCGGTTGTAGTGGCTGGCGAGTGCGAATGCCGACCGGAAGACCTCCCGCGTCACGTCCATGGTCGGCGCGTCGGCGGTGCCGTGGTCGCTGTGGGGCAGTCCGGTGATCGTGATGCGGATCTGATTCTGCGGACCGGATTCATCCGCCGCGACGGCGAACTCCGCGTCGGCGTGGATCATGTCGTCTTCCTGGATCGCGACGAGGTCCTCGCGGATGCGGGCGGCGATGTCCCGGAGCGGCAGCTCGGCGGTGTCGTCGTGAAAATCGCCCACGATCGCCACGGGGGCCGGAGTTGGTTGGGCCACCGGGGTGCCGATGCTTTCTGTAGTGGTCATGTTGCGGGTTCCTTTCCCATTGTTTTTCAATCGCCTGCGGGTGCAGGTCGTCTATTGTGGACAGTCGCGGCCCGCTCGCATCACGGCAGGTGGCTGTGTCCGGGTTAGCGGCGCAGGACGTGGACGCGTTCGCCGCCGATGAGGGGTTTGTCTTCTGGCCCGGCGAGGTGGTCGGCGATCCAGATGGGGCGGTGGTCGTCTCGGCTGCGGTAGTACTGGTTGCGCCAGTGGCCGCGAACGATCCAGCTGTGGTGGTATTCGCGTGTGCCTTGGCCGAAGGCGTCGCTATGGCGGTCGGCGGGTGTGGTGCGGGCGCGCCGGAGGTCGACGAGCCGGACGCCCTGATTGAGGGCGGGGTCGTAGCGTTCGATGCGGCGGCGGGCGGCGCGGGGCGCGGCTATCCGTTCGGAACGTACGAGGGTCTGGCCCATCAGGAGCCAGGTGGTGAGGATGGTGCGCTGCAACGCGAACTGTGCGTCGATCGTGGCGGCGGCGGTGCCTTCGGTCAGTGCGCTGGGCCAGCCCTTCATGTCGGTGAACGTCATGGGGGTGAGGCCGCACCATTGGTAGCCGTGTGGTGGGGAGAAACTCGGCGGAATCGGTGCGCGTTCGGTATTGCTCATGAACGTGGCCAGGAGGTGTTTGGCGGCTTGGTCGACGGCGTCGTCGTGGCTGGCGGGTTTGTTGTCCAGGGCGGGTAGCGGCAGGTTCAGCGCGGCGGCTTTCCGCATCTGGGACAGGGCGAAGTCGCGGGGTAGCCGGGCGAGCTTGCGGCCCACGTCGACCGCTGTTGGCAGGGGATCGGGGACGGTGCCCCAGGTCTGCACCCACAGGCCGCCACGCCCTGGACCCCACGACACGAGAGAGACGTCGTTGTGCAGTGCGTTGGCGGTCTGGGTGACGGGTGGGTGTTCGTAGACCATGAGTCCCACGGGGGCGGGCAGGTCTTCGGGGTGGAGGCGGTAGTCGACCAGCGTGGTCGCGGCGTGGCTGGCGAGGTCGGTCAGGTTGGCGGAGACGTAGAACAGTTCGGCGGCCGGGATCTGGGCGCGGAGTGTGTCCGCGATCGTGGCGCCGACGTCATCCAGCGGCGGGAACGCGGGCTCTCCCGCCGAGTCCTCGGGCCGGGGGCCGACGAAGAACCGGTACCAGTTGCCCGCGCCGTCCAGGCCGGGGTCCCGGGTCCATTCGGTCATGCGGGCCCGGATCTCGGGGACGTCGTAGGCCGTGACCACCGCTGTCATCGGTGGTCACCGGTCCAGGTCAGTGGCGAGTTTCGCCAGCGCGGTCTCGATGCCGCGCCGTAACGACGACGGCGCACCGGGATGATCGGTCAGGTACGCCACCATGTGCGGGACGGGGGCCGGGGTGTCGTCGCGTGCCAGCGTGACCAGCGCGTCAGGATGCCGCTGATACAGCTCACCGACCGTCACCGGGGTGACGGGGTACCACAGGTCACGGATCTCGTAACGGCCGTCGTCCCCGGGCCGGATCACGCGCGGCGGTGAACCGTCGGCTTCGCCCCAGGGGCCGCCGTCGTGGATTTCCAGGATGTCCCCGCGCCAGGTGAAGCGGTACTCGGCGTTGCTGTAGAACGGTTCCAGATGGATCCCGATCCAGCGCGCGACGGCGGTGCGGCACCGCAGTCCGACCTCGACGTCATTGTCTAGATTGTGCAGGGCGGGGAACCGGGTCTGGTCTTCGATGACGCCCGGTGGTGTCTCGTCGCCGGGGATGATGCCAGGGAATGCCGGTTTGTACGGCATCGCCACCCACACCTCGCCCCCCGGCAACACCGGAAGTGCCGCGGCACAGCCGGGAACGGCTGCCCGTGTTTCGTCCATAAGAGACACATCCCTGTGGCAATGCGGTGCGCGATCCGCGCTATGACATGTCCAGGGACGCTCCATACACGTCGGAATGTCAAGCCAGGTATAGGTTTTGACTCGACGCATCCGTGTAAATATCACGCGATCGGGAATTTCCCGCGATAACCTCGACGGTAACGACGGCGCGCATTTGTCATTCGCGACAGGTCAGGCGTGGATGGCGTTATGAGACCAGCCGAAAGCAAAGCCACGCGTACGATCCGCCGACCTCGAAGGCTGATTTGTACTGCGACTTGAGGCACAAGATCTGCGCGGCAGCAGAGCTCGCTTGCAGCGAGATCACTGTGCGGGCCGTGTGGCGCCCGCGTAGTCGTCGCCGGGACGCCGGTAGTCGTCGATTCGCACGACTTGACCGAAGTCCGGGGCGTTCACCATCTTCCCGGCCCCGATATAGAGCCCTACGTGCCGAATTTTCGAGGGTGTGCCATAGAAGACGAGGTCGCCCGGCAGGAGCTGCCCGTCGGGTACTCTTGGCCCGGCGTGGTATTGAGTGTGTGCGGTGCGGGGAAGCGAGATTCCGGCCGCGTGGTACGCCGCCTTAGTCAAGCCTGAGCAGTCGAATCCGCTGTCACCGTTCAACGGACCGTTGCCGCCCCACACATACGGCAACCCTCGTTGCCCGCACGCGTAGTTGATGGCGGTCATCGCGGCAGCGTTCGGCGCCTGGATGTCGTTGCAGTCACCAGTTCCGGCCGTAGCGGGCGCGGGCTGACAGCGCACCCCGGACACAGCCGCGACGACCGCACGCGCCTTATCCTCGTGCTGTGCGTAAGCATTGGGGAACCCTGAGCCCTGCACGGTCTGTGCGGCGTCGTTGACGCTCATGCTCTGCCAGTTCGGTGTGGCAGTGAGGCGCTCGAAGAACTTTGCCGCCGCGTAGGTCGGTGTGGTGATCTGTTGCGGGGTGCCCCAGCCCATCGAGGGGCGTTGCTGGAAAAGTCCGAGGGAGTCCCGGTCGCCGTAGAGCAGGTTGCGGAGCTTGGACTCCTGCATCGCGGCGGCGATCGCGACCACCCAGCCCGGCTCGGGTATCGCCATCTGTCTGCCGACCGCGACGATGGTGGCGGCGTTGCCCATCTGCTCGGCGGTCAGGCCCGTCACCGTGCCGGTCATCGCCCCGTCGGGTGTGCAGATCAGCGAACTCGCGCCGTTGCCGCCGGACAACGAGCTGACGATGCCGGCGACACCGGCGCCGATGAGCAACGGAATAGCGAGGACCACGGCGCCGACGGCGGCCCCGAGTTTGCTTCCCATGGCTGGATCGCGCTCCTTTCACGGCGATAGGTGGCAACGGGACGCGTTGCGGACGAGATGGCGCTGCCAGGTCAGTTCTCGCCGCGCGCGATCCGGTTCGGCGTTGCCCGCGGTGGGATTGGACTCGGTGGTGGCAGCCGGTACGGCGAGGCCGCCGCGGCGGCCTCGCCGTCACCGTCCTCGGTGCCGGGGCCGGCCGGTGGTTTCAGGCCGGGCCAGGCGTCGGCAAGGTCGGCGAGGTTGTAGCGCGGGACGGCGCGATCGGTGCGGGCCGAGGTCAGTGGTAGCCAGACCGCCTCGGCCGGGCTCGGGTGCGGCGAGGCGGGGTCGAGCAGGTCGGCCGCGGCGGTGGCTACCGGCACCGTGCGAGGGGCGTCGAGTCCGGCGTGGACGCGGGCCAGGGCGGTGCGGGCACCGGCTTCACGGCGGGTGGTCGGTAGCCACATCAGCACCGGCGTCGCGATCCCGGTCGACTCAGCCAGCCGCGCGTAGCCGGTCAGCTTGCGGCCGACCTTGGTGAGGGACTCGGTTCCGGTGTCGAATTCGAGGAACCACTCCACCTCCTTCGTGGTGCCGTGGTGGTGGGTGCGCCAGCGGCCGTAGCCGTCGGGGATGACGAGGTCGCCGAAGTGACGGGCGCAGCGGGATTCCGACCACCAGGCCGTCACCGCCTCGTCGGCCTTGGTGTGGCGGGTGCGGGCGATGAGAGAGGTGAAGAAGTCGTTGACGCCGACGGTGTGGGCGAGGCGCTGGTTGTGGGCGATGGCCATGGCGCGGTCGTGCCGGTAGCCGAGTTCCTTGACCTCGAGGCCGTGTTCGGCGGCGAGCACGGCGGCGCCGGCCGGGCCGAGGACGTAGTGCATCGGGGCGGAGCCGAGTTGCTGGAACGGCCGGAACCGGGAGATCGCGCGCCAGAGGTAGAGGTCGAGCACCCGCTGGCGTGCCGACCGCCCTGAGGGGAACGCCGCGTCCTGGATCTGGAAGCTGGTCAGGACCCGGTGCTCGTGCAGCAGGGCCAGGAGCCACTTGTCGCGGACGGTGAGACGGGAAGCGAGCATGGCTTGGTGCTCGACCGAGCTGGCGGCGCGGGCGGTATGACGTCCGGGCAGATGATCCCGCAAAGTGTGCTGGCGGGTAGTGGTCGTGATCAACGAGCGCTCCCTTGATCGTCAACAGACTGTGGACAACTGCTGTGGGCAGACCGATGCGGGCCATGGACGAGAACCGGGCGGCAGCGGCTGTTCCGTGTGGCGCGAAGGCAAATCCGCGTCCGGCGGGCGCCTAGGGGCGGGTACGGCGTGGGTCGGTCCGGGGCGGCCGGGTCGGGGAAGCCCGGCGCTCTGCCCGCGTCGCGGTGGTTGTGGCCGCTGGGCTTCCGGCGCGGGAGGTCGTGCTGGTTGCGGTGTTGTGTGCGCGGCGCTGGGCGCGGAGCACGGCCCGGATTTCGCGTGCCCGCCCGGGGATCGGGTCGGGCAGGGGTGTGGTGGTCATGGTGAAGGGCTCGGTTTCCTCGCCGTGCACGACCAGGCGTGCGGCGGCGTGGTAGACGCCGAGGTGGGACAGGTCGTGTTCGGAGAGCCGGGGTGTGGTGTGGCGGGCGAGTTCGCGGGCGTCTTCGGGGGAGGAGGAGTAGATGATTTTGTTGCGGGCGTTGGTGGAGAGGCCTTCTTTCAGTTCTCTCGATAGCTGGCCGAGGTGCTGGTGGGCCAGGATGAATCCGTTCCGGAACGCGCGGGCCTCGGCGAGCATGTCTTCCATGGGGTAGGGGAGATGCAGGAAGTTGTGGCACTCGTCGATCACGGTGTGCGCGTCGGGGCGCAGGCGCTGCGGGACACTGGCGCGGGCGGTGGTGGCCTGCCAGGTTCGGGCCACGACCAGCGACCCGACCAGCCGGGTGGTCTCTTCCCCGAGTGAGCCTTTGGGGATGCGCACGAGGCAGATCCCGCCCTCGTTGAGCACCTGCGACATGTCCACTGTGGAGCGTCCTCCGGCGATGGCTTCTTTTACGAAGGGGCGCAGCAAGAACGCACGGAGTTTGTTCATCAGCGGCGAGATCACCTGGGATCGGGAGCTGTCGGTGAGTTCGTCGTACCACTCCCAGAATCCGCGTAGCACGGGGTCGGTGAGGCCGGTGGTGATGCGGGATCGGAAGGCTTCGCTGGTGAGGAGTTTCGGGAGGTCGGCCAGGGTTGGTACGGCTTCTTGAGCGCGCAGGGTGAGGCAGGCTGCGCGCATGAGGTCGTCGGTGCGCGGTCCCCAGAACGCCGAGTACACGCGGCGGAAGACGGAGACGAGGTTGTCGACCTCACGGTCGGTTTCCCCGCCCTCCAGCGGGTTGAGGACGGGTGGGCGGTGCCGGGAGTCGGCGTCGAACAGCACCACCCGCTCGGCCGCGCTGCGGGGGAGCCGGTTGAGGATGTCGGTGACCAGGTCGCCTTTCGGATCGATTAGGACGACACCGCGCTGGTTGTCGACGTCGTCGAGGATGATCTGGCCGAGCAGGGTGGACTTCCCGGAACCGGTCGGTCCGATCAGGTGCAGGTGGTAGCGGGCGTCGGCGAGCCGCAGCCCGACCGGCCGGGCGTGGCCGGTGTCGGAGTGCCCCAGCGGCATCACGCCCGTCCCTGGGGCGGGGATGCCGGGTGGTGGGGCGACGGCTTTGGCTCCGGCGCGTTCGACGCCGGGGATCTCGGCGTCGGTGGGCAGATGCGCGAGCGCTGCGAGTTCAGGCACGGAGAGCAGGTCTCCACGGTCGAGGCGCCGGTCGGCGAGCGCGCGGGCGGGCCGGTGGAGGCGGGTGCGGGTGTAGTGGTTGTGGTCGGTGTAGGCGGCGAACGCGGCGGCCAGCGCGTGCGCCCGCCCGCGTGCGGTGTCGCGCGCCTGGCGCACCAGGTCGTCGGCCGCGTCGGCGGGAAGGTCGGTGGCCACGCCGTACCGGATCACGGTCTCGTACTGCGAACCGCGCTGCTTGCCCACGATCGCCTTGTTCTGTGTCGAGTACTCGAGCGACAGCTGCGGATCCTGGCTAATGCGTCGTGAGTCCGGGGTCCGGCGAGTGCGGGTGGCGTTCGCGCCTGGGGTGATCGCGTCGAGGATCCGTCCCCCGAGCCGTCCCGAGGAGCCGTGGTGGACCCGGCGGGCGGCGCGGCGGGCTTGGGCGACGCGTCGTCCGGTGACCGGGCGGGCGAGGATCTGCACGCAAGCCCGCTCGTCGCGGCCGAGCCCGACCGGCGCGCCGAGCAGACCGCGGATCGGGTCGGCGTCGAACCCGGTGCGGATCGGGAGGGCCTCGGCGCGGGCGAGGCGCAGCTGGCCGCCGACGGTGATCCGCCGGCGCCCGGACTCCAGCGCGGGGAAGGGTGGGGTGGCTGGGTTGGTGCGGGTGTGGGCGCCGGGCCAGGCAGCCTCGACCGCCCGTTCCACCAGCGACGGCGGGATGACGCCGGGGACCCAGAACTGCACGGTGACACCGTGCTCGCCGAACACGTACTCCATCGCCAGATGAGGCTGCCCGGCCCAGAACCGCCGCCAGGCGGGGCGGAGCAGTCCGACGAGGTTGGACCAGACCGCGGCCCCGCCGGCGGGATCGACGGTCGGCGGGGCGAGCACGGTGATCCGGCGAGCATCGGCCAGCAGTGCGGCGTGGCGGCGAGCGCGCCACCAGCGCCGCGCCACGACCGCGCCCGTCAGGACCACGGCCAGGGCCGGGACGGCGACTGGCCCCCAGGTCAGTGCCCAGTCGCCTGCGGCGGTGAGCATGCGACCGGTGACGCCGCCGGGGTCTCGCAGATAGTCACTCACCCCGTTCTGCGTCACCGGGGATGCCGCGGTGTGTACGGACATGACAGAACTCCCTTCCGGGAAAACCACTGTGAGACAAGGGAAAGCCGGGAAGCGGCACGAGGCCGGAATCACGCGGTGTCGAGGTCGACCTGTCTTGCGTCGTCGAACCCATCGTCGATATCGGCACTGCCGGTCTCGTCGACGGAGCCGGTGGTCTCGGCGGGACCGAGGTCGATGTAGGCCTCAGCGAGGCCGCTGTCGGTGGCATCCGGGTCCTGTTCGGCGAACCGGGCCAGTTCGGCGGGATCGGTGGTGATCAAGAAGTTCTCCGTGGGCGAGGCCAGTGACTGGACCGCCACTCGCAGCGTGCCGGAGCTGAGCAGGCCTTGGCCGCGGTCGGCCGACAGCAGGAACCGCCGCTCTCCGACGGAGAGGTCGAAGGCCTCGGCGATCTCGTCGATCGCCTGCGGCGCCGCGCGAAGGAGCACCTGGGTCGCGGCGTTGCTCACGATGGCTTTGCCCAGGTCGCTGCCGAGCAAATCAGCGGCGTCCTGGGTGGCAGTGGTCAGCCCGCACCAGTGTTTGCGGGCGGCTTTGGCCAGGCGCAGCAGGAACAGTGCGGCCTCCTGCTGGCGCATGAGGACTCCGGCTTCGTCGACCACGACCAGCCGGGGTCGGCGGTCGGCCGGGTTCGAGACGCGCCGCCAGACGGTGTCGAGCACGAGCAGGGTGCCGATCGTGCGTAGCTCGTCGGGCAGGTCGCGCAGGGAGAACACCACGAGGTGCCCGTCCGGGGTGGTCGTGGTGGGCCCGTCGAAGAGGTCGGCGAACGAGCCATCGACAAACGGGTGCAGCCGGGCTGCGAGGTCGGCGGCCATCGCGTCGCCACCGTCGCCGGTGGTGGCGAGTACGTCGCGCAAGTCGCGCAGCAGCGGCGCCGGGCGTGTCCAGGTGCGGGCGTCACCGGTGATGCCCGCGCGGTGGTAGGTGGCGGTGATCGCGGTGTCGAGCACGGCTCGTTCGGCGGCGGTGACCTCCGCGCCGAACAGCACAGCCAGGACAGTGTGCAGGAATAAGCTGCGCCTCTTGAGGGCGTCCTGTGGCGCGGTCCGGCGTCCGTTCGCGCCGAGGTGCACAGGCAGGTCGAACGGGTTCAGCCGGACTCCGCCCGCGCCGAGGTGGACGTAGGTGCCGCCGACCTGGGAGGCCAGGCGGGCGTACTCGTCTTCGGGGTCGATGACGAATGCCTGGACTCCGTGGGTGGCCCACCCGTTCTCGGTGTCGCCGAGTCGGCGGTAGAGGCTGCGCAGGGTCTCGAGCTTGACGAAGTACGACTTTCCCGCGCCCGACCTGCCGAGGACGACGGAGTTGTAGTTGTCGCAGGCGAACCGGTCCCAATGGACCAGCCCGGAGGAGCCGACGTTGTAGCCGTAGAGGACCCCTGACGGCGCGGAGGTCGTCGGGTCGGTCGGCGGGAGGTCCGGCGAGGTGAACGGATACGCGGCGCTGACCGCGGCAGTGTCGAACGTCCTCTTCAGACCGAGCGGGTCCAGACCGAGTGGCAGGGTGCTCACCCAGCCCTGCAAAGCCCGGTAGGTCGCGGGTTTCGCGTCCAGCAACAGGGACGCGCACAGCGACCGCAGCGCGGAGACTTCCTCAGCGAGAGAGGTTTCGTCCGGGGCGTGCACGGTGAGATACAGCCCGAAGCGGAACAGGCGTCCGTCGCCGCGGGCGATGCTGCGCGACAGGTCGGCGGCGTCCTCGGCGGCGGCGTCGAGGTCCGGGTCGTCGAGCCGGTCATGCTTCGCGTTGTGGCGGCGGGACGATTCGAGTTTGGCGCGTTGCTTGCGCAGTCCGCTGGCCGCCGTCGCCGGGTCGACGGGCTGGACGTGGACCGACACGTCCAGCCGCGCGGGGTAGGTCAGCAGCGGGGCGAGCCAGCCGGGGTAGACCTCCTGCGGATAGCCCGTGACGCCGAAGCTCGCGACGAATTCGTTGCCGACCTCGAGGTGCCGGGCGGACACCGACAGCGCGTCCGGGGTGAACGCTCCCGCCGACCCGGACCGGGCCACGGTGCTGTGGTTTCTGGTGCGTGCCATCAGGGGTTACCTGCTTTCGATCTCGTCGTCGTAGTCCCAGTCCTCGTCCTCGGACAGCCACGGGCCCGGCGCCTGCGAGCGACCGGAGCGCGGCGCGACAGTGGATGGACGCGGCGGAGCCGGGTGAGACGACGACGCCGCGAGATCGGCATCGCCGGCGGGGTCGTCGGGGCCGTAGAGGTCGGTGAAGGTGGTGGTGGAGGTGACGACCTCGTCGGCCCCCGCCAGCGCGGCCGAGGGCGGCAGGAAGGTGTCGGGGTTGCAGGCCGCCGCGAGTACGCCGGTCGCGGCGGCGGCGTCGAGTGGGGTGGCCACGATCCCGGCCGGGGTCAGCAGCTCGATGGCCTCGCCCAGGCGGCGCACCAGGCGTTGCTCGGCCGCCTGCCGTACTCCGTTCTCCACCGGTCCGTTGTCGTGGCGGTGGTGCCGCCATGGCAGCACGCTCGACGCGGTGGCAGGTGTGGCTGGGCCGGTTCGCAACGGTTCGCGCAGCACAAGCAGCACTTGGCGGCGGAGTAGATCCGCCTGGGCGGTGAGCTCAGCGAGGTAGTCCGCGTGGTCCCGCGCGGCCGCTTCCAAGGCGGGGTGCGGGAGACCGCCGGCGTGGGCCCGGAGTTCGGCGATCTGCGGGGCGAGGTCGAGCCGTTCGGCGCGGATGAGGATCTGCACGGGCGCGGTCAGTGAGTGCAGGTAGCGCGCGAACGAGGCGACGAGCGCCTCCTGCTCCCCGGGTGTGCGCAGCGAGAAGTTGACGGTGCTGCACACGGCGATGACCGCGAGCCCGTCCGTGCCGAGGTCGACGATCCCGGCGTGTGCGCCGGTGTCGGCGACACCGTGGGCGGGCAGCTCCAACGGTGCCGGGGACACCGGCTCGGTCCCGGCCGGTGACCGACGCCGTCCGCCACGGCTACGGGCGCGGGTGTCGGAGTGCTGGGCGGTGAGCCAGGCCGGGGCCGCGCGGACGCCTTCGGGCGCGGCGACCCGGTGCCGCGGAGACAGGTGCTGGCGGATCGCGGCGAGCGCGAGGCGGTCCAGGGGCAGCCCGTCACGCTGCCCGAGAGCCAGCACGGTGGCCGTGATCCCGACCGGGATGGCGACGATGAGGAACACCGGCAGCGGCACGAACCCACGGGTCAGCGAGTACAGGCCGTAGAGCAGGAGGCCGGTGACGCCGAGGATCGCGAGTTGCCGGGCGGTCAGCGGACCGAGCACCCGGTCCGGGCGGTCGACGTCGGCGGGCACACGCACAGGAGAAGTCATGGCGAATCGGTCCTCACTTCGTCTTCGGGCCCCGCCGGGTGGGCAGGTCCAGGGGCAGGCGCAGTTGCGTTCCGGCTCGCCGCTTCGGTGGCGGTGAAGCGCTCGCGCCGCTAGCAGGCTGCGGGGGTTGACGCCGGACGCCGAGGGGAAGCGGGTACTGGCCGGAGGCGAGTGGCCGGTTGCCGGTGTAGGCATCCCGTGCCGGACGACGGGAGGCGCGGGCCGCGCGGTTGATCTGGCCGGACGGGGTGATCAGCCCAGGCCCGGTTTGCCGCGGCGGGCTGGCCGGCGCCGGGTTGGTGAGGTCATCGGCGAGCGACCGCCGAGGCGTGGCCGGGGGTGCTGGACGCAGGTGGATTGGCAGCATCCCGGCGCTCGGCGCGATCAGCGCGCGGGGTAGATGCGCGGGCGGGCGGGCGTTGCGGTTGACCCGCCCATCCGAGGTGAGCAGCCCGGGCTGGGGCACCGGCGGCGGCATCCTGGCGCCTCGTGCGGCGAGGTCGTCTGCCAGGGACCGGCGTCCGACCCGGTCGGGGTTCCTGCGTGTGGTGATCGGCAGCCCGAGCTGGTCACGGGGCAGCGCGCCGGGCAGGGAGTCCGGTGGGAGCGCACGCGGGTTCGTTGCGACTGTCTGCTCGTCCCCGGAGCCACTCGTGGTGAACAGGGACAGCTGTCCCGGCCCGGGTTTCCTCCCCGCTCCGGTGCCGGTGTCCGTCATCTCACCCAGACGCGGGGATCGCCTGGGTGCGGGGCGTGTGCGGCGGACCCGTATCGGCAGCATGAACTGGCCCGAACGGGTCGACGGCGGATCCGCGGGTGCGGTGTCGTGTCCGCGCGCACGATGTGCCGGGCCGGGCTTGCGGCCCTTGCGGCCGAAGAGCGAGGTGGCGCCGCCGAGCAGGCCCATAGTCTTGTAGGCGATCGCGCCGCGCACTAGTGACCCGAGCAGCGAGCGGCCGCCACCGCCGCGCAGCGGTTGCAGGCACCAGAAGGGGATCTTGACCAAAATCCACATCAGCGCGACGCAGAACAGGAGATTGGTCACCCCGTTCAGCGTCGGCCCGAAGATGGTGAAACCGCCGGGGGTGAAGAACACCCGCAGCGACGCACTCAGCGCTCCGGCCTGTCCGATCGGGATGATCAGCAGCAGCCCGTAGGCCTTCCACCAGAACACGGCGACGCCCTCGGTGTGCGGCAATGCGTGCCACATCAGCACGAACGGCGCGGCGGCGATCAACAGCATCGTCGCGAGGACCCGCACGATGAACGTCAGCAGCAGCACGACGAGCATCACCGCGAGCGCGAGCCCGATGAACAGCAGCCAGCCCTGCCCGCCGTTGAGCGAGCCGAGGATCATGTCGGTCATCGCCTTGGCGGCGGTGTTCGGATTGACCGCGTCGGTCATCAGCGTCGCGCTGACGGCGTTGGAGATCTCGATGCCCTGGGTCGCGAGGAACAGTGACAGCGTCCCGGCGAGGAACCCGGCCGCGAGTCGGGGCGCGATCTCTTTGATCGTGTAGCGGGTTTGCAGGGTTTCGTAGGCCATCAGGATCAGGCCCGCGATCACGACGATGCTCCCGTAGAAGGCGAGCATCAGGTGCCAGGACTCGGTCCAGGCCTGGCCGATGCCGGGCAGGAGGCTCGGGTCCGGTGTGGACAGCACCGTTTTGCCCAGCAGATCGAGTAGCGGGTTCAGTGCGCCGATCACCAGGCCGCGGAAGAAGGTGTCGATGGCCTCGGTGACACACGCGACCGGGTCGGTGAACCCGCACTCGCTGTCGTCGTCGCCGGGGTCGCGGGGTACTGGCTGTGGGATGCAGTTCGGTCCGTCACAGGGCTGGCTCGTGGGCGACTGGGTGGGGAGGTTGCCGCACTCGGGCAGCACCGAGCCTGGGAAACACGACACCGGCGCCGACGGGCCGGGAATCAGCGGCGTACTCGGCGGGCCCGTGGGCGGCGCGGGGCGCGGCGACGACGTCCCCGGCAGAAGGCACGCCGGTTCGGCAGAGCCTGGCACGCAGCTGGGATTGGGCGGCAGCGGCAGTACCGGTGGCTGCGCGGGCGCCAGCGGTGCCGCCGCTGCCACGGGTGCAGGCGTGGGCCCGGGTGCGGCCGAGGCGGTCAGCGCGATTCCGGCGACGGCCACCAGCAGCGGCACCAGCACCGCGAGCGCGCGAGCCCACCGCCGCTGGGGCAGCCAGCGTCCGCGACGGCGCCGGGCGGGTGCTGCCGGTGGTCCGAGCATGAGCCGGTCGCCGCGCCCCGACCTCGTGTCCGTGCCGTCATGGTGAGGACTGGAATCGGCACTTCGGGCGGGGCGCACGGTCGGTGCCGCCGGTCGGCGCAGGGCGGGGTCGCGTGGACGCAAGGACGGTGTGTGGCGTGGGGTGGTCATCGCTCACACCCCGCCCACGATGCCCTTGAGGATCTCGACCACGAGCGGGGCGAGCGCGGCGAGCCCGAAGCCGATGCCGGCGGCTTTGAACGCGCCCTTGGCCTTCTCGATTTCGCCGGGGTCACCCGAGGCCATCAGGTAGCGCAGGCCGCCGATGGTGATGAACACGACCGCGACCCCGGCCAGGATCCCCATGATCCAGTTACGGATGTTGTTGAGGACCTGATCGACGGTCGCCGCGAGCGCGACATAGTGGACGGTCTCCGCCCGCGCGGCCGACGATGTCAGCAGGACCCCGGCGGCGACCAGCCACCCCAGCAGCAGCACTAGTCGACGACGGGTCACACAGTGACGAAGCCGGGGCCGCGTCGTGGCAGAACGGGCACGGTGGCATGGCCGGTTGGGGGCGGGCATCGTCCGAGGACGCGCCTCGCCTGGGCACACGGCGGTGGCCTGGATTCCGCGGCGGCGGGATGCGATGCGGCGAACCGGCTGGCGGACGGAGCGGGACAGACGGCGTGGTGTCAGTCGCATGAGTTCACCTCCCGGCCGGTCTGCGCGAGCGCAGCGGAGCCGAAACGGCTGGTGCAGAAACGGGGGTCCGCGGGCAGCTGGGTTCCGCGCGAAGCGATGTCCGATCGCGGGCCGGTTCGCGGCACGGGAAGGTCGGCAAGTCGTGGAAGACCGCGGAGCCAGGCAGGGGTTGATCGCTGTGCCTGGCGGATGCGAGACAACGATCCGGCAGGGTTGTCCTCGTTTCCGATCATGTCGGAAACCAGGCGCTGTTCAGCGCGGCTGCGTACCTTCCGGATCGCCCACCCGGCGCGGCCGAGAGGCCCTCCGGCGTCCTCGATCGGCACCTCGCCGAAGCGGGTGTCCCAGATCAGGGCGGCCTCCTCAAGGGTGAGGACACCGTCGCGGACAGCGGCCATCAGCAAGGCCTCGGGATGCCCGCCCAGACGGTGAGGCGGTGCCGAGCGGAAACGAGCGGATCTCGCCGAGAGCTCGTCCAATTCCTCGGTCAGCAGCGGGCCGTCGAGAGCCTCGCGCAACGCGAGATAGCCGCAGCGGAAAGCTACCCACCGCAGACGCGCGAGGATCGCCGGCCGGTCCAGATCGACCTCGTTCAACCCCTGCAGGAACCCGGTCAAGACGTCGGCGTGGATGTCGTGCTTGTCGCCGCGGAACCCTTTGGTCAAGGCCGCCGCGACGGACAGCAGTACGGGCAGCGCCAGCCCGACGCACGCGACGGTCCACGTGCCGCGCTCGGTTCGCGCGCGGGTGATCAGATAGGTCCACGCCGCGTCCCGCACGGCCTGCGTGCATTCCTCGGCCACCAGCACCGCACCCAGCTCATCCAGCGGCACCGGGCGAGCGGGCAGGCCCGCGATCTCGGAGCCGTTCACACACACCGGACGCGGGCCGGTCACCAGCCACTCAAAGCTGACAGCCGCGACATCGAACACCCCGCCCTCTATGCCTGTGCCACGGCCCCGGCGGACAGAGAAAGAGCCCGGTTCGGGCTCGACGTTCGATAACGATGAGTCCATGTCGGCCACACTCCCTAAAAGGCGAAATAAGGACGCCTCGAAGAAAGCCATAATCGGCGCCTCAAAATCGCCTCCAAGTCGCCTCAAAACCGCTTCGCGGGCGCCTCAAAACCGCCTCAATGCTCGGAGTCGCGAGCGATGGTCAGCGTGCTGCCTGGCGCGAGAATCCCATCGCGAGGCACCGTCTTCGAAGGAGAACAAGGGCTTTGAGCTGCACATGTGAGCTGGTCGGTTCAGGTTTCGCGCGGCGGCGCCTCAAGCTTCCGACTCGACAGGTGCGCGGTCGGGCGGCGCAACGAACCCTCAGTGCGCAATCAGATTCTGAAAGCGTTGACGCATTCGGCGTGCCGCGAGCCGGTTTAGCCAATTAATCTGAAAATTTCCGATACCACATGTCCAAAATCGACGTTTTTTGCGGAGTTAGGGGGTGACAGCGCCACACACCCGCATACGTGGTGGCAACTCGTGCTCGGAGGTCCTGATGTCCCCTCGTCCGCAGTCGCCGGATGGCCGCCCCGGTCGCCGCACAGACTCAACTCGCCCGCCGCGCACCCGGCGCGGTGGCGACCGCGCTCCCTACCCCGGAGCCCGCGTTCACAGCACCAAGGCAGGTGCCGGTGGGACCAACAGCACCTCGCGTCCCGAGGGCACGCCGACCTCGTCGCGCCGGCGCACGGCGCCGTCGTCGACAGCGCCGACTCCGGCGACGGTGTGGACGTGCGGGCCGGACCCGATCGACGCCCACGCGGTATGGCCGGTACCGATCGTGGAGTCCATCACGGCGGCGTTCACCGACCCCGGTGCGCACGTCGTCCTGGTAGACCTCGACCCCGCACCGACCACCGGCACGCGCTCCGATGCGGACGGCTCGGCGACGACCGGCGAGGCGTCGTTGGTGGCGGTGCGGGAGGCGGTGCGCGCGCTCGGCCGCACCGCCGACACGGTCACCTTCCACATCGGCGGCGGCTCCGCCGCGTCGTCGCGCCCGTTCTGGGCTGACCTCGTCACCGAGGCGACCGACCCGTCCGCGGTGCTGGCCGGAACACCGTCGGCCCCGGTGCGCACCGGTGTCCCCGGCAGCGCGGAAGGACCGGAGCCCGAGCGCGGCGCGCGTGCGGATCTCGTGATCGTGTCACTGCCCGCCCACGCCGCCGAGTCGGTGTCGCTGGACCGGCTCGCGCTACAGGCGGCGAACCGTCTGCGCCAGGGCGGCATCCTCGCGGTGTACACGCACAGCGACTGGACGCGGGGTCGGCTGGTCGATCCGACCGGCGCGATCGTCGCCGCTGCGCAGCACGCCGATCTGCTCTACCTGCAGCACATCGTCACGTTGCACGCTCCCGTGGAGAAGGGGCGCCTGCGGGCCGCACCGAGCGCGGCGGTGGCCGCCGAGTACAACCGCGCCCGGCATCACGCGGCGGTGCGCGGACTGCCCTCACCGCACCTGCGCGCGCATGGCGATGTCCTCGCGTTCGCGCAACCGGCCGACCCCGGCGCACTGCCCTCCGGGACCGGTCCGGCGACCGCCGCGCCCGGCGCTGGAGGTGGCCAATGACCCCGCACCTGCCGCGCCCAGCCGAGCCGTCCCCTGCCACTCCCGCACCAGCGAAAGGCAGCGCCCTCATGTCCCACCAGCACCCCGCAGCATCGACCGCCGCCGACGCGACCAGCTCGACCACCCACAGCAGCGCCGACCCGACCGTGCCGATCTCCCGCGCGCTCATCGACACCCTAGACACCGCCAGTGACACCAGCGCCGCACAGACGGACATCGTGACCGGACACGACCCGGCCAGCCCGACCGGTGCGTTCGATGCCGGCGACCTGCCGTTGTCGGTGTGGGCGACCGCGCAAACCTCCCCGGCCACCCAGCGCAAAGGCCGGTATGTGCCCGAGTCGACCGCACACCCGGCCAAGATGCTCCCGGCCGTGGCCACGCACGCCATCCACGCCTACACCCGCCCCGGCGAGCTGGTGTTCGACCCGATGGCCGGATCCGGCACCACCCTGGTCGAGGCGATCGACACCGGGCGCCGCGCGGTCGGCGTCGAGTACGAACCGCACTGGGTCAGCGTCGCCCAAGCCAACCTCGACCTGGCCCGGGACCGCGGCCACGACCACGACGGCGAGATCGTGCACGGCGACGCCCGGCAGCTGCCGTCCCTGCTGCCCGCGAAGTACCGGGGACAGGTCGCGCTCGTGATCACCTCCCCGCCCTATGGGCCGTCCACCCATGGGCAGGTCGTCACCGCCAGCACCGACTCCGACGACGGGAAGGTTCACAAGTACCACCACCGCTACGGCTCCGCACTGGATCGCGGGAACCTCGCCAACGTCGGCCATCACCGGCTGCTGGCCGGCTTCACCCGCATCCTCACCGGCTGCGCGGTCGTGCTGCGCCCAGGCGGGCACATCGCGATCACCGTGCGCCCGTGGCGCGAGCATTCGGAGCTCATTGATCTGCCCTCGCAGATCATCGCCTGCGGCCAGGCCGCAGGGCTGGTGCCGGTCGAACGCTGCGTCGCCCTCCTGGCCCGCGTCGCCGACCGCGAGCTGATCGCCCGCGGGAGCTTCTTCCAGCGCGACTTCATCCGCAAACAGCGTGAGCAGGGCCTGCCCTTGCACCTGATCGCGCACGAGGACGTCATCGTCCTGGCCAAGCCCCTCACGCCCAGCGGCACGTCGGCCTCGTCGGGCGACGGGGACGCGAGTCGTGAGCGGTGGGCGTCGTGAGCACGCGGGTGCACTGCTGGGACTGCGGCTGGGACGCGCACTTCCGGCATCCCGCCACAGCCCGGCGGGCCGCCAACCGACACCGCTGCCCGCCGCCAGGCAACGACTCGGACCGGCGACCCGTGGCGCGGGAGGCACAGCATGCCTGAGCGCCACACCGACACTGTGGATCCGCTGCGGTTCATCGCGACCGACGGCCCGGTCATCGGGTCGCTGTGCACCGGCGTGGCCGGTCTCGACCTTGGCGTCGCCGCCGTGCTCGGCGGGCGCATCGCCTGGTACTCGGAGGTCGACCCGCACGCGGCCGCGATCCTCTCCGCGCGCCTGCCCGGCGTGCCGAACCTGGGAGATCTGCGCGCGGTCGACTTCACCTCCGTCGCACCGGTCGAGGTGCTCACGGCGGGCTTCCCCTGTCAGGACATTTCCGCCGCCGGTCGGCGCGCGGGCATCGAGAAAGGCGCTCGCAGTGGACTGTGGAGCAACATCCTGGACGCCATTCGCCTACTACGACCCCGCCTCGTCGTCGTGGAGAACGTCGCCGCCCTCCGCTGGAAAAACGGCGGCCTCGACCGTGTACTCGCAGGGCTGGCCGAAGCGGGGTATGACGCGGTCTGGCGTTGCGTACGAGCCGCCGACATCGGCGCCGCCCACCGCCGCGAACGCGTGTTCCTGTGTGCCGTCCCCGCCCCGGGACGGGATGCGGATGATGCCGACCCCGCAAGCCCGCGACGGCGAACCCCGCGGCCCCGTCGATCCAGCACGGCGCCGCGCGGGCGGACATCAGGTCAACCTCAACGACGCGGTCGACTCGGTCGTCAAGCCGTCGCACCTTCTGCCGACCCCGACAGCGGCGGACTCGCGGTCGGCGGCGATCCAGACCGTGCAGAAGCCGGGCCGCCCGATCCCGGCAGGGTGCGTGACGCTGACCGACTCGGTGCGGCTGCTGCCGACCCCGACCGCCTCGGACGCGAAGAACTGCACCCATGACACGCACGACGGCGGACCGTCTCTTCCCGACCGCGCCCGCGCCCTGAGCACCCCGACGCCACCGCTGGACGGACCGCGGTGCGCGGCGGCCCACAGCGGAGGGCTCGATAGCTGCCTTTCCACCGGTGCGTGGCGCCTGTCGCCGACGCCCGACCGCGCACGGCGGTTCGTCCACCGACATCTCCGCCACGCCATGACAAGGAGGCCCAGCCCTCATGGACATTCCACGACTTCTGCCGACCCCGCGCGCGACTGACGGCACCAAAGGCTGCCCGGCACAGCGCGGATCGAAAGGCGATCTGATGTTGCCCTCCGTCGTCATCGCCGTCACCACGCCCGCGCCGAAGTCCCGAGCGCGGAAGGAGGTGAAGGACCGTGACGACCGCCCGCGCACCGCGCGCCCGCCGCACAGCACGCGGTGAACCCGGGCCGGTGGACTGGGGCGAGTACGGCGCCGCCGTGCACCGCTGGGAACTCATCACCGGCTGTCCCGCTCCGTACCCGACCCAGCCCGGCCGGCACGGACGTCCCGTGCTCGCGCCGCCGTTCGTCGAGTGGCTCATGGGCCTTCCCCCGGGCTGGGTTACCGCCGTACACCTCGAGCTGCCCCGCACCGCGCAACTTCGCGCTCTGGGCAACGGGGTCATGCCCCAGCAGGCCGCGCGCGCACTACGCCACCTGCTGGACGACATCACTCACCTGCACCGTCCGCCCTGCCACCCGCCGGCCAGCCCGGCGACGCGGGACAGGCACTTCGGCGTGAGCCGACCGGCACGAGCGGGCGGTGGCGTGACGCACCTGCCTGGCACCACCCAGGCCTCGGCCGCGCGCAGTCGCCGCAGCGGTACCCGCTCGCGTCGCTGAACCTGTGGCGCTCCGGGGCGTGGACACCGCCGAGCCCGCCCCGGAGCGCCACGCTCCACCCGCTTCCACAAAGTCGACTTCCCTGAAAGGGCTCTTCGCCATGCCCACACACAGCAGGACACGCCGCACCGCGACCCATCTGCGTCACTGGGTCCGTACCGCCGGCCACCGCCTCCGGTCGCTCTACCGGCGGTCAACGAACCGAGCACTCGCCAGCCACACGCCTTCAAGTGTTCAACCTGCGCAGCTTCCGGTGACGCGACGGTCGGCCGACGCGATCGCGGTCCTGATCCGCGCGGGCTGGAACGTTCACCGTCCGCCGTACGGCTACACCACGATGACCGTGACCGGAGCGCAAAGCCGCCGCGGAACACCTCGCACCCGCCTGACACCGGACCCGACCCGCGCCCAGGTGGTGCAAGACGTCTTCTACTGGCGCGCGGTCACCGGCCTGTCGGTCGAGCACATCACCGCGCGGCTCAACACCGACCACGCGCGCTATCCACCGCCCGGGACACACATCTCCTGGCCGCCCGCAGCAGTCGAGGCGATGTTGACCGACATCAAGTACACCGGCTACCAGGCCGCCGGCACCCGCGACGAGAACAGCATCTTCCTTCCCGTCGAGCAGTGGGTGCTCTCCGACCAGCCCGCGCACCGCGCCCTGGTCACCCCCGCGCTGTTCTGGGCTGCTCAAGATCCCGTGACCAGCGTGCGGCACGACAAGGAGGCGCGGTGATCATGGCATCGCGTCCAACCTCCGCAGCGCGTGCCGCCACGTCGCGCCCGCCGACACAGTCGTCGGCGCGTCGCCGCCCGTCCACGACGACATCGGCGGCCCGCCGACCGGGCACGCCGCGTCGCGAGCGTTACCCCGGCCGGCCACGCGGCCGATACCTGAGCCTCGGGGCAGGGGTGCAGAGTCTGTCCGTGTTGCTGCTCGCGTGCGAGGGGCAGATCCCGCGTTTCGATGCCGCGCTGTTCGCCGATACCGGCTGGGAACCCAAACAGGTCTACGCGCAACTCGACACCGCCCGCCGGATCGGGGCCGTGGCCGGAATTCCGGTCCTGACCGTGTCCAACGGCAACATTCGCCACGACACCCTGAACCCGAACGCGCGATTCGCGACGATGCCTCTCTTTGTCAAAAACCCTGATGGCTCGAGGGGAATGGCCCGCAGGCAATGCTCAGTTATCTGCACCATCTCCCGCTGGTTGATCATGGCGCTTCACGTCGTGATCAAGGAGAAGCCAGTGGACCTTCGCCGTCAGCTCATGGAAGGCCGTGCGTCCGTGCCCCGAGTCGGATCAGTTATGAAGGTGGAGCGGATCCACCCGCCCTACGTTGTCCTCGACCCGTCAGGCGTTGAGATCGTAGATGTCACGGGGTACCTGCGGGATCTGGCGTTGGGCGACGGCAGCCCGCTGACCGGCCGCAGCTACGCGTTCGGGTTGCTGCGGTGGTTCCGGCTGCTTTGGCTGCTCGGTGTGGCCTGGGAGAAGGCGACCGAGGCCGAGGTCGCCGTGCTCGTTGGCTGGCTACGCACCGCCCCGAACCCGCAGCGCCGACGGAGCACACCGGCCACCGGTCGGGCTGGCGTGATCAATCCACGGACCGGCAAGCCGACGCTGGCGGCCGGCTACGCCCGCACGACAACGGCAAAACGCTGCGAGGTCAGTTCTTCATCCACCGCTCCCTGTTGCCGTTGGACGAGGTTGACCTCGATGCCACCCGCGGCCGCCTGAGCGCCGAAGAAGACGACCCCGACGGCTGCTCCCCGTTCTCCTGCCGCAGCGGTTCCGAAGCGACCGCGTCGGTCCCGTAGGACCAGCCGAGCGCCAACACCGGCGCCGTTCCGGGACCTGCGCGGGTCACTGGCGCCGTTCCGACACCCGGCGACCCCAGCCGCACCGGGTGCCCGTTGACCGCGGTCGCCGCCCGCGCACGAGAACCCCATGGCCTACCAACGAACCCACCTCACAGAGAAGAGGTTGCTGTGCACGATCTCGACCGACGCCCCTCCACCGCACCTGACTCGGCAACCACTGCAGCGTCATCACCGGCGTGGTCGCGCGAACGGCTCGCCGCCCTCGGAGCGACCACCGACCTGATGACCGCCGCCCGCATGCTCGGCATCGGCCGCACAACCGCCTACACACTCGCCCGCAACGGAACCCTTCCAGTGCCCGCAATTCGCGTCGGCCGCAACTACCGCATCGCTGTCGCACCGCTGATCGAGCTACTCGGGCTCGACAAAGAGCCTCGTGCCTGACGCTTCCTCTCTGCGCGCATTGGAGCGTCCATGGTCGTGTCCAAACGCGACAACCCCACGGATTGCGGGAAAGGAAAAATCCGCGATGACGTTCAAAGGCAGCACATTCAAACGCTGTACCTGCACCGATCCCGGCACCAGGAAACAACTCGGGACTCAATGCCCGAAACTCAAGCGTGGCAACGGCACGTGGAGCTCCAATCACGGGACCTGGTCGTTTCAAGCTGAACTCCCCAAACATCACGACGGGACTCGCCGCACCCGCAGGCGGCACGGGTTCGCCTCGCAGACCGCCGCGCAAGACCAGCTCGACCAGATCGCTGACCTCCTCACGCTCGGCGAACGACGCGGCGAGGCCGCACACGCCACGATCGGCGACCTCATCGACAACCGGCTGCGTACAGGAGAACCGTTACCCACGCCCGAGGCGGTCGGCAAGCAGCTTGACGCAGGTAACGCCGACCTCGACGCAATCCCGACCGTCGGTCAATGGCTGACCAGCTGGATCGCGACACGCAAACAGATCCGGGAAGGAACCCGGTTGTCCTACCAGCGCCACATCACCAACTGGCTGCTCCCGCATCTGGGCCACTACCGACTCGACACGCTCACGGTCGAGCACATCTCCCGCATGTTCGATGCCATGGCCGAACGCAACGACACCATCACGGCCGCCAAGGGCAGCGACGACCCCGAGGTCCGCAAGAGCGCGCACGGCATGCGAGTCATGGGCGCGGCCACCATGCAGCGCTATCGCGCCACTCTGCGTGCCGCGCTGAACGCCGCCATCCGCGCCCAGATGATCACCTTCAACCCGGCCTCCTACGTTGAGCTGCCCTCCGGCCGACGCCCGAAGGCTCTGCTGTGGACCCCGGACCGGGTCGAGCGGTGGCAGCGCACCGGACAGAAGCCCTCACGGGTCATGGTGTGGACACCCGAGCAGATCGGCCGATTCCTCGACCAGGCCGAGGGCCACCCCTACTACGCGCTGTTCCACGTCATCGCCTATCGGGGTTTGCGACGCGGTGAAGCCTGCGGCCTGCCGTGGTGGAACATCGACCTGGCCAGCCGATCGATCACCATCTCCACCGCGATCGTGCAACTGGGATGGAAAGCCGAGTTCGGCGAACCCAAGAGCGAAGCCTCCGGCCGCGTCATCGCCCTCGACGAGGCCACCACACTGGTGCTGCGAAGGCAGAAGGAACACCAGCACGAACTGCGCGTGGCGGCCGGGACCGACTGGGTCGAGCACGAGCTGGTGTGCACCGAACGCGACGGCAGCCCGCTGCACCCGGCCAAGCTCACCGACGCCTTCCACGTCATCGCCGACGCCGCCGACCTCCCACCCGTACGCTTACACGACCTACGCCACGGCGCGGCAACCCTCATGATCGCCGCCGGAGCGGACCTGAAAGTCGTGCAAGAGTTGCTCGGCCACTCCTCCATCGCGGTCACCGCAGACACCTACGCCCACGTCCTGCCCGAACTCGCCCGCGACACCGCCGAAGCCGTCGCCGCCATCGTCCCGCGCGACCAACGACACAACTGCCACACCGCCTGATCTGGCTAGATCAGGCACCGGCCACACCTCCCCCTGGTTCTTCCGTCACGGCTGTCGAGACGTTCGTCGCGGACCGCGCCGAGTGCTGGCAGACGCTGATCTTGTGACTGTGAATGCCCTTATGGCGCGAGAACCTCGGTCTCGACGCCGAATCCGCGGAAGCCGCTTTCCTGGGCCAGACCCGTTCGGCTTCCCCTGACCCCAGTTGAACTGTCTCGCAAAGGCTGGTTCAGGGCGGCTGGATGGCTAGAAGTCGACCGCACCGCGGGTGCGGGCAACGTCTCCTTGGTGGCTGGACGCTTGCCGCCAGGCGATCGGCACCGTCTGGCGCCGATCAAATTCAAGCGCGCCTTTGGAGCCGTCTGCGCACTGGAGCGCTACGCCGGTGACTCATCCCATGACCTGATCAACCTGCTGCCGCAGCATTGTCGGAACGCGCGCTCGGAGTGTGAGTGTGCGCTAGGTAGTCCTGAAATGTCGCATGCTGGAACTGGTACACGCCTCCAACTCTTCGCAGTACTTGGCACGCGTACATGTAGTCCAGGAAAGCGACCAGCCGCAGCGGGAACGTGCGACCCGCAGCCAAGAACAAGCGTGAGATGCAGAAGCTGAACCAAGCCATCGCGAACCAGTGCACTACAAAAGATGCAAGCATGCCGAGTCCTAAGCCAAGCATCAGACCAGCAGCGAAGTAGCCGGTCAACGCTATGAGCGCCGCACCAACAGCCAGTACGCCCGCACCAATGACGAGGGTTCGGAGCCGGTCGATGCGCAGGATCTGATGGGGTGTCAAGTACCCGCTCGACTCCTTCACTTCGGTCCACCGCTGCCAGGGCTGCCAGCCGAGATAGAGCGCAAGGCAGATCGCGAGCGGAGCCGCCAAGGCGGTCTTCAACGGAGTGACACCAAGGGTATGCACTACCAGGCCGGCGACAACCCCGCAGAAGCCCCCGAACGCAAGCGTGTGGAACAAGCCCTGCGGTTGGAGCACCACACCTTTACTGCTGCTGACCCCAACTGGAGCCCGCACTTCCCGTCCAGGCACTAGTCGACCACCGATAAAGCCTGCCACGAGACTGACGGCTATCCCGATACCGAGTCCCAGCAACAGATTCCCGATCGTGATCCCCGCAACGAGCCCGACAAGGCACGCGACCATGGCCACGGTCATCCGGGCGGGTCGAGTGATGGCCTGCGGGAGCTGCCACAACGCGATGTCGTATAGATCGGAGCCGTCGAGGTGCTTCGCCAGATTGACTAGCCAGCGTTGGACTTTCTGTGGATCCCAGGATGCTCCGCGCCGGCCAGCTCGCGCCGCGTAGCGTCGGTCAATACCTGACAGAAGGTTCTGATACAGCTTTCCTTGGAGCGACTCAACAGTCTCGGTGTCGTCCAACAACATGGCGGGCATGCCAGCGTGCACGTTCTGTTCCGCGCGATGGATCAAACTAAGCATCAACGGGGTACGCAGCATCGCTGCGCCTGGCGAGTCGGAGTTCAATAGTCGCTGTAGACCTTGATCCACTGCTCACTTGTAGCGTTCGACGTCATCTCTCGCAAGTAGCCAACGGCTCGATCGAGCTCGATATCCTGAGCCTCAGCAACAGCCACTCCGGTGAGCACGCCGCCAGCTTCCTTCACGGCTGAGTACTCCTCAGATCGGCACGCCAGTACGAGGTCTTGACCGCCCAGCGTGTGCTCGATGTCCTGCAGAGCCCGGACGCGCACCTTTTCGGCAAGTTCATCTAGGCCGTCCAGTACCGGCAGCAGCCGACCTTGTGTTACCAACCGCTGAACGATCCGCAACCACTCACCGCGGTCCAGATCCTTCTTCACGTACTCGAATGAATCGTCTGCGATCCGGCGCGAGATCCAGTCCCTGAGCGCAACTGCGTTCGGGTTCCAGGAGGACAACGAGAGTGGCACGGGCACAGCCAGTTGCCGATACTGCGGATGGTCAAGGATCTTGATCACCACGGATACCGCGAGTGTCGACTTGCCGCTGCCCGGACGCCCTAGAAGCACCATGCGCCGCCTCGGCCGCAGCTGCATGAACTGATCGACGATCGCCGAGACATCTCGCATCGTCCCGGAGATCAGCAGGTCACTATCACCCAGACGGCCCGCAAGATCGGTCCGCGGTAGCCATCGGACGGCAACGAGGTCGCGCTCAGTGGCTACGAACCGATGTACGAGCTCCTCACTCCACTCGACGCGCACGGCATCCGCGATTCGTTGCAGGGCGTCAGGGGCCTGAAGCGTACGTTGAGTGTGAGGCAACACTTTGTCCACGAACACAGTCGTGATCACGCCCAGTGCGCTTGCAACGGCAGCCATTCCAGCGACTTGAAGGCCTTTGCCAGTTACGAAGAACCAGAGGCTTGTGCCGACAAGCACGAACACGGCCAGCACGGTGAACGCGCTGGCTACGCGCTTACGGTTCATCGCCGCCACCTCACTGTAGGAACCAAGTCAGGTCATTATGGGAGTAATCGACGATGTATCCATTCCCGTTAGCGTTTACTCCAAAGCGCGACAAGACCCCGTCCGGGGGCGTAGGATCTCAGCCCCCTCAGCACCCGTCCGTGGCCAGGGTTAGGCCAAGCGGTCGAGGCAACGTAGCCGACCTTCGCCAACGTCCGCTGTGCGTCACCGCCCTCCGCCATCGACTCGTACCTAGCCTAGCTGGGGCGCATTTGCGCGTATGCCGACGCGGCTCGGCCACCAGGTCGTGTCGGACCGTGGGTTCGGAGAACACTGCCTGCCCCGGCTTGTCGAGGACTTGGTCAGTGCTGGGGCTCACCGGCGCGACCTCGTAAGAGCGCGCCTGGGCGCTGAGTATCGGCGTGGGTCATGTACCTGCGGGGCGTGGCTGGAAGACCACGACGCTGCGTATGTGCTGGCCACCAAGGTCAACGACCTGCTGGACACCACCGACGGTGGTGAGGCCCGGGCGGACGAGCTGATCGCGGACCTGCCCGCACGGGCGTGGCGGCGGCTGTTGGTCGGGGCCGGCGCGCACGGGCCCCGCGAGTACGGCTGGGCGCGGATCCCGCTCGGGACCGGGTGGCGGGCCGGGCGCGGGCACTGGCTGCTCGCCCGACGCTCACTCTCGGACTCGACCGAGATCGCTTACTGCGTCTGCTACGGACCCCGCCGCTCGACCCTGCTGGACCTGGCCTGGATCGCCGGCACCCGCTGGCGGGTCGAAGAATGCTTCCAGCAGGCCAAGAACGAAGCCGGACTCGATCACTACCAGGTCCGGTCCTGGCGAGCCTGGTATGCCCACATCACGCTGTCGATGCTGGCCCACGCCTGGCTCGCTGTCTCCCGAGCCCTGGCCGTAAAAGGGGAATCGGTGTCGGCGAACCAGACATGATCGGATACCCGCAACCGGAGATCCGGCGCCTGCCGACCAGACTTGTCCTGCGTGTCACCGACCCCGCCGAGCACGTCTGGGCCTGGTCATGCTTCCGCCGCCGACGACAACACCAACCCCGCCTCAGCCACTACGAACGACGCGGCTACCCACTCACCTGACTGCCGTTGCAGTACTAGGCCGCGCTCAACCGGTTGGACCAGGCGAGTCGACCATGTGCCAGTGATTCGCCAACACCGCACCCACCAAACCCATGTCGACTGTTTTTACCGGGTGATCGACCAAGGACGCAGGTAGGGGGTCAACATCACCAGGGGGCGCGGGCGCCCAGACCGCCCCGGTGGTGCCCCATGTGGCGCCCCCACTTTCACGAACTCGGTCGCCGCCCGGTTGCCGAGAACCGCCAGCCGCTCGCGGCGCAATGTCAGGCGTAAGGCCCACTAGGACGCGGGACTCAGCCCGGCAGCAGGCGCTTTAGCGCCTGTGTCACGCCGACGCCCTTAGCATGCCTGAGTAACCGATTGCCGGGTTCCCGATCGCCCCACGCCTTGATTCCAGTGCTGCCAGTGCCGGTCTCGTAGTGTTGCTTCTCAAAGTCCATCGTCTCGACGTCGGAGCCACTCAGGTCCGACAAGCTGTGCTTATGTGTGGTGAAAACCGTAGTGCGGCCATGAGTATTACTCATGACCTCAGTTTCCGTCAGAATGATCTTCTTTAAGTTGCCGTCTGCGAGCAGTGCTACATAGTGCCGTTCGTGGTCGGTCTCCTGAACGGTGTAGGTGCGATCTTTTGTGCTGTGTTCGATGTGATGATGACGTTCTTCCAGCACCCAGTGGCGCCCTACGACGTCAACACGCTTGCTTACCGCGACCCGCTCACGCTTGTCCTCTACTTTGGTAAACAGGTTGAAGAGGCCGTGCTTAGTCTCGATCTGCTTCGTGACGGTTTGATACTCCGTGGCGGTGTAGAAGATGCCGTTCTCGGCAGGCGTGCGAGTCTCCCGAGCAACGCGCCGCGCAAAGGCGCGGATGCGAGACCAGTCAATAGTGGACGCGTAATAGGCCTGCCGATCGGGCATCAGATCACTTACCGCTCGTTGTGGGCCGGTTGCTCATGTCCACGCCCTGTTCGAGGTCGTCCTTGCGCTTGTCCCGCTCGTCCTGGGACTGCTTCTTGGCTTCAATGACGTCTTTCACGTCTTTGATGATCGCGGGCGGTTCCGGAGGAAGATTCAACGGCATTCGTGCTCTCCTGCCTTTCGGTGGCTTTGGTTCCGGCTGGACCGCTGTAGGTCGGCGAGCTTCCCGGAAGCGTTACGTGTCGATGTGTCATCAACTCTCGCCGCCCACTTCACGATCTTGTGGGCCAGCCAGGGCGACACCTCGGTGCACTCGTTGACCAAGTCCGAGGCCGACTGTACCTACTACGTTCAGCCAACCGTTCACGAAGCACCTCCGGGCAAGAAGCGGCGGCGAATCGCCGGCAGATCGACGGTGGCCGGTCGGCGCTGGGCAAGCAGTGCGGCCGCCTCGACCCTGCCGGTCGGTGTCAGCCGGTAGTAGCGGCGGCGCGGCCGGGCTTCTCCAGCGGGTAGTTCTACCCATGTCCCGACGATCCACCCCCACTCCTCCAGGCGGTCCAGGACGCCGTACACGGTGGGCCCGGAGCGCTGATCTCTTTCATGATCGTCCAGCCATGCGGGTCTTGATGCTGCTGAAAGCCCGCGACGAGCACCTCCGGTACGACTGCGCCCTATTTCTGTAATCAGCTGCGCGCTTGCTACCGACCACCTTCTGATTCACAATGCAGCGGCCGGCTCGATCGCCGCCATTGGGGATGACCGCGAGGCATGTCCCACATCGCCAACTGGTCTGGTGTTGCACTGCCGTCGACGCGTCGTCCGAGTCGCCGACCCGTTGTACCTGGATCAGTGGCGGGAACAGGTCGGCTGAGTCGACGGTGATGTCACACTTGCTGACAATATCCTCGAAGACAAGTCGCCGGGTTCATAATCAGGTGCCCGGGGACGAGCCGAGATCGCTTGGACTGCAGCCGGGTGTTCTCGCGTCACCAGCGGCCCCGGACCTCGGGCCGCTCAGCTGGGCCTGTTCGCTCTGACCTTCACCCGTAGGTGAACTGGAACCCGGTCGGTGCACCCGGGGGATCGGTGCACCGACCGGGAGTCAGGCAGGCCGAGGAGGATGGGCGCGCTTGGGGAGTCCGGACGCCGGGGTGATCCAGCCGGACTTGACCGTGGTTTCGCTGCCGGTAGACCAAGGTCGCTGTCCCAACAACACGTTGGGACAGCGTTGCTTATGCGCTGATCCCGCGCCAAACTGACGGACGGTCGTGAGGCGAAACGCAGAACTCCCTATTCGTCGACCTGTGTCGACATCCACGCGACGTACAACGCACGACGGCTTCCAGATGTGCGGGGAGGGCCTCGAGCGAACGCGAGTCGCAGAAGCTCCCGATGAGCGCCGCGCCTTGTCGTATGCGCTCAGGGCGTCGTCGAAATGCCCGAACGAAGCGGAGCGCTTGGCGCGAGTCGCCAAGGACCGACATCCGCGTCAGGAGAGGAAACAGCACGAGGAGTTCGCCACCTCGCTGATCGTGTACGAGCCTCGGCGCACAACCGCGGATACACCCGAGCTGCTGGAAGGACTGCCCGACCGTCCGCAGCTGCAGTAGTGCGCGGTTCGGAGATCGACGACGGCCCTCGTGGCTAGGATCGATGATGTTTCCCCTGAGGAGGTCGTTCCTGTGGTCAGTGTCGAACGAGGTCTCACCGATGCAGACCTCCCCGGGTTATTCGAGGCCGCAGACGCAGCGTCACTCGAGGGCCAACGACGGTACGTGACGGCTGTCCGGTTGAGCCTGGTTCTAGCAGTCGTGGCGGCGGCAACGGGCGTCGTCTCTTGGACGGTCGGGACGAGGGGAATAGACCTGGCGGCGTTCGGCACTGCGCTCGCGTTGGTCGGTATCTCGGCGACCGAGATCTACGTCAGCTCCATCCGACCCTCCGACCAGTGGTACGACGGCAGAGCCTTCGCCGAGTCCGCCAAGAGTCTCGCGTGGCGCTACAGCGTCGGCGGCATCCCGTTCGCAAAACAGGACGACGAGGACTCGGTACGCCGACGCTTCGGCCACCAGATGTCACGCCTGTTGGAAGAGGCGCCGCAGACGAGCATCAAGCCGTCACAGCGTCCGGTCGTCACCGAACGGATGGCGGCGCTGCGCGCCAGTGATCTTGCCACCCGCAAGGCCGCCTACCTCGAATATCGGATCATCGACCAGCTGAACTGGTACGCCAGGAAAGCCGATCACAACGTGAAACTCGCCGGTCGTTGGCGCATCGCGCTGCTGGTGATTGAGGTGTTCGGCATCGGAGCCGCGATCGTCAAGGCATTCGGTTACCTGTCCATCGATCTCGCGGGCGTTGTCGCGGCGGTCATCGCGGCTGGCACGGCTTGGGCAGGCTTGCGACAGTTCTCCACACTCGCACGGGCATACACCTTCGCGGCGAATGAGTTGGCCATCGCCCGGGAACGCCTCGAACTCGACGGCGACGAAACGAGCTGGGCGGCGGAGGTCGCCGACTCCGAGGAAGCCGTGAGTCGCGAGCACACCATGTGGCGGGCCTCCCGGTCACGCACGTCGAGCTAAACGCGCTCATCGGTGTCAGCTCGGCTCAGTAGACGCACCTGTGCTGGCCGGCTGACGAAACACTGGGGCTTCTGACACCGAATAGGCGGTATGAGCGCGTTGCGAAATTGGGCGAACCAGCGTGGCTGACAGCGGTTCGGCACCTGCCGGTTCGGGGTGGCGGCGGATGCCCGTGTTCGTCGCCTCGACATTTCGAGACATGGACTACGAACGGGACGTCCTCGCGCGGGTCGTGATTCCCACTGTCAATGAACGTCTCCGCGAACGTCGCGTTGGCGTGTCGTTGTACCCCGTGGACCTGCGGTGGGGCATCGAGACGGACGACAACCATGATCTTGAGACGCGTCAGCGGTTCATCCTCGAGACCTGTGTCCGCGAGGTCCGCCGCTGCTGGCCTTTGTTCGTTGGTTTGGTGGGCGGGAAGTTCGGGTGGATTCCACCGAAGGAGCTGCGGGAGGCCGCCCTCGAGACCGCAGGCCTGGTTGATCCGGGTTTCCCGCTTTCGGTGACCGCCCTGGAAATGGTGGTTGCGGCACAGGCCGCCGACGGAGTGGCGCCTATCCTGCTGAGCCGACAGGTGCCGGACGGCGGTCCGTCGCCGATACCCGATGCGGACCCGCCCGAACACGAGGGCCCCGGCCTGCTGCGGGCATACCTCGCCGGATTGGGGTATGACTACCGGTTCTATGCAGCAGAGTGGCGAAGCAGCGACCAGCGATATGAAAGCGCGGAGTTCGCGGCCGTCGCGACAGAAGCCCTGCTCGACACCGTGAACCGCCTCGTCACCACTCAGGACGCGACCGGCTGGTTGACGGCTGAGCTCGGGGTCCAGCAGTGGACCGCCGAACGCGAGGCGCGGCAGTTCATCGGCCGTGCCGACGAGCTACGGTTCGTCGGTGGCTTCTGGGGCATGTCACTTCGCCCGGACGAGCAAGACATTGGCGATGACCCCAACAGCCCGTTGTGGAGGATGCGCCACCAGGTCGGGGCCAGCACGATCGCGGTCGTCGGCGCGTCGGGGTCGGGTAAGTCGGCGCTGCTCGCGAAGGTCGCCACCGACCTGCCGATCGACGGGTGGCTCGCGGAGAGATTCGAACCTGCCCGAGCCTACGTTCAGGTCGGTGCGACGTCGGCCAGCGAACGTCTGCCCGTGTGCCTGTTGCTGCTGCTCGCCCAGCTCGATCCGGCGGCTGCCCAGTCCCTGGCCGAGCACCACAACCCGGACAGCGTTGAACTCGACGACGTGCTGGACACGTGGCTGACCGTCCTTGAGAGGGGGACTCGGCTGTTCGGCCCGCTGATCGTCGTGGACGGTCTTGATCGTTTACGGGGTCAGCTGATCGAGAGCCAGCCCATGGCCTGGCTACCCATCAGCTTGAGGGACCGCGTTCGGGTCGTGGTGTCAGTTGCCGACGACTCGTTCGAGGCGACGTTGCTGACGTGCCGGCCCTCGACTCATGTGCTTCCCCTCGGCGACCTCGACCGCGCGGACGCACTGGAACTCGTCTGCAGTCGGGTCGCGGCGCACCACCGGGCCGTCCCGACAACAGTGGTTGACGTTCTCGTCCGACAGGCGACCTCGCCGCGCTGGCTCGTTGTCGCCACCGACCTGTTGCTGACCCTGATGGCACACGACTACCTGGTGTTGCGCCGGCTCTCGGCGGCAGACGTGGACCCGGAAGTGGCGATCCGCCGCCTCCTCGAGTCGGTCGCCACGGAGTTGCCTGCCAGCCTCGAGGGCATTCACGAGGAGGCCTTCCACCGCCTGCTTGACCTCGTGGACGACCGGCTCGGATGGGTGCTCGGCATCCTAAGTGTGTCGGTTTTCGGACTCGGCGAGCAGAACCTCGAGGCACTGCTGTCGAGCATCGGCCCCGGTGCGAGCGCAGTAGACTTCGCGCTGTTCCGCGATGTGCTATCCGTACACGTGAACGTCATCCGCGACGAGTGGCGGTTCGCCCACCGCAGTGCCGCGGAAGGGGCGGACCGGATGCTCGACGCCGCGTCGGAAGCCGTGGGGCAGGACGTGAGTGTCGGCTACCGGCGCGGGCTCGTCAGTCACCTCGTCGGTCTCCCGCTCGACGATCCAGTGAGGTCGCGCGAGCTTCTCGTGCAACTGTTGTTCCTCGAGGAGGACACGGCCCTGGCCAGATGCCTTGCGGACGACCAGCTTGCCAGTGACCAGGCGGTCCAGATCTTCGGCATGGTCCTCGGCACCATCATTCGTACCGACTTGCGGGCCGGCCGCCTGGTGCGCCTGATCGCGGCGGCCGCCGAGGGTTGTGAACGGCTGACGACGGTCCAGGTGATCAGCGCTCATGTGCTGCCCGTGCTTGGACGGCACGAGTCGGTGGAACTCGCCGCGCACTGCCGGGAGGCCCTCGCTCAGACCCCGCCGCAGACACGAAGTCGGTTCGGTTTGGAACCCGCTGACCTGGAGCATCTCCTGGCCGCGGTCGTCGTTGATTCACTGGCGTCCCGCGAACCGGCCGCAGTGGACACCTGGTTCGAAGCCGCCCGAGACGGTGCTGCCGGACTGCGCGACCTGCCCGACCGGACGGCGCAGCAGACAGACATGCACACCTGGCTCGCCGTCGGTGCCGAGCTTCGAGCGATCACCGAGTACACCTTCGCGGTCAACGGTGGGTTGATCACGTCGTACCCGGGCGACCCGTCCGTGGCCCGCCGCCGGCTCGACGAGGCACGTGCACTGGCTGAGTGCATCGACGACCGGTACGCGGGTATGCGCCACTACCTACGCCATCTCGTGGCGATCGCTACCCGGGCCTCGGCAGCGACGTGGCCGAGCGCCGGTTTCCAGCCCGAAGATGGGGACTTCGGCAAGGTGCGGGCGCTGACAGACCGGACCCGCGGCAACGCCGACTTCGTACACCTGCTCGCCATGTGCGCACGCGTGCACGCGCTCGAGCAGTTGGCGACGCTCAGCGACGACACCGAAGTCACCCCAGCGGACGCGGTAGCCATACACACCGCGCTGGAATTTCTGGAAGAAGCGATCTGGCAAGTCAACGTGCAGCTCGCGATAACACCGGATTCCGTCGCGGCCCGAACCATTGCGATCCAATGCGACGCGCTGCGGACAGCGTTGTTGCACGCATGCGACCAGCACGCGTCGGCAGCGCGCGCCGGAATCAGGACCTGCCTGGCGCCACGCGCGGTCGACGTACTCGGGCGGGAGAACTTCATCAAGCTTGCCGGAGACATCCTGTTCGACTGGATTAAGTCGACTGTGGACGTGAGCCCCGTACCTCTGATCGACCGCATGATCCTTGAGACGAGCGAGTCGACCACCGAGCCGCCAGTCGAAGTGATCGAGGGGATGCTGCTGATCACGGCGCTGACCGCAGCTCGTCGCCTCGGCGAGATGGACGGGGCGATCCGCGTGGTCGAGAGGTCACTCGCGCTGGTTCGCTCCGGCGTCCTCGACCCGAGCAAGCTGCCGGTCGACGAGATCGTCGACGAGGCCGTAGCCGAAATAGAAGACGACCTGCTGGAGGCGGCAGAAGAAGGCGAAGGACTCGACGACGAGGACCGCGCCCTGCTGGCCCAGGCGGCGAGCGGCGCCTACTGGCTGCGGTCCGCGCTCATGAGGCACCGCCCGGCCCGACCCGCCGACCTCGCCGGCGCCACCTTCGCCGCGTCGCTGTCCGCGAGCCTCGGCCACCCCGACCAACGCGTTAACGCCCAGCGACTCCGCTGCCTGCTTGCCTCGTCCGACAAGGACCCGCGACGTCGGCGGCTCACCGCCCTCGCCGACAAACTGCTCGAAGGGTAGGTGGGTCAGCAGGCGCCACTGAGGCGGCTGAGGGTGATCCGCAGCATCCGGTGATCACCCTAGTGCCTCGTCAAGAAACGTTGACGTTGTCATCGGGTCGCGTGGACATCCGGGCTGGTGATCGCGAGGCTTGCCGGTGGAGGTGAGCGATGGCGCGTAAGCCTGAAGTATTCGTGCGGTCGCTGGAGCCGAAGGAGGCTCAGCGACTGGTGAAGATCACGAGGTCGGCTCGGGATCGGGTGCGGCTGCGGCGGTCCGGGATCGTGCTGGCCTCGTCGCAAGGCCGGTCCGCGGGTGAGATCGCGGTGATGTTCGCCGCGACCGAAGGCTATGTGCGGGAGGTGATCCACGCGTTCAACGACTCCGGGTTCGCGGCGCTGTCCCCAAATTGGAGGGGCGGCCGACCAGCTAAGTTCGGGTCGGCCGCCCGTGACCAGATCTGCCGCGTCGCCGCCTGCAAGCCCGCCGAGCTGGGATTGCCGTTCACGACCTGGAGCCTGACCAAACTGGTCAAGTATCTGGCTGAGCACGCGTGGATCAGAACGAGCACCGAGACCGTCCGGCAGATCCTGCGCAAGGCGGGCGTGTCCTGGCAAGCGACAAAGACCTGGAAAGCCAGCAAAGCCCCGGACTTCGTCGCCAAGAAGAACCGCATCCTCGACCTCTACGATCACCCGCCCGCAGACGGGCGTGTGGTCTGTGTCGACGAGTTCGGGCCGCTGAACCTGCAACCTCGCCCTGGCCGCGGCTGGTTTCAGACCGGCCGCCCGGCCCGGCTGCGCGCGACCTACAGCCGCACCAAGAGGGTCCGGCAGATGTTCGCCGCGCTCGACCTCGCCACCGGGCAGATGTTCTACCGGTTCCGTGATCGCAAACGCTGGCCGCAGTTCCTCGACTTCTGCAAGCAGCTCCGTCGTCGCTTCCCGACCGGGAAGCTCTACCTGATCTGCGACAACTACGGCCCTCACGGCAAAGCCGAGGCCAGAACCTGGTGCGCGGCCAACGACATCGAGCTGGTCTACACACCCATCAGCGCATCCTGGCTGAACTGGATCGAGTGCGAATTCACCGCAATCCGCTACTTCACCCTCGACGGCAGCGACTACCCCAGCCACACCGCTCAGGAAGCCGCCATCGCCAGCTACCTCCGCTGGCGCAACCGCCGCTGCCACCCCAAACGCCACTTCGCCGTCCACTCCACAATCCGCCGCCCGAATTACCTACCCAACGTTGCTTGATACGGCACTAGATACCTGGCTGATTCAGAAGAGTTCGACGAAAGGACGCAGAATCCTTGACAACACGGGCAAGCAGATCAGTGTCTCTTGAATAGTCTCATACTTGCTGGTCGCGAAGGAGGGAAGTCGGGGGCGTCCTAGCTATCCTCTGCGAAGTAGATAATACGGCACGAGCCGCGCCCAGCTCCAAGTACACGTTGGGACTGTCGTCGGAGATGTCAGCCAGCACGATCCGGGCGCCGCCGATGAGTCGTAGATCTGGCGTTGGACCTGTCACCCTTGATGTATTCGCCTTGTATGCACGGCATGGTGTTGATCGTTTGCGTGAGGTCTTTCACGGCGGCCCGTAGCGTGCGATGGTGAGCAGAAGTTCGCGATGAGGAAGACGTACGGTGCTTGGCTTCGGCTCGACTCTGTCTTCCGAGAGCATTTCGATGGCATCGTCAAGCGGGCCCTGTTGGCCCGGCGCTTATCGTGGTCGAGGACGAGGTGGCCAGGTTGGTCGCGGACCTCCGGTGGCAGGTCCATTCGTCCGTCGGCAACCGCCAGGGCAAAGGATACCTCGCGATGCCGCCAGCGCCCACTCCCGCAGGCCGTACTTCGATGCCTTGGATGCGTTCGGCAGCAGGAAGGGCAGCAGGAAGGGCGGCACGGTGAGGAACGCACCGCATCCCCTCGATTTCGGCGATGATCCGGTTCTCGACCCAGAAGGTGTGGTCCTCCGAGTCGTCGATCAGTTGCAAGCCAGCGTTCGTGAGCTCGGAGCGCACCGGTTAGGCGCGGGCTATATCGAGCTGCCATCGCACGCCACCCACCTCTCAAAAGTGACGGGGGTGGGCGAGGGTTTTTCACGGCCGTGAAGCCTGTCATTGCCTGGGTGAGGCTAGTGTCGAATGACGTCGAAGATACAGCAGTCAGCGCTCGACCGACGCCCGCGCCGTCGCTGCGGAGCCGTTAACTAATGTCAGTGCAACTTGATGATGCTGCCTGTGATTCCGCGGCAGTCGGGTTCGCCAAGGATTGATGTGAGGCGATGCTCAGGTAATACGCTCGCCGCAGCCTGATGTGAGCGGTGTGCCCTGGTCGTCCTTAGTCGCTCTCAACCAACATAAGCTCGTTATCAAGTGTGACCAACTCGGCGATCTTAGTGGCAATGGTTTCCATCGAATCGTCCGCGGTGTCCAACCCATTTCGGGAGCCAAGCAAAGGGCTGACTTTCCGGACCTCATCGTAAGTTGTCTCGTGCACGACAGGGATCAGCTGGTCGCGTGCTAAAAGTTCTGAGAGCTCCTTATCGGAGACCCCCCGATTGTCGACACGTGTGAGGAACGCAGGAGTGATGAGTACGAGACCTGCTCGCGACTTCGCCAAACCCCTGTCGATCTCTCGCATGAACGGATAGCCGAGCAGAATGTCTTTCTCGCTGAACCAGACCGACACGCCTTTGGCTTCGAGCAGGTCGTTTAGTTGCGTTGCTACACCGCGCCGGTCGTCCCAGGCGTGGCAGAGGAAGAGGTCGCGACGTTCGGGCTGCCGACCTCGTACCTCGACCTTGCGGCGGTAGGGAGTCAGCGCCCGGACTTGGTCAGGTGTGTAGGTCACGGGTGAGCTACTCGGCGACCACCTCGGCCGCGTTCCGCCGCCCACAGATCCACCCCCGCCGCTCGTGACGCCTCCAACGCTAGTGCGCGGTGTATAGCTCGGCGACGGGTAGGAGGTCCTAGGTGGTGAGTAATTCCCGTACCTTCGGCCGCTGCAAGCAGGACAGGCCGCAGCCCCACTGGCCGTTCGATGACCTTGGACTGGGGCCGTGCATCTGCTCATGAGCACACTATAGGCGCCGGGCGGCAGCACAGGCGTGTTGCAGCATCTACGAAGGTAGCCGAGCTCCGCGGGCGTAACCAGATGGCGGGGCACGCCGATAGAGCGTGGTAAGCCCACCGACGGACCGAACGGGGACCGATGACGATCTTCCTGTCCTACAGCAGCCGAGACAGAGACTTCGTCCGCCGGCTCACGGGTGACCTCGGTCGGGCGTCGATCGACGTGTGGATAGACGAGCGGGAGTTACGCGTCGGCGAACGGCTGACCGCAATCGGCGAGGCCATCGCGCGGGCAGATCAACTGATCGTCGTCGTGTCTACCGCGTCGGCGAACTCCTACTGGGTCGCCGAGGAAATCGACATGGCGGGCGCCGCAGGCGTGCGGGTGCTGCCCGTCCTGCTCGAAGACGTGCCGCCAGACTGGGCACCCCGGCTGTCAGAGATGGCTCACGCGGACTTCCGTCGGCCAACGGAGTACCGTCGAGCCACCCACAGGCTGGTCGCGGCCATCCAGGATGTGCAGGCGCACGAGATATTCCTGCGGGCCAAGGAAGCGGTGGCGCTCGTGCGCGCCGAACACGCACCGGTGGGCGAGCTTTTCGGCGTCTCGCAGCAGGGTGTGGCGAACCTGTATTCACTGGCGAACACCCGAGACTGGGAGTTTGCTGACACCACCGACGGCACCAGCCGGTTTTGGATCACTGAATTCCATGACGGCGAGACGGGGGCGATCCACTCCTTCGCCGTCGTGGACGGCCGCGTGGAGACGCTTCCCATGCTGTACCGGTACGACACTGATCCGGCGCCGGTGGCTGGGTCGGTGGTCGTGATGTCTTGCGCGGTCAACCACTTGAAAGGGATGTCCGAAGAAGAAGCGGCGGCCCACGTTAAGAGGCACCGTGACAACACGACCAACATCACCAGGCGGTACACCCGCTTCAGACCGGTGCCGCTGGTCTGGCCGTTCGTGGATTCGGATGTCGCGGTGGCCGCTGCGCTGGCGAGTTCAAGCGATCTCGACCGCTCTGCGGATCTGATGACGCTAACTCGACTGGAACGGGACAAGCGGGCAAGTGGACGGCCGACGTGGGTGGTGGCGTTCTTTGATCCCACGCTGACTGAGAGCGTCCGGGCGGTCGCCATCAACGCCGGCACGGGCGAGGTTCTCGAGCCTGGAGCGCGCACTGAATTGCTTAACGCCGACTTCTTCTCAATGCGTGCGGACGGAGCTGGCGGGTTCACCATCTCAATCGCCCATCAGCTGAGGGCGTTCAAGCGTCACCTTTGGGACATCCCGGAGCGGCTCACCGCCCGCGACGCGGTGGTCAAGGCCCGTGAACTGTTGGCGGCCCGGTACGGGGGGCGGTCGTGGCAGCTGGGCTTCGTCTCCAACACCGGTGTGGTGGAGAGCGTGGCGGCGCCGGAGATCTACTCACGCACCGACGCCCTGATGAACAGCGTTGGTCGTGCTGGACAATGGGTCGTCGAGGTGCTTGGACTGACGGCGACACCGGTCAGCGAGGACGGCCGGACCGGCACGGCCTACGACTACAAGCAGGTCCTGTGCACCGCTGGCGGCGCCGTCGAGCTACCGTCCGCCGAACGGCTTGTGTTGAGTGTACCGCTCTCCGCCACGCCGGTTCCCGGGCCTGACGAACTGATGGAAGCGGCCGACCGGGCTCGGGAGCGAGCTGTCCACGGTATGGCCGAAGGCTACACATCTGTTTCGATGGCCTTGACGCGAACGCCGCCCGAGGCGTCATGGATCTTCCGGTTCTATCACGGTGACGACTTGGTCGCCCGGACCGAGGTCTCGTTGGACGGCTTGAAAATTCTCGACTGACGTCCGGCTCAGGGTGTGGACTAGGACCGGGATGCCCGCCATATGAAGTGCTCGAGGCTGATGGCCTGCTTCGCGTCGGACAGTACAACTGGAGGCCTTTGGCCCCGGACGTCCTGGCGAACGCGGTGAGCGTCGTCGGCGAGTTCGTGCTGGAGCCGTTCGGCGACCCGGCAGCAGTCCACGATCGAGGGTCTCGGGCCCAGGGTCGAGGTCGAACACCAGCCGGTCCGGCGGATGGCGCGACGGTGGCGGGCCGGGGTCGACGGTGCACTGCGGGACGCGCATTTCCAGCGCGGCCCTGGTCGCCGCCTACACCAGGGCGGCCAGCGTTCGGCAGTTGAATGGTGGAGAGCCAGTCGGGGCGCTCCGGTGGACGTTCTTCTCTAGAACTGCTCGCCTCCGGTTCCGTCGCCCACGGTGCGAGCTTTGCGACGTGGATCGCGTCGTAAGTGGTCGTGGTCGGCGTGGTCCATCGGCGAACCTTTCCCGTCGCGGGCGAGGGCACGGTTTCTGTCGGAGGGCACCCTCACGGCAAGACGGTGTTCGACGCAGCGAGCCCGCTGCATACTGCTTTCTAACGGCTGGTGCTTCTCCAGCAAGGCGTTTCCAGCGTCTGCCCGTGGGGCGGGTAGGAAGCTTGTTCGGCTCTATGTTTGTGGTCGCGTGGATGGCCCTCGCGGTGCCTCAGATCTCGACAGGATCAGGTTGAGAGCCCGCTCGGCGTTGCTCGATTGCCGGCGATGACTCCGACCACGACCGATCGATTCAGGTGGGTACCTTGCGGCTTGTGTCGAGCTACCCACACCGATTCGTCGATCCTCGCTGTCCCGTCGGGGTGCGGGGCCAAGTCGAGGACGAGGAGTTGCCCGAGCGGTACGTTCGTATTTCCGTACTCTGCTGCTTGTTGCAGGTACTTCGCTTCCAGCTTGGCTCTGTCTGCTCGGGCCGTCTCACGCTTGATCTCGGTGAGGTACCGGATGGTTCCAAATGCAACGAGCACGTCTGCGCGCCCGGTGGCGACATCGCTCATCTCGACAGTGCAGAGGCCAGCCAGCGGGCCTGCGGCCAGCCACTGATGGTAGTCCTGCTGCAAGTCTTCTTCGAGTGGCTTCTTTTCGCCCTTATTCAGCAGGCGGCGGTAGTCCTTTTTCTTGGGCCAGCCCAAGGTCTTCGTTGTTAGGTCGGCTCGACTGAAGAGGAACAAGAGGGTTTGTTGGACGAGGAGGCTGAAGGTGCTCTTGGCTTCGCCGGTGAACGCTGGTGACTGGGCCAGTCCTTGGAGGATCGTTTGCAAGAGCGGGTCAAGCGCAGGGTGAGAGGTTCTGGATCGCGTGAGATCGCCGCTATATGCAAGTCCTTCTACGGTTCGAAGTTTGTTGTCATCGAGCCCCTCGGCGAGCAGGGCCGCCTGCTGCTCTCCCAGTACGCGGGTCAGCGACGGTGCAAGGGCGTATAGCCTGGTGGTATCCGGTGGGTGGTGGGGTTCGTCGTCACCCCGGTCGCCGTCAGCAGGACCTGACGAGGACGATCGTGGTTGTCGATCCCGAGCGCCAGTGGCGAGCAGTTCGATACGGGCAAGCAACAGTTCGGCGGTCTGCACGTCGAACGCGGGCGACGTGGACTTGGCGGCTTCAGTGATGGAGCGACTGAGCGCCAAGAGTTGGCTTTGCTTCTGCAGTATCGCGCCTTCGATGGCCGGTTCGATGATTGCCGCAAGGCCCGTGCTGTCCTTGCTGCTCGGTAGCGGCCGCATGGAACGGGCTTGTCGATACGCCTGGAGAACCGCATCGAGCGCTTCCCACACGTTGAACCAGACGGGGTGAGACAGGTAGTCAGTAGCGGCCTCCAGCACAAGGACCAGCCTGTGCCAAGCGAGTTCGGCTGCGAGCTTGGGACGAAGCCACGCGGGTTGATGCATGGCGGTCAGCCAGGCATCTCGCTGTTGGAGCGCCTCGGCAAGACGTTGCTTCGCATCCGTCAAGCGATATGCGTTCTGTGCACTGAACGCGAGGATTGCATCGCAGGCTGCCGCGTAAGCGCGGGCGTCATGGCGAGCTTCCTCAGCAGCGTCCACTGTGGCGAAACCGGCTCGCGCTGTCGTGAGCGACTCCATCGCGGCGGGCAGCGTCTCGGCTGACAACGCCACCCGCAGATGATCACATGCGAGCTCGAAAACCGCGTCGACGGCAGCAGCCTCGTGGTGGCGGAGCTGATCCAAAGCCTGACGAATTGGCTCCACGAACGCGGAGTTGTCCGCCCAACGGTCCATCGCGGCGCCGAGCAGCCGCGGAAGTCGTTCGGCGAACTCTTCAGGAACGTCGTTGCTGAGCGAGGTCAGACGACCAAGTACCGCGAAGGGGGTCACTGCGTTGGCGACGGCGAGGCGAACTGCACCCTCCAGCCGGCCGGCAGCCAAGAGAGGACTGTCGGCGATCGCGACAGTGAGTCCGTCGAGCAACGCATCATGCAGGCGTGCGCCCTGCGTCTGCACGGTGATAGGGCTCGCGAGCAATTCCTCCAGGCTGCTGGCGAGTGCCAACAGGCTGGTTTGATTCGACAGTCCCGTGACGAATTTGGCCGACGCGCCATCCCAGCCTGGCGGGCTAGCGCCCGCAGCTGCAGCAAGGGCTTGGGCGAGAACCGGTGCGAGCGGACTCGCTGCGATCTCTTCCGCGTGGTCGGCAACTGCAAGTTCGTCGAGTTCAGCCCAGGACGCGACAGCTCCATCCCCTGCGATCACGGCGAGCCGGTCAGCAAGCGTGGTCATCGGTGGCTCCAGCGGAGGGGCAGCGCCTCGTCTGTCCACATTGAGCGTCGACTACTCCGGCCCGCGAAGTGCAGCCTCGTTCCGTTTGCGTCACCATAGTGGATCGCCGGGCTTAGCCGCGATGACGCACTCGGCTGGAAGAGTCTCTGCGGCAAGCTGGAAGTCGGCCGTGGTGAGCAGCACCTGCAGCCCCTCCGCTGTAGCGAGGCGGTTGAGTTCACGGAAGATCACAGCGGCGTCGGCGTATTGGATTTCTTCTGCTTTCGGGCTGTCGATGAGGATTAGACCGGGATGCGTCGAAATGCCGTAGCGTGCGCCAACCCGTAGCAAAGCAACGATCACGGCAACACGGAGGCGAAGCTGCGCGCCTGGGTCCTGGTCCACGAATGGCTTTTCGGCACCACCACCCTTGATCACCTTTAGATGGGCAGCTCGGTCGATTTCCACGCTTTCCAACGCGGTCATGCCGAAGTGGTGCGCAAGGTCCACAATCTCCGCATTCAGGTCAGCGAACAGCTGGGACGCTGCACCCCTGCTCTCCGACTCCAAGACCTTGGCCGCGGCCTTCAAGACGGTAAGCGTGACGTCTCCATTGCCCGTCGATGTATCCGGCAGTTTGGGCAGGACCTGGAGTGCTCCTTCCCAGCGTGCCACCTCGACCTCCGCCGCGATCCGGTCGCGCGATGCCTTCGCAGTCGATGCGGTTCGCAGGTTGACCTGTACTGCCTGCAGTTCAGCTGTCAAGCGGATCAGATCCGCCTTAGCGGTCTCAAGTGCTTGCTTGGCAACTTTCTCGGCTGTTTTGCTGCCCTCGACGCGCTCCTTTGCCTCGACCTCAACGGCTTCGTCCTCGTTCTCGGCGCCGGCGACCTCGGTGGTGCATACGGCGCAGCGATGCACATCTCGTTCAGCTTGTCGCCTGTCTCCGCTGATCGGGGTTTCGCACCGGGGACAAGCGCTGGGGTTCAGGCCGTGGAAGAGCAGGCGTGCGACCTCGCTCTCCCGCATATCGTTGAGTGCCTTCTCGTCGAGCTGCCGGATTCTCCGAGCCTCTCGGTAGCCACGGTTGATCTCTGCCTGTTCGTCCTGGGCATCGGCAACCTGGCGGGCGAGCCGGGCGGACTTGTCCGCGAGTTCCGTCAAGTCGGGGCCAGGCGCGGCTTCCTGAAGTTGAGTGAGTGACTTGCGTGCCTCGTCGAGGGCTTTCTCAACACGGGTGCGTTCGTCTGCGCGCCCGGCGACTGCACGTTTGGTGTTCTCGGATTGCTTGTCTGCTTCGGCCTGGAGTACGTCGTGTGTTGCTTTGACACGTGCGAGGACTGCGGTTGCGGGGAGGTCGAGGAAGACCTGCAGAAGCCGTCCGGCCAGCCCTGCCATCTTCTGGTTGCCGAGTAGAGGACGATCCCGACCGAGCTGCAGATAGATCGCAGAGTAGTAGGATGGCCAACCGTGTGTCTGAGTTCGGACCCGCTCTGCGGTAGTGAACTTGTTGACGATCGGTTGGAGGTCAAGGCGATCGAGCATCAGCTCGGCCACTTTGACAGCGAAGTCATCCTCGTTGTCGGTTTCGATAAGTGCCAACAAGCCGCTGCCGCCGGCAGTCCCGTCTCTGCTGGTGAGTTGATCGGCGGTTGGAGCCGTGAATACGACTCCGGAGAGCAGGACCTCCGGAGTCAGGCTGAGTCGAAAGCCCATGGGTTGACCCGCGATGGTCGCGTCCAGTTCGAGTCGGGTCAGCCAGCGGCGGACGTCCCCTTGCAGCTTGGCCCGAGGTGCCCCGCGAAGGCACCAGGTGATCAGTTCTAGGACGCTGGTCTTGCCCTTCAGGTTGGAGGCGACCAGGGCCGTCAAGCCGTCGTTGAAGGTGAATGTCCGGTCGATAGGGCCCTCAGGCTGGACACCGACGCGGCTTCCGAGAATCCGGAGGCGATGGACGCGAACGGGGCGAGGCCGCGCGGGTGGGTAGGCCAGCGGCAGTCCACGTGTCGTGAAGACGTCCTCCACGTCCTCGCGAGTGGTCTTCGCCCGAGTCGCGATCCGAGCAGCTAGAGAACCATCCTGGTGAGATGGCGTATCCGCGGCGGACGAGCTCATACGACGATGTCCTCCCTGCCGGTCGAATCGGACTCCGACCGCAGGCGCTCCAGACGATCACGCGCTCTGGCGCTGATGCTCCCGATCCGTGTACCGCGCTCGGCCGTGGCGTACTCGGTCTGCAGGTACTGGCGTTCCTTCAACTCGTTGCCTCCACGCCCGTCCGCCAAGTCCAGCACCAACTCGATCCGCTCTACGTAGTATCGGAAAGGTGGTGCTTCCGCTACGACCGTCCGAGCGACCTCGCGCCCACGTTCCAGCAGGTAGTAGTCGTGACGCCAGGTCCGATCTAAGGTGCCGCGGCGCCGACGAACTACGAGACCGGCATAGCGAAGTACCGCCAGTGCGTCGTCCAGGGGCTCGTACGCGCCGAAGTGGTGGCGCAGCATCGGGTACCTGCGTACCTCTGGCTCCTCCGAGTCCAAGATTTGGCCGGCCAGGTCGAGGAGCCGTCGTTCACGGCTCTCCTCGAAGTCGTTGAGCAACTCGTCGGCCAGGAAGTCGGGATTGCGTACCCAGAAATCCAGCTTCTGGAGGCGGACCTGGCTCTCCACCACTCCGACAGCACCTGCGAGTGATGCGTCATCAGCAACCGGCGCTGGCAGCGGTTCGGCCGCACCGTCGATCAACAAGAGGATCCGGACAGCGTCCTGTTCGCGGCTCGTGACTGGATCACGGTCATTGCCAGCCTCGCCGTCGCTCAGATCATCCACAGTCCGTTAGAGTAGATGTCGGAGCGTGACGTCGGGGCTGTCAAATAGAGATCGCATGTGCTTCGTTACCTCGGAGGAACCGCTGACGCGCTCCATGATCAGGTCCTCACGGAACGTATCCGTTGCCGTTGATCAGCGAGCGATCGCGCCACGCCATCAAGTTTTCGCGCGCTAGGACCCTGCCAGGCACACGCTGACTAGCTGCCTTGTCGAACCGCAAGCGTCAGACCTTCGCAACCTGGGCACGGCCGGTTTGCGAGCTGGCGATGCAGTTCCAGTGGACACGCTGCGGCGCAGCGCGACCTAGGGAGCGGGGATGGCGGCGAGCTGATGGAGCACTCCGGCTGCACCCATCAGCAGAGAGATCGCGTCGGACCTGGTGTAGACGAAATCCTTCGTGACCTCGTCCGCGTGCGCGGCACCGCACGCCTGTGACCACAAGCCTTGCAGGATCACGCCCCAACGCACGTCCTGCGACCACTGGGTCGGGTCGTTCTGATCCTTGGGCGGCTTCGTCGGCCAGTGCTTGAGAGCCCGCATCCGTTCCAGAGCATGCCGGACTTTCACGACTGCCGGCTCATACTTGCCGTCAGTGATGAGTAGCTTTGCGTCACGTAGGTAAGCGCCGGCCGCCGATAGGAGGTCGCCGTCCGGCGGAAGCGGTACGGCGATGGTGACGGCCAGTGCGCGGCCGAGACCTTCGAGTTGCCGCCCCCACCTGCTCGTCGGAACGCGGATGGACTCCTGGTCGTGGGCGAACGGGTACTCGCCGAGCCCTTGGGGCAGGACGCCGGTCAGGTTCATCCGAATCTGTAGTTCTTGATCACCACGAGCCTGCTCCAGTGCAAGGACCTGTTGGTTGGACAGGGAACAGACGATGTCGACAGGACGGGCCCTGCCCGCAATCAGGGACACCGCGACCGGGACTACGTCGCCGAGCCACCGCGGCGCCGGATGCTCAACATAGAGTTCGCCGCTGAGCTGCAGGACCGTGATCCCGTCGGGGAGCGCGGTCGGTTCAACGAGAACAGGTATTCGCAGGCGATGAGCACCCAAACCAGCAGTGAGGGTTGCCGGCTCCTGGTCGGGAGCAGGAACGATCCTCAGCTCCACGCCTCCGTCGAACTTCAGGTGCACGGACGTCTCCCTCGTAGTCATTCTGTCCGCGCAGTGTCCATCACCGGAGCGAGGCCCGTGTACTCAATTGCATCGCATCGAGTCGTTGGCTCACCCGTGTCGACGAAACAAACGCCTTGACCTGGCGGAATAGCATCGTATGAGTGCCCAGACATCACCTCGTGCCGAGGTTCTACCTCCGTCGGTTCGCTGACGACAGGCAGAACCTCGTCGTCATCGACCGCCATCCGCCTCATCGGTCCCGGATGCGGCCGGTGAAGTTGATGTGCGCCGAAGAGGGCTACTACGCGATGCCAACCGAGACGATCGCCGAGAGTCACCGCGACGGTCACGATCCGGAGATCGTCGAGGGGCTGCTATCGAGGATCGAACACGAGACTGCTCGGGCGCTACCGCGCCTTCTCGACGGCCAGTTTCCCCCGACATCCGAGGACCGCTACGCGATCACCCAGTTCATCGCGGTCCAGATGACCAGAACGCAGCGGTTCCGCGAAGACACCGAGGCATTGATGACCTTGGCAGCGCAGCAGCACATCGAAATGGAATTGACAAACAACCCAGAGCAAATTCCTCGGTGGTTGAAAAGTCGTGGCGAAGCCCATGATGACGCTGCGGTCCGCGCGTTCCGGGACCGATTGGAGGGCGAAGGGTTCCCCAAGGTGAAACCGTCTCAGCCTTTCGCCGTCCAGGAGTCCCTCCGCATGGCGATGATTGACTTCCACCCGCGCCTGTTCCTGAGGCCCTGGCGCATGTTTCATTTCGATGCTGATTGCCTCGTGACCAGTGACAACCCAGTTGGCACCTGGTCACCGCAGCTGCCTGAAGAGCAGCCCATCGTTGACGGCCTCAACGCGACGATGATCGTGATGCCGCTGAACCGCCGGACCGCACTCGCACTCATGAAAAATGGCGCGGACCAGGCAGCTATGCTCCCGGCCACCTCGACGCGCGCCAAGCAGATCAATTTGGCAGTCATGAGCGAGGCGTCCAAGTGGATCTTTCACCATCCTGGTGACCGCCCGTTGGACAGCGTTGACATCCCACCGCGCACCGCGTTCGTCGACGAAGTCGTCGGCGTTCGCGCTCCCGGCGACGGCACGGTCCGGGAATTGCATCGAATAGTCAAGCGTCCGGTCCTCTAAAGACATCCGCTTCACGGGAAGCTCGCGCGGGACCTGACCAGCAGCCTTGCGCGCTGAGTATCAGCCATACTGCCTTCCGTAGTCGCACAGTGGCGGCGACCTTGACCGGGGCGGCGTCGGTGGTTAACCGGGTCGGTGGGGGTTGTCGACAACTGGCGACATCTGGCCCCCGAGTATCGATCTACGCGCGGACGTGGCGACCTGACGAGTTGTGCCGAATAAGGCTTCCACTCGATGACTTGTTTCCTCGGTTGGCCACCCACTTGGAGTCACCGTGACACGCCCGCGTGGTTCCTGCGAGGCATTGACCAGTGACCGTCGGCGTGCTCGGCAAACCGGAGGCATGGCGCACGGCCTGAGCGGTAGCCGCATACTTCGCGTGGGCGGGCTGGTAGGCAGGCCGATCACCTAATCTGGTCTGATGTCCAGCCTCCAGTCGGCCCATCGTGGGTACGAGTATCAGGATTTGTTGGCCGCGAGCCGACTTGTCGACCTGGTGCTCGGCACAGCTATCGCCGCACAAGTGGACAGGAAGCAGGTTGAGGGCGACCGGTTCGACGATCTCACGGTTGTGACGGTCGGCGGCCGTCGCGAACGCACTCAGTTCAAGCACACCGACAACGACGACAAGCCGTTGACAGTGGAGACCTTCACGACCGACAAACGCGATCTCCGCCTCGATCGTCTCGTGGTGGCTGCCATCGCCGACCGTGACGGAACGGTCGGCGATGTCACTGATCTCGCGTTTCGTGTCGTTCTGAGGGACACCTGGCCGGTCGACGAGGTGCTCACCGACGTTTTGGTGCCCGCTGACCCCGACCCGGGCCCGTTTGTAGTCGGTATGCAGACCCGGCGCTTGCGGTTCGACGTCGACCGACTCTGGCCGCTGCCAACGTCTCGACAGGCGACAGGGGCAAAATCCAAGCGGTCTCGGTTCGGATTCCTCCGCTCCGGCGAGAAGGCCGTTGACCGGGACGACCTGGGCTGGTTGTGCCGCCACCTTGTCATTGAGGTCGAGGCGCCCAGGTCGACTGGGTTCATGCACGATCCGGGACCGGCCGAGTTGATTCTGTTGACCAGGCTACGCACCGAGGTTGGTGCGGAGTCTTATCCCAATGCGGACCGGTCGGCGGTGGACGTCGCGGATGCGTTCACGGCCTTCGCGAGACAAGCCCGGCAGGGGCGGAGCGAGCCGACCGCCGAAGCACTGTTAGCGCGTGCCCAGATCAGGCGCGACTTCGGCGCCGTCTCACGAGCACACCCCGTCGACCGTTCGATCGAGGTGGGCCGCCCCACGACCGTGGCCGACGTTCGCGCAGCGGTGGAACATGCGGCCCGTCACGGGGTTCCGCTCGTCCTGACTGGGCCGCCGGGCCAGGGCAAGTCGTGGACGTGCGACCAGCTCGTCCGGGAACTGCTCTCGACCGGATGGCTCGTCGCGGAGCACTACTGCTACCTCAATGACACTCTCGACGAGCGCAACGAACGCGTGCGAGCCGAGACCGTCTTCGGCAGTTTGCTGGGACGGTTGGCCGAAGCCGATCCGAGCTTGGTCGGGACGCAGAGGCCCCTGTACGCCGCCAGCGAGGAGTCGCTGGCCAACGTTGTCAGGTCCGCAATGGAGGCCCAGCCCGATCGTCGGATCGCGCTGGTGGTCGACGGTCTTGATCACGTCGGACGGCTTCGAGAGGCCCTGCCGGGGACAGATCCGTCTGCGGCGCTCGCCTTCGCGCTGGCCGGACTCGACATGCCGACTGGCAGCGTCCTCATCGTACTCAGCCAGCCCGGCCAACACCTTGCACCGCTGCACCAGGAAAATGCCCATACCGTAGAGATCCCCGGCCTGTCCACGGAAGAGCTGAACGACCTGGCCGCCAAGCTCGGCGTGGTGGCCAGGTCCGCTGTGACAGTGTCCATCGTGGAGGACGAACAAACCGACAGCTTCCTCGCAACGCTCGGCGAGCGGTCTCGCGGCAACGCGCTGTACGCCACCTACCTTTGTCGGGAGGTCCGCAGGCATTCTCCGACCGAGGCGGATTCCGAGAGCATCCTTCGTGCTCTGCCGCCGTTCGACGGGACGTTGGAGAACTACTATGCTCACCTGAACGTCGCCCTCGGCAATAGCTCGGGTGTCGCAGAGATCATTGGCCTGCTTGACTTTCCCGTCAGCCGGATCGAATTGGCCGAGATGCGACCGGAGCTCGCCCACCGGCTCGATGACGCGCTCGCGACGCTGGCGCCCGTTCTGACTGAGCGAGCTGCCCAAGGTGGAATCCGGGTGTATCACGAATCCTTTGCGCGCTTCCTGCGGCGGGAACTGGAGGGCAACTCTGCCGCGCTGGCAGCCAATCTCAGGTTCGTTATCGAATGGCTTGATGCGCGAGGCTTCTACCGCGACGAGCGAGCATTCCGCTTCCTGCTACCGACGCTGGCCGCAGCCGGCCGTGACGAGGACGCGCTCAACCTGGTCGATGCCTCCTTCGCTGCGAACGCGGTGGCTGGCGGGCATCCGGCGTCCGCCATCGCCGCCAACCTCGCAGTGGCGGCCGACTGCGCCGGACGGCTGCGTGACCTGCCGGCCCTGGTACGTTGCGTCGAGTTGGCCCGCGCGGCCCAGAACTTCGAATACGAAGTACTGGACTCTTTTATCGTCGACTACATCGATGTGCCTATGGCGCTGCTGGGCCGCGAGGAGTTCGCCAGCCGTCTGATGTTCGACGGTTACACCGCGGTACCGGCGCGAGCCGGGCTCCAACTGTGCGCTGCCATCGACGCAGCTGGCGCTGTGGCTCCCTGGCAGGAGTACCTGCCAGCCTTCCTGAAATGGAACGAACACAACGACACTCACTACGACGCCGAGTCCGACAAGGCGGTCGACCTGGCTTGGGTACGTGGGCAGCTACGGCAGGCTGTGACCGAGGATCAGCGCAATGCACCGCAGCAGGAAGACATCGCCAGCTTTCTCAACGAAATCAACTTGCCGCCCGACGACGTCATCCCGATCGCCGCTGATGTGCTCGGCGTTCAATCTATCGCCGGACTTCTCGACCACCTCGACAGTCCATCGGACGCGGCGCTCGCCCTCGCCGAAGTCGCCCGTCGCTCCGCGGACCCGATATCTGTCGAACTGTTGGCCCGCCTGCTGCCCTTGGCGATGCGGGAGCCCGCACCGGGTAACGCCCACCGCCTGATCGAACTCGGAGCGGTGCCCCAGGACATCGACCAGTCATCCGTCAGCGAGGCGCGGACCGCCCTGATAGACCTCACCAGGGAGGTCACGGGGCAGGGGGCTCTTCATGTCGCGCAGCGGGTGCCGACTTGGCTCGACCAGTGCGCGATCGCCGCGCGACGCGACCCGACGATCCTGCCGACCGTGGAAGGCATGCTCGGCGGGGCAGGATGGTACCTATGCTGGCTGCGATTCGCGCTTGCATTGGTGCAGGCGGAAAGTGCTGAGGCAGATCGAGGTCAGCTCGCGTTCGATGCCGTCGGCAAGTTGGCAGGTGATCTAGATCCGTTCGCTGGCGAGCCTCGTGCCTGCGACCTTTACCCGATTCGGGAGCAGATCACCAGCACCCTGAGCCGCGCCATCGCTCTCCTAGACGACGACAAGTGGCCAGCGGCACTGCTCATCCTCCGCCACGTCAGCGAAGACGTCGGAGTGTCCCTGCGCGGGCAAGACGCCGGCCCCATTACTCCGGACACGCTTCTAACGCTGGCGATCGACGCGACGACCACACAGGGCCGCCGCGCCGCGACCCAAGAGTTGATCGACACAGCGCTCACCGAAGGTTCGGGACGACGCTACTATTCGACCCTGGCCGAGTACCGCCTCATGGCCGCGCGTTTCGCTATTGCAGGCGGTGACCTGGGCCGAGCGGAATCCTCTTGGCACGAAGCCAGCCGTCTCATGACCGCCTACGGGTTTCACAAGGACACCACGATCTATGAAGTGCTCGATCCACTCCAGACTCTTGTTGCCGCGGATCCCGCGAGGGGCCGAGCTCGCCTGGCCCAGGTGCAACCCACCTGTGAGCGAGTGACACGTCACACAGATGGGAAAGAAACCCGCGCTGCCCGAATCCGGTGGTGGGCCACCCTCGCTGCAGCCGACCCCGTGGGCCTCACTCGGCTGGCCGTGCCGGCACTGCTGAAACGATGCGGCCACATCAACGACTTGTACGCCGGCGCGCTCGAAGACGTGTGGCGGTCGTGGTATCAGAGCGCCGATCCAATCGTCGGCGGCGCACTTCGGTTGGCACTACCAATGACGAACGACTCTGCCGATCCCGCCATGGCCGAGCGGCTGGCGAACATCACCGCCAGCACCGGGGAAGACCTTGCCGGACAGCTGCTCACTCTTCTCCTTGCCAGGGCCGACGAACGTCCGCTGCGCGACCCGGATGCCAACAGCGATGAGTCCATCGCACAACACGCAGCGTGGGTAAAGAAACTCAATCTCATTGCAGCGCAGGTGAATGCGCCGCAGATCTGCGTTCCTCCTACCGACGAGACGCCGCGCCGGCAACCCGCTACGGCGTCGCAGACGCCTGTCAGCCCTGAACAGAACGTTGTCAGCGAGTTCCCCAACGGTGTTGTCGGACTCAACCGCGCCATTCGCGCCTGGCGCCGCCGTCCCTATGACACGTCGAGCCTGGACTGGGCTCCCGAGAACTTCGCCACCATCATCGGCGATCGTCTGGTCCAGTTGGCGGAAGCCGGTACTGAGGAAGACGCGACAGCCGCACTGCGCAGTCTCGCCGATACAGCCGACACACTCGACCGCAGCGGCCTGCTCAAGCTACTGGGACATGAGCTGGAACGTCGCGGCAACCCCAAGCTTGCCGCCGTAGCCCTTGCATTGGCTTGGACCCGGGCGAGCGGCGACGGCTTCTGGATGAACTTCGGTGGGCAGAAGGAGCTGGAGTCACTGCGCCATGCCACTCTCCTGGACGCGGATGCAACGTGGGTGACCGTCGCTGCGGAGGTTACCCAGGTCGTCGCGGGCGGCCATCGTGGTTCACGCGGCGTCAGCCAAGCACTGATATACGCCGGCCTCGTGGACGGGCTCACGTCTCCCACCCACGGACACGGCGCAAGCTTTGCGGCGTGGGACGAGGCACACTCGGTGATTTCCCTCCGCACGCCACGAATGTCGTCCGAGGACGACCCGTGGGTGCGCTATACGCCATCTGAGGTGAACACGAACAGCGACCTGACCGGCGACATCGACGGCGTGTTCTGCGAAGCCGTACTCGGGACCATGGCACATCCTGGCCAGGAAAACCGTCGTCGGGCTCTCCTCGCCTACGAGTTACTCTTGCTGCACCGTCCCGAGGCGGCAATCAAGGCGTTGTCGGCTGTTCTGCCAGCTCTTAGCGAACCTGCCCTGCTGTCATGGTTGCTTGCGGTGATCGCCGACATCGACGCGTTGCAGCCCGTGGTGGCACAGCAGTGCCAAGACGCTCTTCAACAACACGCGAACGGGCCGCACCTGACCGTCCGAGCACTGGCATCAAAGCTCCTGGGGAGCCGCGCCACCTCACCACCCGCGACGCCGCCCGACGCCGCTCTTCTCGCCAACTCAGCGTTGTTGCTGCCCACAGGCGAAGAACCGTTCAGTGAAGAGGCAGCGCGGCTGGTGGGCGGGCTCGCCGGACACAGACTATTGGTAGCCGAAGAGTTGCTGCCCGATCTGGGTCTCGCCGTCGTCGCCCGCGTCGATGCCGCGCTGAGCGACACAGATAGGATGAAGGAAATCCAAGGTGAGGCACAGAACCTCGCAGATACAAGGCATCGGCGGTGGGCTGACGCGTTCACCGGCCGTCTTGCGCTCGTGGAGGAAGCCCTGCAACTGGCGGCATCCGGTGGCCGCGCCGCGCTTCTGGCCTCCGGACGACCGCCTGCGAACCCAGCAGCATGGGAGCACGCGCTCGCCCATGTTCTCGTCAACGATCCCAGACCGCCCCTTGCGATCGAGTGCATCCGCGAGCCTCGCCCCGATATCATTGCTCCACCCGACGCCAAGGATCCAATCTGGGCCCGTGCGCGCGACGTCGCCGGGGTGCAGTCACGACGCTCAGCGAAGGCTGATCTTGTTGAGACGGTGGCGTCCATAGACTTGGAGGAGTGCGACACCTTGTCGGCCGGCCGCTACCGGCATTGGCGAGTGATCGCCCGCACTGAGGAAACCACGGTGTTGCCGGTGTGGCCCGAGAGAGACAGTTTTCTGCGCCGGTCGGGCCGCGATCTCGCGGTGGAACTTCGTCGGCGCAGTGATGCGGCTGGGCTCCGCTGCCGTCCCTTCTGCGCTGAGAGCGCATCGAGCTGGTTCGCCGCTATGCCACCGTTGCTCAACGAGGTCTCCACCGACACCACCAGTCCGCTGATTGGCATCGACGTCAACGACGAGTTCATGGGTGACGCCCGCGGCGGCCTCGGTGTGCACGATCACCTACTGGTACCGAGCCTGTCGTTAAGACTGGCACTTTGCCTGCAGCCGGCCACTGAGCCGTTCGTGCTGCATGACGAAACCGGACCCGCGTTGACCATGATCACCTGGCGGAGTCATTACGAAGGTGGCGCCTACCATCTGCCCTGGCCGCGTACACGGGGCACGATGTTGTTGGTGAGCCCCGCAGCCTTCGAGAGGCTTCTAACTTGGGGTGCGGGGAACCTGCTCATTCGCGAGGTTGTGTATGGCGACCCATCGCTTGCCGACGGCGTGGATGGTTAATCTTTTTGTCATCTCAAGCACTATCCGAGGCGAGCCCTTCACAGAGCACCGCGATCTAACCAATGCTGCATCAGATGAAATAGCTGTCCTTTCCGCGTTGAGGTGATCATTTGATCGTCTTCTTCCTACGGCTTCCGCAGTAGTTGACTGCCGGCTTTGATGCCGTGGGTGGTCGCTGTGGCGAGTTGCCGCTGGGCATCGGGGCGTTCGAGCGCGTGTAGTAGTGCTGTGCCACGGCGGGTGGGGTACATGGACTGCGCGGTGGTAGAGCGCAGCGCCGATGTCGGTTTTGAGGCGGTGCAGCTGTCGGACCAGGGTGGCTTGGTTGACGCCAAGGTGATCGGCGGTGTCAATGGTGACGAAGGCCATGACGGCGCGGAAGTGGTGGAGACGTTGCCAGCGATGAGTCCTTCTTCAGCTGGGCGGTGGATGTCGCAGTGCAGGGTGACGGGAGTGTCTTGATCATTTGGGTGTGACTGGTGATTCCGGCGGTGCGGGAGGGGATGCCGCGCCGGTGAGCGGGGAGGGCATGGTGGTCCTGCTGGCGGCAAAGGTGCTGCCGAATGGGCGGGCACGTCGTCTCCGATTGGGCTCCGTTGCCCACGTAGAGCCCGATACAGGCCGACACGCAGCGGCACTCGGCCCGGGCTCAAACTGGCGTTGACCTGCGCAAACCGGCAGAAACTAGCATTCGACGACACTGGCTGACATGCCGGAGCTGCGGTCTCATAATCCCTTGGCCGTCGGTTCGAGCCCGACCCGGCCCACCATTTCGATGCCGCTGCCGACCTGCAGGGATGTGGGTCCTTCGGCAGTAATTTCGCCTCTGCGTTTATCGTGGCTGGTCTCCGTTATGTCTCCGTTTGCTCCGGTGTGCCAATAGGCGGAGGAGTGCTCTGCGAAGCCGGTTGGTGGCGTAGCAATTTTCTGTTTCCTCTCTCGCCACCGCGGTCAAGACCTGCCCGTTCCTCCGGAGGGCCCACCGAGGTGGCGATCCGTTCGGCAAGCCGGAGATCGAACGCGGTCGCGGCCATCGCCGCGTAGTGGACACCCCCGTGACGGTTCTCCTCGCCCACCCTGGCAGCGGACTCGATCAGGCGCGTCGCGCGGCGAGGATCGCTGGGCGCCACCACGATCGCCATGTCCGCCAGTGCTTTTGATTCATCCCACGAGGCATGGTGGGCAAGAGATGCCGCTTCGTTGAGCAGCTTCTTGGCCCGGCGGGGGGTCTGAGGGGGCCACCGCGACAGCCAGCTCGGCCATCGCCACCAGCGTCCACCGGTCCCAGAGCGGGCCGACGCCGCCGAGCAGCCGCTCGGAACGGGCGGGATCGGGGACCGCGAGCCGGGCGGCCATCGTCGCCAGAAGTGAATCGCGCCCGTTCGACCCTACGAACGAGGCAATCATGGATCACCCTGTGCGCGATCAGGTGCGCTTCGCCTGCCACGCAGGGTTCCCGCCATTCCCATCCGACGCCGAGGGCGGGTTTCCTGGTCGTCGACAGGAAGATCCAGCTCACGTCGGTGGGCCAGGCCGGGCGATCGAACCCGACGCGCCTGCGGTCGAGTCGCAGTCGGCCGAACGTGGTAGCACGGCTGCTCGGTGCGGAGTTGACCGATGTGAGCTGCAATGCCGCGACGATCGACGCTATGGCGGGCAGGCAACTCGGGATCGTCGCGCCCCAGTACGACGCGCTGCGGCCGGACACCGACCTGGTCACGATCACCGTCGGCGCCAACGACATCGGCCTCGGGTTCGTGGTGCCGTCCTGCTCTTGGATCACTCAGGTCGGGGGGACGACAAGTATCGGGCGGTAGTAGTCGCGGGGATAGGGTTCGTCGACGGGGTGGTCGTCGGCCTGTACCCAGGCGTGTGCGCCGAAGGGTCGTGTGCGTACGCCGGTGCACCAGGTGGGCCAGGTGCCCCGAAGCCGGCAGAGCAGGGCTGTGGCCAGGGAGCGTTGCAGGCAACCCTCACCGGCGCATTGCACGCTGGTGGCGAGCACGTTTTCTTTGGCTCGTGAAGCTTGGGCGTAGGTTGCGGGTCGAGCGCCCCGGCGTGCCAGTAACAGGATGGTTTGGATGCGGGCGGGTGATTGGCGGGTGAGCAGCCACGCGGCACCCACGGCCAGCAGTGCCGGGGGGCGTCGCCACCAGGAGAGCGGGGTGGGCGCGGTGACGGAGACCGGTGCGCTCATTCTGTGACCGCCAATCCACGGGAGCGCAGGGTGTCCAGGAAAGTAGTGACGTCCCGGGAGGCTCGTTCGGCGGTAACGGAGGTGCGCCGTACCAGGTTCTGCACGGCCTGTTCCGGCACTCCGCCGTCCATCATCACCTGTATCACTGTCGCGGCAGTGGGGTTGAGTTCCCAGTACCGCCCGGAGTTCTGGTCGAGCAGGACCATGCCGGTGTCGGTCGTGGTCACGGCCACGCGTGGGTGGAGGTGGAGAGTCATGTGATGCCTCCCGGGGTGGTGGTCGGTGTCAGGGGGCGCCAGCTCGCACAGGACAGCGAGTACTCCAGTGCCCCCAGTTGGAGGGGGTGCGGGGACAGCACGGCATCGCGCAGTGTGGCCTCGTCGACGAGGCCGTGCCGCACCAGCGGTGAGGTCGCGACGAGGTCCAGCAGGCGGTCGCGGACGCCGCGCAGGCCGTGGAAACAGTCGGTGGCGGTGGTGGCCTTCGTGGTTCGGGCCAGCACCTTCTCGGGTGTGGTGCCGCGCATCGCCTGGGTCAGCAACGGTTTGAAGTGCCAGGGCGTGCCTCGCTCGGGAAGCCGCACGGACAGGCATGCCTCCACTACGCGGTCGTCGAGGTAGGGCAGTGCGATGGTGGGGTGGTGCAGTTCCTGTGCCATCAGCCGGTAGAAGTGGCCGGCGCCCTGGATGCGTTGCAGCGCTTGGTGCTGACCACGGGCCGGCGCGAGCGGCCGGGCGTCGGTGGCGGCGTCGCGGACGGCGTCGGCCACCACGCTGATGGCGTGGTCGGTGGCCCAGGGCGGCATGCGCAGCGGAGGTCCCCAGCCGAACAGCGGACTCGCGGCGTCGGGCGCGGTCAGGTTCCTGGCTTCGGACGTCAGCCACTCGGCGTAGGTGGCGCGGTCCCGCAGACCGCGCGCGATACGCGTTTTCGACCAGCGGCGCCGGGCGCGATGTCCGCGGAGGTGGTCCAGCGCGGTGCGCGGGTCGCGGCGGATCAAATCGTGCAGGTAGCCATCGGGAGCGGAGACGACCTCGTCGCCACCGTGACCGGCCAGGTGGATGGTGACGCCGTGGTGTGCATACCGGTCCGCGTTCAGCCTCAGCGCCACACGCCCGCGGACCAGTGGTGAGGGCGCGTCGGTGGGTGGATGCGGCTCGTCGATCCCGGTGTAATAGTCCGGCAGGTCGTTCGCGTCGAGGATCTCGCGGCGCAGACCGGGCATCGCGGCCGCGGCGAGGTCGGCCCAATACGCGTCGTCGTTGTTGGCGTCGCGGCCGCTTTTGGTGATGGTGACCAGTTCGGCGCCCTGGCGGTGGGCGAGGAAGCACAGCGAGGTCGAGTCCATTCCTCCGGACAGGTCGCACCCCACCGGCCGGCCGGGGAAGGTGAGGCGTACTCGATCGGCCACCGCACGCGACAGTTCGGCGTTCAGCACCTCAGCGCCCTCGGCCAGTGACCTGACCGGTTCCGGCGGTGTCCACCAGCGCCGCACTCGGGCTCGCCCGTCGGGATCGACTACCAGTGCGGAGTCGGCGGGCACCGCTTTTAGGCCCTGCCACGGGGTCCGGACGTCGGCGAGCGGGTGGGGCAGGGATCTGAGCAGCCCCAGCGCGAGCCACTGCTCGTCCCGGCGCGCCCCGGTCAGCGCGGCGAGCACGTCCGCGCGGTCGGCGGCCACCGTGCCGTTGGGACGGGTGTGGAAAACCCGCCGTAAACCGGAGATCGTGCCTTGGAGGCGGTAGTGCCCATCCACCGATAGCGCGAGGTGGCAACTTCCCCGCAGCGTTCCGGCCAGCCGGTCCAAATCTTCGGGGCGCCGGACACGGGAGAGCTGCTCGGTCAGTGCGGAGGTGGTGCTCGGGCAGAGTCCGAGCACCACCAATCGCACACGTCCGGCCTCGATGGTCATGCTTTGCCCAGCAGGCAGGTCACCTATCAGCCACGGCCTGCCCGAGGCGTGTGACGCGATCCGTGTCGCCGTGGCCGGCAGCCGGTCCAGCACGTCGCGGACGTCGTCCGAGTCGGGGAACGCGACGAACCACTGCGTCGGGAACTCGTCCATGTCGGCCACGGTGTGAGGTCAGGAGCCGGTCAGAGCCACAGACCGCTGTCGTGATCGGGCCAGTCACCGAACCATCCACGAGTCTGTTCGGCGAAGCTGCCCGCGTCGAGCAGCATGGGCGGCTCGTAGGCGACCGTTGCCTGAGCCTCGTCTGCCTGAATTGTGAAGTCCTGCATGACGTCTCCTTTCTCTGTGGACCGGCTCATCCGGCCCCGACACCAGGAAAACCGCCGACCGGCGTCAATGGCAACCCTGTCGCCGCTAAACCGCTAATTCAGGCAGTCCGGGCAGGGATGCGTCACAGTTCGCTCAGTGGCGAACTCGCCCAGGAAGATCCACGGATTCAGACGTCGACGTGAATTGCGCACGCATTTGGAAACGTGCTGGGAACTACCAAAAGGGTGAGTTTGCTACCGTGTGAAACCGTTGGGGCGCATACGGGTTCGCGACGCGAAGTATCAGTCATCCACTATGTCTTGCGTGTTGCTGAACAACTCGTAAAAGCCATGCACGACCCAAGTCGAACCGCTCGGTCGGTGCTGGAGTCGACGCTGTCGGCAACTGGAATTTCAGCGCGGCGAATGTGTGTCCGCAAGAGGTCGCGGTCGTGCCGGTGCTTGGCGACCTCGTAAGCGACCACGTCGGCAATTGCTCCAGTGGAAACGTGATCGATGATGCTGATCGCCGGCCGCTGATCAACGCATCCCACGCTCCAGACGTCGAGCAGTCCATCCGCCCGGCCAGAGTCGCCGGGCCGTGCAGCGTGCCGACCTTGGCGAGGACGTTCCATGACTCCACGGAATGACCGCCTCGCGCTTCTTTGCCACTGCGCGCATTTGTGGCGCCCCCTTATCGGGTGAGGTCTTTCATGCGCTTGGTCGATCGACCAATGCGACAGCAGGCCGAAGGATCGTTTCCGTGCCCCACATTTGTGAGCCCGGTTGGGTCGACGCCGAACGACAGGTGCGTGATTGGGTTGTCCGTGTCGGCCTGGTGGCCAGTCCGGAGGGCGAGCGCGGGCTGGCCAGGATGGGGCAGGGCCGGTTGGCGGGCTGGCTGGCGCCCGGGGCGGGGACGGCGGAGCTGGGACTGGTGGCGAAGTGGGGTGCGTTCATCGCGCTCGTGGACGATGGTTTCGATGGCGAGCGGACTCCGCCTGATGAGGTGCGGGCGCTGCTGGATCAGGTGATCGGCGTGCTCGAGCACGGCGGGACGGGTGGGCATCCGGCTGTAAAGGCCCTGGCTGGCCTGTGGCCGCGCACTCTGGCTTCGGCCGCGCCCGGATGGGCGGCGCGGTTCACCGAGCTGTATCGGCGTTTCGCCGAGGCCACCTGCACCGAGACCGAATTGCGTGCCTCAGGAAAACAGCTGGGGCTGGACGACTATCTGGCACTGCGCAGGCACACCATCACGGCGCTGCCGACGATCGCGCTCGTCGAACGCGCCCTGCCCGAAGACTCCACACTCGATCCTTTGCGGGAGATCACGGCCGACATCATCGCCTGGGCCAACGACATCAGCTCCGCGAAACGGGAACTGGACGAGGGCACCGAGAACCTGGTCGGCGTGCTGGCCCGCGAACACGATTGCGATCTGCCCGAGGCCGCCGCGAGGGCACGGTCCATGCTGGCCGCGCGCATGGACGACTTCGACGCCTTCACCGGCGACACCGTGCGGATCGCGGTGCTGCGCCGGATCCGTGACGGCGCGCTGGCCTGGCAAGGCGAAACCCACCGCAACGCCCCGGGCGGGTTGCCCGGCGGCGGCAAGCGCGGTATCGCGGCCTTGACCCGGCATCTCGCGATCGCGGTCCGCGGCACGGGCGCGGTGGACGATCGCTGCGGAAGCCGGGTGCTGGAGTCGGCGCTGCTGCTGGCCTTGCTACGCGCCAATGGTTCCTATCCGCACGAGCAGGAACGGCTGACGAGGTTCCTGCGGGAGCGGTGGTCCGGCGCTGACGACATCGACACGCTGCTGATCGACGCGTGCCTCTTCCCGCACGACATGGCGGGGCGGGCGATCGATCGCGCCGCCGCACTGCCGATGACGGTGAGCCGGGGAACCGCCGGACGCGGACGGCTGAAGGAAGTCATGTTGCGCACCGTGCTGCACCTGCTCTGCGGTGCGCCGCTGAAGCACGAGGACGCCCCCGCGGCTGTGCCGCCGGAGCGGATCACGACGTTCACCGACGTGCACCTGCTGTCCGCCAGGGTCATCCACGCACACGCCTGCGCGCGGCCGCACGCGGTCTCGGGACCGGAACGGGACCGGCTGGTCAGCCTCCTGCGCGGCAGCCGGAACAGGCTGCTGTGGGAGGCCAGCGCCACCACGCACCTGCTCGGCCTGCACGCGGCCCACACCTTCCGGCGCACCGATCGGGCCGTCGTGGACGGGCTGCTTCGGGTGACGCTGGCGGTCAACGACGACGGCGGGTTGCCGTTCCTGGACAGCCAGGACCTCTGGCTCACCGCCGTCGCCGGACTCGAATTCCTCCACCACCGCGACCTCACGCCGCTCACCCACCGGATGGCCGAGTTCGTCGTGGCCTGGCAGGCACCCGACGGCGGGTGGCCGTTCGCGACCGGCATGCGCCAGACCGATGTGGACACCACGACCAGGTGCATGGAATTCCTCAACGCGGCACCAGGGCGATACTCCACGGCACTCGCCCGGGCCACCGGCTACCTCACCGCGATCGCCGACGCCGACGGCGGCTTCCCGACCTGGGTCCGCGGCGACGCCCCCGACCTGGACATGACCGCAGGCGCGATCCTCGCGCTGGCACCGGACTGGGAACGCCACCGCGAGCTGCTCACCGGCGCGGTGGACTTCGTGCTGGACGCCCAGCTGCCCGACGGCACCTTCGAACGCAGCTGGACGGTCAGCGAGTCGAGCGCCATCCTCCGGGCGCTCGACGCCTTGCACGCCATACCGTTCTTCGCCACGGACCGCCGGATCGCGGACGCGACCCGGCGGGCGACCACCCGGCTGATCGCCACCCAGCACTCCGACCGGGGCTGGGGCCAGACCGAGGACCAGCCCAGCGACGTGCTCTCCACCGCGCAGGCGACGCCGGTCGTGGCGCGTCACGGCGCGCCCGAGGCCGCCCTGCGCGCGGTCGCATACCTGATGGAACAACAGGAAGCGGACGGCGGCTTCACCTCGATTCCCGACCAGGTCGGGCCGCGGCCGTTGCCGTTCGACTATCCGGTGCTCACCGACATCCACACGCTCACCGCGCTCCGCCGCGCGAAAGCCGTCGCGCCGGCCCCGTCCCGTAGGCGCTCGAGATTCGCCGATCTCGCCGGGAGCATCGACGGCATGGTGCTGGAACCGGGCAACGCCGCCTACGAACAGGGCAGGCTCCTGGTGAACCAGCGTTTCGACACCGTGCGCCCGCAGGCGATGGTCTACCCGGCGACACCGCAGGATGTCGTCGAGTGCGTCCGCTACGCCCGGACGAACCGGCTGCCACTGGCACTGCGATCCGGTGGCCACAGCTACGCCGGCTACTCCACCGGTCCCGGTCTCGTGCTGGACACCAGCTCGCTCACCACCAGCCACGTCACCGCCGGCCGTGCCCGGTTCGGGGCCGGGGTCAAAGCCATGCAGGCGCACCTGGCGCTGGCAGCGGCCGGTGCCGGGCTGCCACTGGGCCGCTGCCCCACGGTCGGGCTCGCGGGCGTCACCCTCGGCGGCGGGATGAGCGCGTTCACCCGCGCCTGGGGATTGGCCTGCGACCATCTGGTCAGCGCGGAGATCGTCACCGCCGACGGCCACCTGCGCCGGGTCGGCGCCGGCCGGGAACCCGACCTGTTCTGGGCGTTGCGTGGGGGTGGCGGCGGGAACTTCGGCGTCGTCACGGACCTGGAGTTCACCACCGAAGACATCAAAGACCTCTCATTCACGTCTTTCCTGCTGTCCTGGCCGAGCCGCGACCTGCCCGCCGTTGTCCGGGGCTGGACCGCCTGGCACACCGACCCGGCCACCCCGCGCGAGATCCGCAGCGTCGTCGAACTGCTCAGCGACCGCGGTGGTCCCGCGCCGCCCGCGGCGACCGGCACGTTCATCGGCACTCCGGCCGAGCTGCACCCGGTGCTGGACCGCATGGTCGCCGCGATCGGCAGCCCCGAGACCCAGCGGATCCTGGTGCCGATGGGGTACGCGCAGGCGGCCTCGGAACCCGAACGCTGGGGCGGGGGCACCTGGGGCGCGCGAGTCGCGTTCGCCGCCAAATCACACATCGTCCACCGCCCGATAAGCCCGGCGGCGGCGCACGACCTCGCCGGCGCCGTCGCCGCGATTCCAGTGGCAGGGGGAGCCGGCGGCCTGCTCATCGAGGCCCTCGGGGGCGCCGTCGCCGACGTCGCGCCCGCAGCCTCGGCGTTTCCTCATCGCCGGGCGCTCGGCGTCGTGCAGTACCACTCTTTCTGGGACCAGACCACCGAACCCGACCACGTCGAGCAGCGGCTGACCTGGCTGCGCGACGTGCACACCACCATGCAGCCGCACCTGGGCACCGGCGGCTACACCAACGGCATGGACCCCGAGCTGACCGACTGGCTGGTCGCCTACCACGGCGACAACCACGCACGGCTGCGACGAGTGAAAACCGCCGTAGACCCAGAGAACTTCTTCACCTTTCCCCAATCGATCCCGCCGCACGGTGAAAACCCGTGAACGGCCGACACCCACCACACCATCGAAATCAGCGGAACACGCGGCCGCACGAGGCGATGAACACTCGAAGCGACCAAGCATCACAGGGGCGGCGGTGAGTCCGCGGACACGCCGAAGCGCAAGCCATATCCAGACATCATGAACGTGGCGGGTCGCCCTGGCCGTTGTCTCCGCCGAGTTGCTCTTTGAGCTTCTCTTGAGCGCTGTCGACCTGGCTGCTGTGCGTGTTTTGAGTCTTGTCGTCCACGAAGTCACCGGCCTTGTCGATCCCCGTGCCCGCCTGGTCCTCTTGGCCTTTGAGTAGCTGCTTGAGCTTGTCCAGCACCGACACGGCGATTCCTCCCTGATTACCGGTGACGCACGGCGAACTAAACCACGTGCCCTTGACGACTTCGACTCTCCGCCGGTACCGGAGTGACCGTCAAGGTCACCACGGACTGACACATCGTGACCTAACGCGATCACTCCTGCGTGACCGCGCCGAGTGCGCATTCCCTGCTTGGCTTATCCGTCGGCGAGACGCTAGTTGGCATCTTCCAGCTGTCCGCAGCGACTGATGTTCGGCCGGCGTTCTTGACCAGGGGCGGTTGGCTCGCAGCGGTGGCCAACGTCGGGGCACAGCTACTAACCGAAGGGGCGGCGAAGCTCAAGCAAGAAGCCGTGCCTCTGTGAGTTGAGCTACTGACCGAACGCTGTGCGATCGATTGTGCTATCTGTATTGCCGTTTTTGTGCGCTACGAATGACCGTTCGGACGTCGTCGGGTAAGGCCGCCACTATGATGTCGATATTCAAGTCGCGGAGTGCCGCAGCGGCCCATGTTCGCCCCTCACGGAAGGGCCTGGCCGCGGCGACATCGGAGAAGCACAGAACAAGTCGCGGTCTTGGCATGATCGTCGAGGCGATCCAGCTGAGTTTGAAGGCGTCGGCCAGCACCTTGTTCTTCTGAGCTGGCTTCGGTGGCCCCTGGTGAGCCCAAGCCTCGACCAGGACCGTGCGTGCGTCGTCGACCCCGTCAATTTCTACTCGAGCGCCGCTTGGTGTTGTGATCGGTCGCGGCGTCAGCTCAACGCCGAGCTCTTTCGTTAGGTACGCGATCATCAGGACTTCGGCGGCTCGTTGTTCCGCGCTCGAGCCGGGTGGTATGGCTGTCGTCGAGCTGTCATCGGCTCGAACACCGGCCGGCGCAACCGCGGAGTTCGCGCTCGGTGGCGCAGCAAGGCTGTTGACCAACTTCCCTGCTGGCCCGACATATCGATGGAGCCGCCTATCGGCGGCGAGACGACGGCATATTTGGTTCACCGTCTGTCGCTGTGCGACGTCAAGCGCTTCGGCGAGCTCGTCGTCGTCCCATGGCTGCGCTGTGGTGCGAAGAGTTTCGAGGATGCGCTCCGCGATGGTGCTCGGCGTGATGGTCACTCATGCCCCTCCGGCTAGCTGGTTTAGGGCCTGCTCGGCAGCTTTGGCGGTCTTCGCGAGGCTGCGGAGCCGGCCATCGAGGTGCTGGTGCAGTGCGATTGCCCGGGTGGCGCTCCACTGGATCGCTTGCTGCCGGGCAGTCTCGTCTGCCGTATTGAGGTCGAAGCCATCGAGGTAGGTGGCGATGCGGCTGCTGCGGTTGTCGTCGAGGCGGTCCAAGTCAAGAGCGAAGCCCACTGTCTCCTCCAACGACTCGCGGTCTGCGGCGAGTTCGTCGAAGATCTGCTTGGTCGACGGCTTGCTGCCGGTGTCGAGGTAGATCTCGACGCGGTAGCCCTGCTTGGTGAAGGTGAGGCTGTAGTAGCCGAACTGCCCGGAGGCGAAGCTGCACCAACTGTCGGTCTGTGTTTTCGGAGTCCGGATGGCCGTGTAGGTCGTGGCGATCCGGTCGAAGACGTCTTCGAAGAAGGCCATGCGCTGCTGGTTTTTTGGCGAGGCCACAGCCTTGGACATCTCTTTTGCCGCTTTCGCCCAGTCGTTGGGCTCCACCACCACGTCCAGCACTGGGGCCTTCAAGGAGTCACCGATGTGTACCACGCTCAGCTCGATCCCGAAGGCGCGTACGTCGCTGTCGGTGCGTTCGTTGAGCCAGGTCAATGCACTGCGGTGTTCGTCGCGGAGCCGGGTGGTGATCCAAATGGCGGTGGAGGCCTCGAGGCCGCTGGCGTAGACGAGCAGCTGGCCGAGGTGGGAGTGATCGCTCGGCTCGAGCTGGTTCTCGATGATCACGGTCTTGCCGGCTGGGTCCGTGGCGTGGATGTCGAGGCGGAAGTCGCCGACCAGCACCTCTTGGCCGACGACCGTGAGAGGAAGACCGATCACGTCGCTCAGTACGTCGATGTTCGCAGCGAGCCAGGGAGTGAAGTCGTTGGCCTCATGTTCCCACACGTCGCGCGGGTTGGTGAGGCGTTCGAGCCGACCTAGTCCAAGAGCGTCAGGTGCCATCTGCCATAAGTAGCATCGAGATTGCCCCAGCACCTAGGGGCACAGGACTCTGTCGCGGTCGGGTATGAGGCTAAGCCGCAAACGTGATTCCGCGCAGAGCCTCGTTGGCCTGCCGCGGCGAGTGACCCTTATAGCCGCGAACTGTTGCGGTCCGTCACGCTCGCCTAACAGCCGAGGCCCTCGGTGACCGCGGCAGGGGACACCTTTGCCTGCTCCGCATACCAGGGTGGCGTTGCGTGGTCAGCTTCGCCGCCCGACGGCCGACTCAGGTGAGTCGGCCGAGAGTGCGGGCCGGGAGTTCAGCGGCGGTGAGCCGGCAGGGAGCCCGTTTATCACGCGTACCAGGTTTCATCGACGCGGAGAACCGGTACCGGCTACGGCTGTTGGGTTCGCCGGCGTTCTCCGTGAAGGCCGGGCTGGGTACCAGCCAGGCGTGCATGATCTGGTCTTGGCGACCGCAACGGGCATGCCCGTTCCGGGCTGCCGAAAGAACCACACGGCTGTCCGGGATAATCGCTGGATGGACTGCCCAACGAACGGATGTGGAACGTGACCCTCGACATCGATGTCGCCACTCGCCCGATCGCCCGCATCGGAAAGGCTTTCGCCGCGGTCGCATTCGTTGAAGCAGCGACATGGGCAGGCCTGCTGGCCGGCATGTTCCTCAAGTACGTCACCGAAACCACCGAGCTAGGCGTGCGGATCTTCGGCATGATGCACGGCATCGCCTTCATCGCCTATGTGGTCGTGACCATCGCCGCCGCGGTCACCTTGGGTTGGAACCTGCGGGTCACGATCATCGCTGTTCTGGCAGCGATTCCTCCACTGGTAACCCTTCCCCTGGAGATCTGGCTGCGTCGCACGGGCCGCCTCGCCTCGGCGATACCCGGCATCGATGGGGAGCCTCTACCTCGTTAAGCAGCCCCGCTAGGACGTGACCGGCACGAACCGATCTGATCTCTCCCTGCTGAGCCTCACGAGCCTGCGATCGAGCGGCAAGGCGCACTCGGTCGTCGTCAAGGCCTGCTGACCTTCTCACGTATCCGTTCCTATCGGAGACGTTCGTTGTCGTACGCGGCGAAGGCCTCCGCCGCGTCGCCATCCAAGATCATCGACAGCGCGTAGGAGATAGCCCAGATCCATTCCTCGAGGCGCGCCGCGTCCTCGTCGTCGATCAGGCCGTTCCCACGGAGCATGCCGTCAGGCGCGACGCCCCAGGCTCGCGCGAAGTGACAGATCCCGACCACGGCGGAAACGACTTCACGCGGCACCGAGTCGGCTTGCAGCTGGTCGGTGAGAGCCTGCAACGCGGCCATCACCTCATGGTAGTTCTCCTCGCGCAACCCACTGAAGGGTCGTAAAGACCCGAGAATATTCGTCGAACGCCTCGTTCAGACTCATCGGGCTCTCCTTATCGCCTCGGACAACCCGCGCCGCTACGAAGCAGCAAGTCACAGCACCGCTGTGAACCACTTATCCTGCTGAGCGGAGTCCTTCCCGACAGTGGTGTGAGAGTCGTATTGCTAGTGGCAGTCATGGGTGAATCCGGTCGCCGTCGACGCGAAACCTGGCCATCGGTGGGTGTCGTTCCAGTGTCGGCGGACCATTGTTCGTTCGGTGGCACCCTGCTGGAAACAGTGGGTGCTCCCAGCTGGCTGCTCTGCTTGAGTGGCCCTTGACGGGTTAGGACCCGGTGACCGGCGAGGCGATTCCCACGAGGGTGCCGTAGGGGTCTCTGACATAGGAGACCACCTGACCCCAGGCAGTGTCGTGTGGCTCGGCCAGGGCGGTGGCACCCGCCGCGACCGCGCGGGCGAAGCCATCGGCGACGTCATCGGTAATGAAGGTGAACTCGAGCCCTGCCGGTGGCATGGCGGGATCGAGGGCGGCGTAGGGAACTGGCACTGCCTTCGCCCCCAGTTGGTGGCTGGTGAAGGCAAGTGCCGTGCTGCCGGTGTCGAGCTGGGCGAAATCGCCCGACTCGTGAACGAACGCGCGAGTGAGCCCGAAAGCACGCTCGTAGAAGTCAACAGCTTGGGCGACGTCCGAGACGTACACGATGGCGTAACCGAATCTCATTGCGGCTCCCGCAATAGTCAGGACGGAACAGGCCAACACCATCACAGAGCCGGCACCGCGGTCTTGAACGAATCGGACATCGCGCCGTCGATCACCAGCGTGCAGCATCCGAGGTGCTGCGGAGGAAGTTCATCAGGCCGGGCTCGATCGTTGGGTGCTGGACCTCGATTCCTGTCCGGTATGGGTCGTCGATCGCGACATCGAGCACGGTGCCGCCTCGTCCAATGCGGGTCCAGTTTCCGTCCAGTGCACCCGGCGAGACTTGCCGGGTCGTCGATTGCGGCGGCCCCGGCAGACCCGGGCATCCGTGTACGGAAGGATTCACTGTGTTCCAGAAACTCAAGATCTTCTCCGCTCTGGCCGCGGCAGTGTTCGGGCTGCTCGCCGTTGGCTCGTCCGCCCAGGCGGAGTCGGCCGCCCCGAAGCTGACGGCGGCCGAGGCGTCCGCGCAGTTCAAGCTGGTGCCGGCAAAGGACGCCGAGCGGCTGGCCGTTCCCGCCACACAATTGCAGGAGATCTGTGCGGCGTACGCTCCAGCGTGGACGGTCGTTCACGTCCCGACCAACACCTCGCTGTTCACCCAGTCCACCGACACCTCGCTCTGCATCGACCCCTCGACCGTCACGGTCACACGCCTGCAGCAGCCGACGATCGTGACGATCTTGCAGTTGACCGGCGGGCTCAACTTCAACCCGGCCGGGGTGGTCGACAACGCGGACCGTATTCCGGGACGGGTCTACAACGCCCTCGGCGTGAACTCGTTCACGTACTGCCCGCCGAACGCGGCCTGTGCGAGCGCGACCCATGTCGTTCAGGCCGCCGTGCAGGGTGACGGCGCGGTGTTCACCAGGGCTTTCTTCTCCTAGCCATGGTCTCTTGGGCGGTGTGGGAGGGTAATCGCTGCTGTCGGGGGTGAAGTACCGCAGCGCGGCGAACTCGCACTCGTTCCAGTTCGACCACGAGGCGTTGGACGGCGTGAACACCGACTCCATGTTCTGCTCAGTGCCCCAGGCGACGGTGGTATGCAAGACCAACAGTCGTTATCGCGTGGTGGCTGACTATTGTCGCGTGAATTGCACTCGGGAATTTGGTCCTTGGAAGTACAATCCGTTTCGGTCGGAGGTCACCTTCCCGTCAGGTGGCACCATTGTGAACAGTTGGTACGAGATCGAATAAAATGCGGGGCGGTACGGCTGTCCTGTCCGTGCGCTCTCGGTTCGCAGGTGTCGGCTTCGGTCGTTGAATCCGTCGAGGTCAGGTGGTTCAGCTCGGCTTCGAGCCGATTGGCCTGGGTCGCTTTGACTTCCGGCGGGTTCAGAGCCGGACATCGCGCCGGGACGGAGCGTCGAGTTTGCGGAGTACGTTGGCGACGTGGTCCTCGACGGTGCGCCGTGAGATGAACAGGGCTTGAGCGATCTCCCGGTTGGTGTGGCCGTTCGCCAGCAGGCGTGCGACATCGTGTTCGCGCGGCGACAGCTCCGTGCCGTAGCTGCGGCGGCCACGGACAGAAGGGATGACAGTGCCGGTGCTGCGGATGTGGTGGCGGCAGCGGGCCGCGTCGACGGTGGCGCCCAGGGCGTCGAACGTGATGGCCAGTTCACGGAAGATCGCGGGATCGGCGCCGGTGATACGAGCGGCTCGGTCGGCGCACTGCGCGGCGCGGTAGCGCTGCCCGAGTTCCTGGTATCGCAGCTGCGCGTCACGGTAGTACTGCTCCGCGTCGTCGTGATCTCCTGCCGCGGCTGCCACCTGCGCCCTGCACACCTTGAGCGCTATCCGCGCCGAGGGCGCGTCGATGCCGTCCAGCTCCTCCTCGGCCTCCGCGACGAGCTGCCGCGCGGCACCGATCTCGTCGTCGGCGAGGTGGCACGCGACAGCCTGGGGGACTATCTCGGCGGTCCATGCCCAGGAGCCCTTCCCGCGGAGCAGGGCAAGTCCGCGTTCCGCGTGACCGCGAGCCGCGGTGTCGTCCCGGCTGAGCAGCATGGCGGCCATCCCTCCCGCCGCGGCCACCGCCACCGGGATCACCGCCGTCGGGTGAGTGTCCAGGGCGGCGCGGAATCCGTGTTCGGCGGTCAGCCAGTCGCCGCGTGCGGCGGCCAGCCAGCCGATCACCAGGTTCAGTTCGTTCGCGATGTGTGGCAGGTGGGCATAGGTGTGGCTCAGCGCCTGTACCCGCTCGGCCAGACCTGACCACTCGCCCGCGAGCCAATCCAGCCGGGCCGCGGTGGCTTCGGTTGTCGCCACCACATAATCGGCGCCCGCACGTGAGGCCATCGCCAACCCGGTGTGCAGGAACGTTCGCCCCTGCCGGTCGCGGCCGGTCCACGAGCACGCGTCGGCCAGGTTGGCGTAGGCCCTGGCGAGATGCCTGATCTCAGCGGGGTCGTCGATGTCCTCGGGCGCGGGCAGCAGGGTGATCCGATCCCAGATGACCGGGTCACCGACGATGAGCTGCCCACCGAGCACCGTGGCCAGCACCGCCGTGCGCACCGGGCGCCGCGGCAGATGAGCGAGCAGGTCCTCCACCCGCAGAAGCCAGGCCCGGTGGTCGGCTACGGTGGCGATGTCAAGGTATGGCACGGAAAGCAGTGCCATCCCGGACGCGATGCGCTCGGGCTGGTCGCCGAGAAGCTCTATCGCGTGGGCGATTTCGGCACAGCCGCGGTCCAGCAGAGACTCGCGTACCAGCAGGGTGCCAAAGCACAGACGCACCTCGCCGCGCACGCCGGCGGCCAATCTGGGGTCTGACTGCAGCGCCTCGATGCGCATGAGCACGTCGGCGTCAGGCAGCCCGGCCAGCGCGTACCCACAGAGTTTTGTGGCCAGCCGGTTCAAGTCCTCGGCGGGCACGTCGCGGTCGGAGACCACTCGGGAGAGCAAGTCCACCGCAAGGGACATGTCCTTTGCCTCGGCCGCGGCGTCCGCGGCGCTTTCGCTGTATCGCAACCACTCTTGCGGCATGCCGGCCTCGGCGCAGTGCCTGGCGAGCCGCGCGACCGGCCACCCGGCCACGTCTGCCAGCACGCGTGCCGCGGCGCCGTGCAGCTCCCGCCGACGCGGTCCCGGCAGGGCCGCGTACACCGCCCGCCGCGCCATGTCGTGCCGGAGGCCGTACCGGTTCGGCGGGCTTTCCGTCAGCATGCCGGAGCGCACCAAGTTCACCACGGGGTGCAGTCCGGGAGACCCCGCGACCGCGGCGAGGATCTCCGCCGGCGCCGCATCGCCCAGTACGGCCGCCGCCTCGGCGACCGCACGCTCCGGTTCGATCAGCCGGTGCAGTCGTTCGAGCACCGACTCCTTCACCAGGACAGGCACATCGACGGTGGCCAGGACCCGGCCCGCCACCACCCCCTCGATCCGCGTGTCCACGAGCCGATCACGCAGCGCACGGACCGTTTCCGCGACCACGAAAGGAATTCCGCCGGTTTCGTGCAGAACCGCGGTCGCGAACGACTCCGAAACGACGCCGCCTGTCACGGCTTCGATCAGTGCCTGTACCTCCGGCTCCTCGAACGGCCGCAGTCCCAGGTGATGGGTGACGACCTCGGGAGGTGGGTGCACGACCGGACCCAGCGGGGCATCGCCGGGAAGTTCGTCGCGCCGGTAGGTCATGACCAGCGACAGTCCGGACGGCGGATCGGCGAGCAGGAATCTCAGCACCTGACGGGTGTCGTCGTCCGCCCAGTGCACGTCTTCGACCACGAGCACGGCCGGCCCGAGCGCGCGCACCAGCGCGCAGACCGCACGGAACATCCGGTGACGCTCGGCCTCCGGGCGGTCCAGCGGTGGCGGTGCCGGCGGCAGGAGATCGGCGAGTTCCGGCAGGTGTCCGCGAAGTGCGCCGGTCACCGGATCGGGATGGCCCACCCTGTCCCCGGCTCGCCCGAGACAGTCGAGCAACGGGCCATAGGGGAAAGGTTCATCCAGTGGCTGACAGGTACCGGCGGCCAGCCACAGATTCCTGCCGCGCACCGCCGCCGCGAGGGCGGCGATCAAGGTGGTCTTCCCGGCCCCCGCCTCACCTTCCACGAACGCCACCGCGGGTGGGCAGGTGACGACATCGAACAGGGCGGCCAGTTCCGCGGTCCGGCCGACCATCGGTATGGATCGTCCGCGCGCCGTCTCGCCACCCATTGGCACCTCCGCGCTGGTCACACCCATTCCGAGAGGCCGCAACGATACGTCGGACCGCCGTCACCACGTAACCCTGAGCACGGTAATGCCGTACCCCTCCGGGGTCTCACCACGATTGTTTCCGCTCCGTCCGCGCCGAATGGTGAAGCGGTGCGCCAGGCGCACACGGGAAATGGAGGAGAGATGCACAAGACCCGAATGACGTTAGGTCTGTTCGGCATCGCGGCCGCACTGGTGGCGGTGAGCCCCGCCGCGTCGGCCGCGACGCCCGAAAGCGACGTCGTGCAAGCCCGGCAGCCCCTTGCCGGTCGCTACATAGTGGTCCTCCGGGACGGCGCGCAGGCAGCCGCTCAGGGTGGGGCCGCCTCGTTGACCCAGCGCTACGGCGGTGCGGTGGTCGACACCTACGCGCTGACTCTGAACGGGTTCTCGGTCCGAGACCTGAGCGAGCGGCAGGCCCGGCGCCTGGCCGCCGACCCGGCGGTGCGGACGGTGCACCAGGACGGCGTCGCACGTGCCGCCGGAGAGCAGCCGAACCCGCCGTCGTGGGGGCTGGATCAGATCGACCAGCGCACGAAGACCTTGGACAAGAAGTACGTCTACCCCAACGGCGGCGAGGGTGCCACCGCGTACGTCGTCGACTCCGGCGTGGGTATTCAGCACACCGAATTCGAGGGCCGGGCCGCGCATGGCCGCGATTTCATCGACAACGACAACGACGCGAGCGACTGTTTCTGGCACGGTTCCCACGTGGCGGGCACCATCGCGGGCAAGACCGTCGGCGTTGCCAAGAAGGCCAAGGTGGTGGCGGTCCGCTCGCTGGGCTGTGGCGGTTCCGGGCCGGACTCGGCGACCGTCAGCGGACTGGAATGGGTGGCCGCCAACGGGAGCAAACCGGCCGTGGTCAACCTGAGCCTGGTCATGGACACCGTCGGCGTCGGCGACGCTCAAGTGAAAGCGTTGGTGGACAAGGGTTTCGTGGTCGCGGTAGCCGCGGGCAACAACGGCCAGGACGCCTGCACGGCCAGCCCCGGCCGTACCCCCGAAGCGTTGACCGTCGGCTGGATCAACCAGGGCGGCGGCCGTAGCGGGAACTACGGGAAGTGTGTCGACCTGTTCGCCCCGGGCGGCAACATCTATTCCACCGACCACACCGGCGGCTACCGAACCGGCAGCGGCACTTCGATGGCTTCGCCGCACGGTGCGGGTGCGGCTGCGCTGTACCTCGCCGCGAATCCCGGCGCGACACCGCAGCAAGTACGCGATGCGCTCGTCCGCAACGCCTCACCGGGGCTGGTGACCGATCCCGGCGCGGGCTCGCCGGACGCGTTGCTCTACACCGGATTCATCGGCGGTGGCACGCCGCCCAAGTGCGGTGTCAAGTCCAATGACGAGGATGTGTCCATCCCCGACGGCGGGGCCGCCGTAGGCAGCATCGTGACCCAGAGCGGCTGCGACGGCAACGCGTCGGCGGAACTGGCCGTACGGGTGGACATCGACCACACCTACTCCGGGGACCTCGCGATCGACCTGATCGGACCGAGCGGGGCCACAGCGGTTCTCAAACCAGCAGGTGGGGCCGGCGAGGCAAGCGGTGTGCATCAGACCTTCACCGTGAACGCCTCCGCCGAGAACGCCAACGGCACCTGGAAGCTTCAGGTGCGCGACATCCACCGCTTCGACACCGGCACCTTGACCGGCTGGTCGATCACGTTCTGATCCGGAACGCCCTGCGAACCGAGGAGCACGATGAGAACAGCACGTCTGGTCACAGCGGTCGCCATGGCACTGGCCGTGATCACTTCGCCCGCGACCGGGACAGCGAACGCCGGACCTCTCGCCACCGCCGCGACACCCACCGACCAGCTGCGTCCCCCGGACATGGGAACCCAGGTGGTCAACGGACAACGTACGACCGTGCGGGAAAACCCTTACATCATCGCGGGTCTGCGAGCCGGTGGCGGCGGTCCACAGGGACAGTCCTGCACCGCTTCCGTCGTCGGCAAGCGCAAGATCATCACCGCGGCGCATTGCATGATCGACGTCGGCGGCGCTAAGAGCTACCTCTACGGCGACGACGACCTGAACACTCCAGGTGACGAAACCTTCCGCACCCCTGTCGCCTCCTACAAAGTGCACCCCCGCTACACGGGGCCGAACTCCTGGCAGACCGGCTACGACGTCGCGGTGATCACCACAGAGACCGACCTGCCCGTCCCGGAGAGCCAGTGGGCCAAGGTGGCCGGATCGGGTGATGCCGAGCTGACCAAGCCGGGGAAGTCGGGCGCCGCGGTCGGCTACGGACGCACCTCGGCCAACGGTGGATCCGGCACGCTGTACAAGACCACGATGCCGGTCAACGACGCGACCACCTGCCAGGTGTTCAACGTGCGGGTGAATCCCGACCTCATGGTGTGCGTCGGGTACGACGACGGGCGCACCGCGACCTGCTCCGGCGACAGCGGCGGGCCGTTCATCGTGGACGGCGTGATCGTCGGTGTCGTTTCGTGGGGCTCGAGCGGATGCGACCGCTACAGCATCATGGCCCGGCTCACCAACGAAATGGGCGACTGGGCCCGCGGCGAGATCGGCGGCACTCAGCCCGGTGACGGGAAGTTCGGCGTCTCCCTCAGCCCGGCGGCGGGCAAGGTCGAACCCGGCAAGTACATCTCGACCTCCGTCGTGACCAAGGCCGGCGACGCGGGACCCGAAAAGGTCGACTTGGCCGCCACCGGCCTGCCCGCCGGCGCGACGGCCACGTTCCAGCCCGGCGCGTCCCTCAACTCCGGCGACGTCGCCAAACTCACCGTGGAGACCGCGGCGAGCACCCCGAAAGGCACGCACCGGATCACCGTCACGGCGAAAGGCCCATCCGGCACCAAGTCCGCCGACTACACCCTGACCGTCGGCGACGGCGGTTCCACGGAAGGTCCCAAGCCGACTGTCTCTCCCGGTGCGGGAACGGTGACATCCGGCTCGTTCGTCAACGCGACCGTCACCGTCGCCGGAGGAATGGGCAACAGCACACTCACCGCGACGGGACTTACGCTGAACCCGATGTTCCAGCCGGCCACCGTCGCCCCGGGCGGTACAGCACGCATGTCCATCGCCGCCCCGTTCCAGCGCGGCACCTACAAGATCACCATCACCGCGACCGACAGCACCGGCAAAACCGGTACCGCCGAATACAGCCTCACCGTCCAATGAGCTGACCCTGTGGAGCCCGTGACCACCATACGGTCACGGGCTCCACAGGCTGGCGCTAAGACGCACTGGTGGCCCGTGCTGCCATTTACGACTTCGAGCCCATCTCCCTCTCGTCGAATACCCGCGTGCGAGATCATGTGTGGATGGCATTCGATGACGCGCTTTATCCACCGATCGAGCCGTACGAATCAGGCATGTTGGATGTCGGTGACGGCCATTCGCTGTATTGGGAGGTGTCGGGCAACCCCGGTGGCAAGCCTGTGATCGTGCTGCACGGTGGTCCCGGGACGGGGAGCTTTCCTGGGATGCGGAGCCTTTTCGACCCGGACCGCTACCGGGTGATCCTGTTCGACCAGCGCAATTCCGGGCGCAGCATCCCTTCGGCCGCGGATCCGGTCGTGGACCTGTCGGCCAACACCACGCAGCACCTCGTCGAGGACATCGAGACACTGCGGAGCCACCTGGGAATCGTCCGCTGGCTGGTGTGGGGTCGCTCGTGGGGCGTGACACTCGCTCTCGCCTACGCCCAGGCGCATCCCGCGCGGGTGACCGAACTGGTACTCGCCGCCGTCACCACCGGCGACCGGCGCGACACCACCTGGATCACCCGCGACATGGGTCGCGTCTTCCCGCGCGAGTGGGAACGATTCCGCGACGGTGTGCCCGTCGCCGAACGCGACGGCGACCTGTCGGCCGCCTACAGCCGGTTGCTCCACGACCCCGACCCCGAAATCCGCGCCGAGGCCGCACACAGGTGGTGCGAATGGGAGGACACGCACATCTCGCTGGCCCCCGACGCCACCCCGTTCCTGTCGATCGCCGACCCGGGATTCCAGCTGACCTTCGCCCGTCTCGTCACCCACTACTGGTCCAATGGCTGCTTTCTCGACGAAGGGCAACTGCTGCGCGACATCGAGCGACTCCACGGGATTCCCGCCGTGCTGATCCACGGGCGCTACGACGCCAGCAGTCCACTCGGGATCGCTTGGTCACTGCACCGGGCTTGGCCCGGAAGTGTGCTCGTGGTTCTCGACGACACCGGACACAACGGCGACAGCATGACCACCGCGATCATCGCCGCCACCGACCGCTTCGCCCAAGAACAGAAGCAGTAATCGCTGGGGGACAGCGGATGATCGATGCCGGAGATGGTGCCCACAAGGGTTTTCAGGCAATTCCGGTAGGTCGTTCGGGCAGAGGTTCCCGTGTTCGTGGTGTCCCTGCTCGAAGATCACTAGCGTCGGCGGACGCGTCCAGGTCGAGTCGGATTCACGGGGGGTTGTTCGCCGCATGGCTAATCCGTTGGTCGCACCGGTGAAGGAGACATCGGCGGTGGCCGGGGTTCCGTTGCTGGAGGATGCGACAGGGCTCAAGGAAGCGATCGAGAGCAAGAACTGGGCGGCGGTCGCGATCGGCGCCGTCGGCACCGCTCTGGACGTGCTGACCGCGGTGATGGACCCGTTCGGCGCGGTCTTCGCCGCCGGTGTCGGCTGGCTGATGGAGCACGTCGGCCCGCTCAAGGAAGCCCTCGACGCGCTCACCGGAAACGCCGACGAGGTCAAGGCCCAGGCCGAGACGTGGACCAACATCGCCAAAGAGCTGGAGAGCGTCTCGGCGGAGTTGACGGACCTGGTCAAGAAGGACCTGCAGGAATGGAAGGGCGACGCCGCCGACGCCTACCGCAAACGCGCCGACGACACCTCGGCCTTGATCGCCGGCGCCCAGAAGGGCTCCGAAGGCGCCGGCAGCGGAGTCAAGACCGCCGGTGAAATCGTCGCGGCCGTGCGATCGCTGGTGCGTGACACCATCGCCGACCTGATCGGCCACCTGATCTCCTGGGCGTTGCAGGTCGTGTTCACCCTCGGCATCGGGTTGGCCTGGGTCGTGCCGCAGGTCGTGTCCGCGGTGGCCAAGACCGCGTCGAAGATCGCCCAGGTGACCACCAAGCTGGTCAAAGCCCTCAAGGCCTTGATGCCGCTGCTGAAGAAGGCCGGGACGCTGTTCGAGGACGCCGCCAAGGCGCTCAAGGGGCTCAAGGGCGGCACACCCAAGCCGCCGGGCAAGCCCAAGGGCATCGACACGAAGGGCCCGCCAGGCGGCAAAGGCGGCAAGAACGGCGACGACGGGGTCACCCCTTCCGGTGACCACGGCTCCCCGCCGCCGAGGAACGGCGGCGGAGACGGCACTTCGTCGAGCAGCGCTTCCGGCGGCGGGAATCATGGCGGCGGGAAGGACGGGCAGGGCTCGTCCGGCGGGCAGTCGTCCGGCGGTCACGACTCCCCAGCGGGTGGCGGGGGCTCCCACGGAAGCGGCGGTTCCCGCGGCGGTACCGGTCCGTCGGGCTCACGCGGTGGCGGCGGACTGCGCGGCGAGAAGCCGAACCCGCGTTCGCCGGACAACACGCGGTGCGTGACGGACCCGATCGACGTGTCGACCGGGCAGATGGTGCTCGACCAGACCGATGCCGAGTTCCCCGGCGTGCTCCCGCTGGTCTTCGAGCGCACGCACTTCTCGAACCACCGGGCGGGCCGCTGGTTCGGGTCGAGCTGGGTGTCCACAGTGGACCAGCGGCTGGAGGTGGACGATTCCGGTGTCACTTTCGCCGCCGCGGACGGGACCCTGCAGCACTATCCGGTGCCGGCCCTCGGTTCCGCGGTGTCCAGCGACCAGGGACCGGCACGCTTGCTGCGCCGTGGTGAAGACGGCGGTTACCTGATCGAGGACCGCTCCCAGGCGCTGACCCTGTCCTTCGCGCCGGGCGCGGCGGTGCTGCCCGTGTCGTCGATCACCGACCGGAACGGCAACCGGATCGACTTCGGCTACGACGAGCGGGGAGTGCCGCAGGAGATCACCCACAGCGCGGGGTACCGGATCCGGATCGAGACCGCGGGCAACCTGGTCACGGCCCTGCACGCGATCGCCGCCGACGGCGGTGAAACCGAGCTCATGCGCTACGGCTACACGGCGGGCCGGCTCACGGAGGTGATCAACCCCTCCGGGCTGCCCACTCGCTTCGACTACGACGCCGAGGGCCGGATCGTCGGCTGGACCGACCGCAACGACAAGTGGTATCGCTACGTCTACGACGGCGCGGGCCGGTGCGTTCGCACCGAAGGGTCCGGCGGATTCCTGTCCAGCACCCTGGAGTACGACACCGGGAACAGCACCACGTACTTCACCGATTCGCTGGGCAACCGCAGCGTGTTCCAGATGAACGAAGCCGGCCAGGTGATCCGGGAAGTCGATCCGCTCGGCGCGACGGTCGTGTCCGAATGGGACCGCTTCGACCGCTTGCTCCGGCGGACGGACCCGCTGGGCCGCACCACCCGTTTCGACTACGACGACGCGGGAAATCCCGTCACCGTCACCCGGCCCGACGGGTCTCAGACCCGGTTCGAGTACGGCGAGCTTGGGCTGCCGGTCATCATCGTCCAGCCGGACGGCGCGGTGGTCCGCCGCGAGTACGACGAGCACGGCAACCTCGCCCGGCTCACCGACGCCGCCGGGGCGGTCACGACCTTCGACCACGACGAGCGGGGCAGGCTCGGCGCCGTCACCGACGCGCTGGGCCACAGCTGGCGGATGAGCACCGACGGGGCCGGGCTCCCGCTCTCCCTGACCGACCCGCTCGGCGCGACCGTCCGCTACGAGCGCGACCAGTTCGGCAGGGTCACCTCCATCACCGATCCGCTGGGGGAGCGGACCCGGCTCGGCTGGACCACGGACGGCAAACCGGCCTGGCGCGAGTGGGTGGACGGCACCAGCGAGCGCTGGACCTACGACGGTGAGGGAAACCTGCGCGAGTACACCGACAGGCAGGCGCGGACGACCCGGTTCGAGGTGACGCACTTCGACCTGCCGTCCGTGCAGACCGGTCCGGACGGCAGCCGGCTGAGCTTCGGCTACGACACCGAGCGGCAGCTGGTGAGTGTCACGAACGAGCAGGGGCTGGTCTGGCGCTACGAGTACGACCCGGCCGGGAACACCATCGCCGAAACGGATTTCAACAACCGCACGATCCGGTACCGGCACGACGCGGCCGGTCAGCTCGTCGAACGCACCAACGGCGCCGGGGAAGTCACCCGGCTCGCCTACGACTCGTTGGGCAACATCATCGAACGCGGCAACGCCGCCACGAGCGCGACCTTCCGCTACGACCCGATGGGCAGGCTCGTCGAGGCACGCGACGCCGAAACCCACGTCGCGATCCAGCGAGACGTACTCGGCCAGGTCGTCTCCGAGAGCATCAACGGCCGGGCCGTGCACTCGGCCTACGACGCGGTGGGACGCCGGGTGCGGCGGCAGACCCCGTCGGGCGTGGCGTCGGCGTGGGAATTCGACGCCGCCGGCCACCCGATGTCCCTGCACTCCGCCGGGCGGCTGGTGCGGTTCGGCCACGACGCCGCCGGCCAGGAGATCCAGCGCAGCTTCGGCGATCAGGTCTTCCTGGCCCAGGGCTGGGACGACCAGCATCGGCTGAGCAGTCAGGTGCTCACCGGAACCGGCGGGAACGTGCTGCAGCAACGGTCCTACCAGTACGCCGCCGGTGATCAGGCGATCGCCATGCACGACCGGCTCGCCGGGCCCCGTACGTTCACCCACGACCGGGCCGACAGGGTCACCCAGGTGAGCGGACCGAACTGGACCGAGCGCTACCTCTATGACGCGGCGGGCAACACGACCGCCGCGGTCTGGCCGCAGGCCCCTGGCGCGGCACCCGCGGACGAGATCGGCGAACGGGAGTACCGCGGCACCCTCCTGCTCCGGGCGGGCGGCGTCCGCTACGGCTACGACGGCCAGGGGCGGCTCGTGCTGCGCCAGCGGAAACGCCTGTCGCGCAAACCCGACACCTGGCAGTACTCCTGGGATTCCGAAGACCGGCTGATCGGGGTGCGCACCCCGGACGGCACCCAGTGGCGGTACCGGTACGACCCGATGGGCAGGCGCGTGGCCAAACTGCGGCTGAACCCGGACGGTTCGGTCGCCGAGCAGGTCGACTTCGCCTGGGACGGCGCCGTGGTGACCGAACAGGCACACAGTGGCCCGGCGGACGGGATCCGGGTGACCGCGTGGGAGTACGAGCCGGACTCGTTCCGGCCGCTGCTGCAGCACGAGCACTCGTTCCCGCGCGACGCGCCCCAGCAGTGGGTGGACGAACAGTTCTACGGGATCGTGACCGATCTGGCCGGAACCCCCGCCGAACTCGTCGGGGAGCAGGGCGGGATCGCGTGGCACCGGCGGGCCACGCTATGGGGTGAGACGGTCGAGCAGAGCAGCACCGGTGTGTCCATCCCGCTGCGGTTCGCCGGCCAGTACCACGACCGGGAAACCGGGTTCGACTACAACTTCTTCCGCCACTACGACCCTTCGACCGGGCGCTACGGCAGCGCCGACCCGCTGGGGCTGGGCGGAGGCTTCCAGCCGCACAACTACGTCTCGAATCCGCAGGCGCTCGTCGACCCGTTCGGCCTCGCCCCCTGCCCGGAGGGACGGCTCAACAACGCCGTCGGGAAGTACGGCGGTCAGCCGCATACCTCCGGATCCGGCGCGGGCGGCTACCTGTTCCCCAGCCGGAGGGCCGCGCGCCAGGCGGCCGCGGAGTACATCGGGGACATGGGCCACGGCACGCAGGCGATCCGCATGAGCGACTTCCGCGGGGACAAGTGGATGAGCCCGAACGGGGTCATCGGACGCAAGAGCCACGACGGCGAGATCGGCTGGCGCGACGACCGGATGGGGCACGAGTTCAAGGGTGCCGACGGGAAGGTCGGACCGCATGTCAACGTCTGGGGGAACGGGACCAACCACAAGCTCCACTTCTTCTATCCCGACCTGCCTCGAACCTCGTATACCGGTAGATAAGGTGGGCGGCAATGTGGTGGATGATGCAGTGCGAGGACAGCCATGTGTGGTGGCGCCTGGTCGATGAAGAGCTTTCCGAGCCGCCGCCCGAGGATCTTCGGTGCCCGGAGGACGGCACCGAAGCCATCGTGGCCATGCGCCATCCCCTGGCCGACCGGGTGACGGTCGCCCTCGTCCCCGCCGCGTGGGAACGCGAGGGGAAGATCGGCTTCCGCGACCGGTACTTCCTGGAGATCTCCAGCAGCCGGTTCGCGGAAACCCTGCGCTCGGCCAGAACCTACTCGTGGGACAAGGCCCTCGAACGCCTTTCCTGGTTCAAGGACGTCGACTGGGAAGCCGCCCGACGCCGCTGGACGCGGGGCGACTTCACCAAACCGGAGTAGCTTCGCGGCCTCACCGCGGACTGTCGCGCATGGTCCAGTGACGGGTGGAGAACAAGGAGGGGCCGACCCGCGCCAACAGACCGGCCCCGGCAACCCTGTGTCCAGAGCGTCAGACCAGCCAGCCGAGCACGTGAGCCAGGTGCGCGAGCAGACCCGTGATCAGGTCGTGGCCGTGGTGCACGTGCTGGGTGAACATCTGCATTGAAAGGCTCCTTGTTCGGATTCGGTGTTCGGTTGTGCTCTCGCGAGGAGCGATCGCAGATTTCCACCACGTTGGCATCTGGTCAAAAACCGATTTCCGAGCCGATGGCGAGCCGTCAATCTTCCCACGATAAACATGTAGGTCTTTCGTGTTTTGCGCTGGGGGTCGGATCTTCGTGCGTTGACACTGTCGGTAGCGGGCTCGGAGTGAGGCGATGTGGACGGCTCGCGTCCGCTACGGCAAGTGGGCGGGAGCATGACACGAATCGGTGATCCACTTGCCACGAAAGGTGAGTTGGCAAGAAGTACCCATATGGGTGACAAGACGCCGAGTTGGCGTGGACCGCCGTCGGCTCCCGGCTCAGGTCCGGTAGGGACCGTGATCCCCGATATCCGGGCTCACGTGGGGATGATGCCCCTCTTGTCCGGGCACCGGCGTGACGGTCGGCTGCCAGACCGCGTCCGTCGGCGTCTGCCTGGTCCCGCGTTCGGGCTCGGGCCTGTTCGGAGACAGGGAACGTTCGGCCCCGTGCTCCTGGAAATGAGCCTCGACGACGTCGTCCTGCCGCTGGCGGGCGAGCACCGAGAGGGTGAGCACGTGCGCCACGGCCATCAGCAGCAGGAAGACGCCCAACCTGCCCACCAGCGCGGCCATCGACCCCGACCAGCCGGGTCCCACGACCGAGAGCAGGGCCAGCACGCCGATGGCCACCAGGTGGAAGACGGTGACCACCATCCACGCCGCCGATCCGGTTCCTTCGCCGCCCTCTCGTGGCCGCAGATAGCGGCGAGCGCCCCGATAGAGGATCTGGCCGTCCGCGACGACGAAGATCAGGCCGATGATCAGGAACCCCGGAAGCTCGTTGTCGGGCATCTTCTCCTCCTTCGTTCGCCCTCGGATACCCGTGGACCGGAGCTGTGCTGAACCTCAGGGCCGGGTCATACCGGATCGAGTGAACGAGGCCGGTCAGAAGAGTCGCGCTCCCTGGCGGTCGACCGGACCAGCAGGACCCGGCGCACTCCCGGGACAATACGGTCCTTTGTGGACGCTCCGGCCTCAGAAGCGGGGCAGCTCCAGCAGGTTGTTCTTCCAGATCCCGTCCGCCCGCGTGCGCAGGAATTTCGGGCCGAAGGTCAGCTTGAGGATCTCCACGGCGACCCGGTGGATTCCCTCGTCCACGTAGGCCTTGCCGTCGTCGTCCTCGATCCACGCCACGATCGCCGAAACGAAACTCTCGCCGGTTTCGCCGCTGCCGGGGTTGATCCAACGCAGTTTCGTGATGCTTTCGTGGAATTTCCCACCTTCGAGCCGCGCTGCGATGATCTTGATGGCCATGGTGCTACCTCTTCGGCTGGTTGCCCTCGAAGCGAACAGGGGTAATGCGGTACTCGCCTCCTGTCCGCACCTCGTTACGCCATCCGGCGGCCGTGCCTCGAACGTTACGAGTTCGAGCGCGGAGCTTCCGTTCTGAGTCAGATGACGCAGACTCCGCGTGTTCCGCCATGTCAAAGTCCTCGCGCCGGCCGGAGAACCTGCCGGAAGAGAGGGGAACGAACATGTGCGCAGCCCACAAGAAGACGGCCGGGATCCTGGGCGCGGCGGGAATCGCGCTGGCCGCGACGGTACTGGCCGGTTGCGCTCCGGACCCGGCGGCGGCACAGGTGTCGCCATCGCCGTCCGTCGCGGAGTCGGCCGGGGCGGTGGCCTGGATGAACGGATTCTGCGGCGCGGTCAAGGATTTCATCGAAGGCAACAACAAGATGACCTCGGCGACCGGCGAAACCGTCGAAGCCATCAAGAAGAGCACGAGCGACCAGCTCGGGCACTACGCGGCCATTCTGAGCAAGACCGTCGACGGCCTCGGCGCACTGCCCGCCGCGCCGGTCCCGGCCGGAGAGGCGGCGAAGAAGGACTTCCTGGGGAAGTACACCTCGGCACGCGACAAGACCGTGAAAGCGAAGGCCGATCTGGACGCGTCGGGGAAGAACGACACCGCGGCGCAAGCACGTGCGGTCGAAGGACTCATCTCCGCCCAGAAGGACACGCACGGCGCGCTCGATCCGGTCGCGGCCATCCTCGGGGCACCCGAACTGAAGACGGCCGCGGCGACCGCGGAACGCTGCCGCCCGTGAGCCGTGGGTCGTCCGTCCGATCACGTGTGCCGTCCCTCCAGACACGCGAGTCGTCCGCCCGATCACGGTTGGCTCTGTCCGGGGGTCTCACCAGTCTTCCGTGAGGATCTTGCGCAGCCGCGTCAAAGCCCGGTGCTGCGCCACCCGCACGGCGCCCGCGGTCGAGCCGACCACGCCGGCGGTCTCCTCCGCGGACAGGCCGACGACGATCCGCAACACGACGATCTCCCGCTGCTTGGCAGGCAGGATCCGGAGCAGTTCGCCCATCCGGTCGCTCAGTTCGTTGTGCAGCGCGTGTTGTTCCGGGCCGGCGGAATCGGAGACGCCGTCGGGGACTTCGGCGACGGGTTCGGTGCGGTTGCGGGCGGCGGCGCGGCGGGCGTCGGCGACCTTGTGCTGGGCGATGCCGTAGACGAAGGCGAGGAACGGCCGTCCGCGTTCGCGGTAGGTGGGCAGCGCGCGGAGGATCGCCACGCAGACTTCCTGCGCGACGTCGTCCGCGGAGGCGTACGTCCGTTCCTGTCTGCCGATCCGCGCCCGGCAGTACCGGATCACGAGCGGGCGGATGGTGGCCAGCAGGTGGTTCAGCGCCCGCCGGTCACCTCGTCCGGCGGCGGCGACGGGTTCGTCGAGGGTGTACCAGCGTGACGCCGTCACCTGTTCCGGTTCCGCCTTGCCCGGCTCCACCAGTGCGAGTTCCCTGATCATCGCGCGGTTCTTGATCCGGGACAGGGTGTCGTCGGCGTCGAGCCCCATCCGCAGCGCGTCGATGAAGGCGGCGTTCGCGCTGTCCAGGTGGTCGACGAACCCGGGGTCGTGTTCCGCCAGCCGACCGCGCGCGTGACGCAGTGTCGCGCTGACGGCCTCCTCCGCGATTCCGAGCACTCCGGCGATCTCCCGCGACGTGTAGCCGTCCAGTGACCAGGCCATGCCGAGCTGCTGGCGTTTCGGCAGCCGCCCCAGCATGGTCAGGATGGACGACGCCTCATCGGCGAGAACGGTGAGCTTGTCCTCCCGGCCGGCGTCGGCGAAGGCCCAGTCGGCCCGGACCGCGGTCTGCTCCTTCGCGCGCCGCTGCCCGACGCGGCGGACCCACGATTCCGGCTGGGTGATGCTCTGCCAGTCCTCGTAGGCGTTGAGCATCGCTTCGGCCGCCGCGTCCCGGGCCGGGTCCAGCGCGTGGCCCGTTTTGCAGAGAAAGCCGGTGAGCAGCGGAAATTCGGCGTGGAAGAACTCGTCGAACCCGTCGTGGCCCATCACCCGCACTCACCGCTCTCAGCCGCCTGACGCGAATGCCCTCACAGGACAGGTGCAGTGAGCGGGCCGCTGAGTGTAACGATTCGGTCAAGGTGAGGTTTGCGCGGTGCACCCGGCCGGATACCCGGCATCGGAGGGAGAAGTCGTTTGACGAGGAAGGGAAAATCGGGAAAAGAGGAGGTGATAGGAAAATGGAAACGAGAATGGCGGGCGACCTCGGTGAGGCCGCTTGCCGCGGTGAGGATCCCGAACTGTTCTTCCCGGTCACCGAAACCGGCCCCGGCGCACGGCAAGCGGCGAGGGCGAAGGCCGTTTGCGCACGGTGCCCGGTCATTTCGGCCTGTCTGGCCTACGCCGTCGACAACGGGTTGACCGACGGCGTTTTCGGCGGGCTGACCGGCAGCGAACGGCGCCGCCTAATTCGCGTCGGCAGTGCCGCCTGAAACCACTTGATCGCGCTACCGAATTTCCACCGTGGTTTTCGCGCGCGAAAAAAGAGGGGCCCGGTTCGGCGAACCGGGCCCCTCTCTCGTGGTGGTCAGGCGACGGTCTCCTCGGCCAGCCGCTCGTTGCCCGACTGGGTCTTGAGCGGCTTGTGCTTGAGGAAGGCGACGGCGACGACGACCAGCAGCGCGATCGGCGCGCTGATCAGGAACAACTCGCTGGTCGCGTCCCCGTAGGCCTCGCGGACGACGTTCGCGACCGGCTCGGGCAGCGTGGCGATGTTCGGCACCGCGCCACCCTCGCCGCCACCGGGCAGCGGCCCGAGCTTCTCGCTCATCAGCGCGACGACCCGGTTCGCGAGCACCGCGCCCAGCGCGCTCACCCCGATGGAGCCGCCGAGGCTGCGGAAGAACGACAGCGTGGAGGTCGCCGTGCCGAGGTCGTGCGCGTCGACGTCGTTCTGCGCCACCAGGACCAGGTTCTGCATCAGCATGCCGACGCCGACCCCGAGCACCACCATGAACGCGCTGAGCACGACGAGGTTCGTGTGGGCGTCGAGCGTCCCCAGCAGGGCGAGGCCCACGGTCATCAGCACCGAGCCGAGCAGCAGATGGCTCTTCCACTTGCCCGTCCGGCTGATGAGCTGGCCCGAAACCGTCGAGGAGACGAGGAGGCCGAAGATCATCGGCAGGCTCAGCAGTCCGGCCACCGTCGGCGACTTGCCGAGCGACAGCTGGAAGTACTGCGACAGGAAAACCGTCCCGCCGAACATCGCGACACCGACGAGGAAGCTCGCGAGGGTGGTCAGGGTGATCGTGTGGTTGCGGAACAGGCTCAGCGGCAGGATCGGCTCCGCCACCTTCGACTCGACGTAGACGGCGAGGGCGAGGATGACCACACCGGCGGTCACCAGGCCGGCCGTCCACCACGAGCCCCACGCGAACTGGTGCCCGGCCAGCGAAGACCACACCAGCAGCGTCGAGACACCGGCCATGATCAGGAACGCGCCGAGGTAGTCGACCTTCACGTCACGTTTGATCGTCGGCAGGTTCAAAGTGCGCTGCAGGAGCAGGATCGCCGCGATCGCGAACGGGACCCCGAGGAAGAAGCACCAGCGCCAGCCGAGCCACGACGTGTCCACCATGAGGCCGCCGATCAGCGGGCCCGCGATGGTCCCGACGGCGAACACGGCACCGAAGATCCCCGAGTACTTCCCGAGTTCACGCGGCGAAACGATGGCCGCCATGATCACCTGCGCGAGCGCGGTGAGCCCGCCGGCGCCGATGCCCTGCGCGACCCGGCTGCCGATCAGGAGCTCGATGTTGCCCGCGAAACCGGCGACCAGCGAACCGACCACGAACAGCCCGAGCGAGAGCTGGATCAGCAGTTTCTTGTTGTACAGATCGGAAAGCTTGCCCCAGAGGGGAACCGTCGCGGTCATCGCGAGCAGTTCGGTGGTGACCACCCAGGTGTAGGACGACTGCGAGCCGCCGAGTTCGGAAACGATCCGCGGCAACGCGTTCGCGACCACCGTCGAGGCGAGGATGGCGACGAACATGCCCATCATCAGCCCCGACATGGCTTCGCGGACCTGTTTGCGGCCCATCGATCCCGGTGGCGCGTCCGGTTCTCGCGGTTCGGTCATGGATACGGACATGGTTGTCCCCCTTCGTGTTCCTGTGGAGCCGGACGCGTCAGCGCGCGCGGCCGCCGGGCTCCGGGAGCCCGGCGAGAAGTGTTTCGACGGCTTCGTCCAGCAGATCGAGCGCGGACACCTTGCCGTCGCGCTGGTACCAGAGGATCAGCGTCGCGTTGACCGCGGCGCCGAGCGTGGTCAGCAGCAAAGTCGGGTAGAGGTCGGCCTCGGGATCGGTGCCGGTGCGGCGCGCGATCGCTTCAATCGTCGGCGCGATCGTCTGGTGGTTCATCGCCACCACGCGTGAATGCAGCGAAGGATTCTCGTGGATCGCCCGCATCCGGCCGAGCCACTCTTCGCGGTTCTCCTCCACGAGGGTGAAGTCCTCTTTGATCGCGTCGATGAAGGCCCGTGGAGTGCGGACTTCCTTCGGCGCGGCGAGGAATCGCTCGATGGTGCGTTGTGACCGTTCGACGTGATCGGCGTAGGCGATCACCACCGCGTCCTCTTTGGACGCGAAGTAGTTGAAGAACGTACGCGGCGAGACCCCCGCCGCCGCGCTGATGTCCTCGACCGTCACCTGGTCCAGACCGCGTTCGGCGACGAGCCGGACGGCGGTGGTCGCCAGCGCGCGGTGGGTTTCCAGCCGCTTGCGCTCGCGGAGACCTTTGACGGGTTCGGGCATGGGCACCACGATACGCCCAAAGATGCAGAGACTGCAAAATTGCAGTTTGTGAACCGTGCCACTGCCGGGCGACGACGAGCCGCCTGGCAGACTGCGTCCCGTGAGCGGAACGGTGCTGGTACTGGGCGGACGCAGCGAGATCGGCCTCGCGGTCGCGGAGCGGCTCGCCAAGGGCGGGGCGCGCCGGATCGTGCTGGCCGCGCGACGGAGCGGGGACCTCGGCGCGGAGTCCGAGCGGCTGCTGGCCGCCGGAGCGGAGACCGTCGACGTCGCCGAATTCGACGCCGACGACCTCGACGGCCACGGCCCGTTCCTCAAGAAGGTCGTCGCCGAGCACGGACCGCTCGATGTCGTCGTCACCGCTTTCGGGATCCTCGGCGACCAGGCGCTCGCCGAAGCCGACGCCGGCCACGCCGTCGCGATCGTGCACACCGACTATGTGGCGCACGTGAGTGTGCTGACGCATGTGGCCAATGTGCTTCGTGAGCAAGGAAGCGGAAGCCTCGTGGTGTTCTCGTCGGTCGCCGGGGTGCGGGTCCGGCGGGCGAACTACGTCTACGGATCGGCGAAAGCGGGCCTCGACGGTTTCGCGAGCGGGCTGGCCGACGCCCTGCACGGCACCGGCGTGCACCTTCTCCTCGTGCGGCCCGGGTTCGTCATCGGCCGGATGACTGAGGGAATGGCGCCCGCGCCGTTCTCGAGCACCCCCGATCAGGTCGCCGACGCGACGGTCGCCGCGCTCCGGAAGCGCCGGGACACGGTATGGGTGCCGGGACTGCTGAGGCTGGTGTTCGCGGTGATGCGCGTGGTGCCGCGCGCGATCTGGCGCCGGATGCCCCGCTAGGGAAGCGCTGCGCGGTCGGTCCGGCACTCCGTGTCGCGACCGGTTGTCTGCTTGATCACTTCGGCTGGTCCGAACGGGCTTTAAGACCCGCTTATGACACGTTTCTCAGGTATTTCCCAGCTAACGCGGTGATCCTCGATCTCGGGGGATCATTCACGGAAGCGGGGAGAAGGTCGTGCTGCTCACGTCGCGTGGACGGCGGATCGGCGGCCGCGTCGCACTGGGCCTGGTGTCGACGGCCGTACTGGGGGTCACGGGTTTCGCGTGGACGCAGTTGAGCCGTTTGGACGACGCGATCGTCACGGCCGACGTGATCGCCCCCTCCGCGCAGATGCCCGACGGCCCGGCGGGCGAGCCGCTGAAGGTGGCGCAGAACATCCTGCTCGTCGGAATCGACTCGCGGACCGACTCCAACGGGAATCCGCTGCCGCAGAACGTCCTCGACGCGTTGCACGCCGGAAGCGACGACGACGGCGGCGACACCACCGACACGATGATCGTGGTCCACATCCCGGCGGGCGGAGCGGGCGCGACAGCCATTTCCATCCCGCGTGATTCCTATGTGGACATCGCGGGCGGATTCGGCAAACACAAGATCAACTCGGCGTACAGCCGCGGCAAGAACGCCGCGATGAACACGCTGCGCGCTCAGGGTTTGAGCGGTCCGCAGCTCGAGGTCAAGGCCAACGAAGCGGGCGCCAAACTCACGATCCAGACCATCGAGCAGTTCACCGGCCTTTCGATCAACCACTACGCGGCGGTCAACCTGGCCGGGTTCTCCGCGCTGAGCGAAGCCGTCGGCGGTGTCGAGGTCTGTCTCAACGCACCGGTGCAGGACAAGTTCTCCGGGGCTTCGTTCCCCGCGGGCAAACAGTTGCTTTCCGGCCCGCAGGCGCTCGCTTTCGTCCGGCAACGGCACGGGCTGCCCAGCGACCTGGACCGCATCGCGCGGCAGCAGGCGTTCCTTTCGAGTATGGCCAAGACCGTCCTCGACGCCGGGACGTTCACCGATCCCACCAGGCTGAGCGCACTGGTCGGCGCGATCCAGGGCTCGGTCGTGCTCGACCGCGGCTGGGATGTGATCGGCTTCGCGCAACAGTTGCGGGGGATGAGCTCGGGGGCGCTGAAGTTCCAGACCATCCCGGTCCAGAGCCTTTCCCTGCCGACGCCGTCCGACGGCGACGCGGTCAAGGTCGACCCGGCCGAGGTGAAGGCGTTCGTGAAATCCACGCTGACGTCGACAAGTGCCGCCGCGGTGGGCGAGCCGACCGGTGGGATCGGGATCAAGCCGGTGGCGGCCACGTCTTCGGTCGCCGCACCGCCTTCGTCGAAGTCTTCCGCGCCGCCCGAGATGGCGGGCTGTGTGAACTGAGCGGGGATAGATCGCATCGGTGCGGTCTCGTTCATGGTGCGGTAGCACGTCGTCCCGATGGTCGGGGACGCCGTCGAGTACTTGTGTGCGGCAGCTGCCGCACACCCCGTCGGTGCAGGACGCGTACCGCGAGGTTGACCTCGTGGATGGCGGCCAGCAGGGCGCCGTCCACGGGCGCCCGCACGGTCTGCCCGCAGCGTCGCAGGTCCGCGTTGAGCGGCCGGCTTTCCCTGCCCTGGGTGTGGCGGCGAATCTTTCTACCCGCGTGGAGATCGGCCGGCTCGGGATCGGGAACATGGATGGTGAAGGGTTCGATGTCGGGCACAGGGCCGAAACTACGGGCGGGTCACGCGGTTTCCCATGCGTGGAATGGGGGTCTGGCGGTCAGGGGTTGCGTAGTTCCCGCGTCGACGGCGTGATCCCAGGCCCGGTTTCGAGGATTCCGCCGCACCGCACCGGGACACCGGCGGCCGGGTTGACGTTGTCCGGTGTGGAGGCGAGTTTCCTTGGCTCAGCCGAGGGAAGTCCTTCAAGCGCCGTGCACTACGCATCTGAACCAGTGCTGCCAGCCTGTAGGCATGCCGAAGGGCCCGTCGCCGGTGTGGCTGGCGGGCTCCTCGGGGTTTAGACGTGGTGCAGGGTGTTGCGGCGGGGTTTTCGGAGCGGGTCCCGGTATTGGGGTGGGATGAACTCCGGTAACCCCTCGGCGGCCATGCGGACTTCCCAATCACCGTGGTGGATCAGTCGATGATGGAAACCGCACAGCAGCACGAGATTCCGGAGATTCGTAGGGCCTCCGTCTGCCCAGTGATGAATATGGTGAGCGTGACAGTTCTTCGGCCTGCGGTGACACCCGGGGAACGCGCAACCGCCATCCCGGATGTTCAACGCTCGTCGCTGGCCGGGGGTGACGAACCGTCGCAGCCGCCCCACATCGAGGGGCTCACCAGCCGCGCTCATCACGACCGGCAGCATGAGGCAGTCGCAGGCGGCGAGCCGGGCTTCGCGGGCGGTCATGGTTCCGACATAGTCGAGGCAGGCGGTCCCGAGGCCGGACTTCAACTCGTCGAGTCCGATGGTGACGTGCAGCAGAGTGCGATACCCGCTGGTACCGGGCTGGTCCGGGCAGGCGACGGCGAGGTCCAGGATGTCGACCCACGCGTCACCCATGCGTTCGCATTTCATCCGCAGATCGGCCTGGCCGAATTCGTCCACCGGCCGCGGCGCCGCATACGCCTCCAGAGCCGCCGCGGTACGGGCCCCGGTTTCGTCATCGAGCAGGCCGGTGAGTTTCCAGAAGCCGTCCTTGCGGCGCTCCAGGGTGATTTCCCGGCGCGGCTGAGCGGGTTCGGGATCTTTCGGTTCATTCCCGTCGGGATCCAGCAACGCGAGCAGGTTCGCCTCAGCTTCCGCGAGCTGCCGGGGACCAGCACTCGGGGCGAGGTTGGCCAAGATCTTCTCTGCACCGGCCCGATCCTCAACCGAGGAATCGGCCGGGAGCCTCTTCAAGAACTTCAAGATCTGATCGATCCGCTCATCCCCGACCAGACCCTCGGCAGCCACCGCAGCGGTAGCGGGCGCGACCGCGGGAACCTCGGTGCCATCCAAAGCGCACGTCGGGTTCAACGCGAGGGCCCGGTTCACCACCGCGCAAGCCTCACCGACTGATAGTCCCGCTATATCGGCGAACCAGTTGGCCGTACGGCCATAGCCATACAGGTCTTTGACGCCACGAGACTCGATCTCCGCCAGATACCGCCCCAGTCCGGCGGTGGCCATCCTGATTACCTGCAAGGACTGCTGCACGCCATGGGCAAGCTCCAACTTGCCGGCGCGCCACAGTTCCTGCGGCAACTCGGGAAGGAAAGTCTCGGACACCCCACAATAATACCGCAAAACAATCGAACAGGCGTTCGTAATTTTAAGCAACAATGAGCCAGTGCATTTACCACTGACGGGTGATTTTGGGTGCATACCTGCATCTGGTCAGGTGCTCTCTCGGTCTACGAACGCAGACCGAAGAAGCAAGTAGTCACCTACTTGCGAAGGCCCCCGACCGGCTACCCGCGAACCCACCCCAAGATTCTTTTGAACCGCACCGAATCGCCGTCCGTGTAGACGACATCGGAAACCACGGGAGACGGGGGATCGTGCGATGAAGTGCCGGCCTGCCTGGACGATTCTGTTGAGCCTCTGCCTCACCGCTTGCACCGCGACCGTGGGCGGAGTCGCGCAACCGGTGGATCCCACCCTGATCGGCGGTCTCGTGATCACCGACGGCCCCAGTGGCCTCAAGCCTGGCGTGCTCGACGCGGGTCTCCCGGTCGACGGTGGTGACGGCGGGGAGATCGACAGGCTCGCGGCCAACGCGGTCGCCGACGTCCAGCGGTACTGGCGGGAGCATCTGCCCGCGGTGTTCAAGCGCGACTTCCGGCCGCTGGCCACCCTCCTCTCCTACGATTCGGCCGGTCGCGGCACGGAGATCTGCGGCGCCTCGACGGCCGGGTTGGTGAACGCCTTCTACTGTGCCGGGCAGGACGTCGTCGCGTGGGATCGCGGCGAACTACTGCCGATGCTCAACGACTCCATCGGGCAGGCGGCGGTCATGGCCGTGCTCGCCCACGAGATCGGTCACGCCGTCCAGTTCCGGTTGGGGCTGCCTGGCGCGACACCGTCGATCGTCAAGGAGCAGCAGGCCGACTGCTACACCGGGTCGTACCTCCGCTGGGTCGCCGAAGGCAAATCGCCGATGTTCCAGGTCTCCACCGGCCGCGGGCTCAACGAGGTGCTCACGGCGCTGTTCCAGATCCGTGACTCCGCCGGCGTGGCTTTCGACGACGACAGCGCGCACGGCAACGCGTTCGATCGGGTGTCCGCGTTCCAGTTCGGCTTCACCGACGGGCCCGCCCGATGCGCCAGGATCGACGAGCGGGAAGTCGAAGGCCGTAGTACGCAAGGCGCGGCCGACGAGCGGGCCGCGGCGGAGAACGTCCGCCTCGACGACCGTCAGGCCTTGGCCGACCTCACCACCAGTTTGCGGCAGGCTTTCCGCCTCGCGGCCGCCCCGCCGACGCTCACCACCGGAGCGGCCTGCGGCGTGACGGCGGAGGACGCGCTCGCGTCGTACTGCTCGGAGTCCAACCAGATCAACCTCGACCTCGATGGCCTCGTCCGGATCGGCACCCCGCCGCGCAGGGGGCGGCAGGGCGGCATCGGTGACTTCGCCGCGTTCGCGGAGGTCGCGTCGCGCTACACGCTCGCGGTCCAGCAGGAGGGCGGCTTCCGGCTCGACGGTCCGGTGGCCGCGCAGCGGACGGCCTGTCTCACCGGTTTCTGGGCGTCGACGATCGTGGACGGCGGGGCGCTCACGTTGTCACCGGGCGACCTCGACGAGGCGATCGCCGAGATGCTGACACGGAACAGCCTGATCGCGGCGGACGTCCGGGGCCGGACGCTTCCGGCGGGCTTCGCCAGGGTCTCCGCCTTCCGTGACGGCTTTTCGTCCGGAAGCCAAAGCGCCTGCGGTGACAAATACCGCTAGCAAGTCCGTGAAGGCCTCCTTGAGGGACTCTGGGTCCCTCAAGGAGGCCTTCACGGACAGGCGGTCAAATCACACGAAAGCGCTCTGGCCGGTGATGGCCTTTCCGACGATCAGCGTGTTCATCTCCCGGGTGCCTTCGAACGAGTAGATCGCCTCGGCGTCGGTGAAGAACCGCATGATGTCGTTGTCCAGCACGATCCCGTTGCCGCCGAAGATCTCGCGGCCCCAGGCGACGACCTCCCGCATCCGCGAGGTCACGAAGGCCTTCGCCAGCGAGGAGTGCTCGTCCTTGAAGATCCCGGCGTCCTGCAGGCGGGCGAGCTGCACCAGCATGCCCCACGAAGCGGTGATGTTGCCGAGGCTCTTCACGAGCAGGTCCTGCACCAGCTGGAACCGCGCGATCGGACGGCCGAACTGCCGGCGCTCCTTGGCGTAGTCCAGCGCGAGTTCGTAGGCGCCGATCATGACGCCCAGCGCCTGCCAGGCAACGCCGCCGCGGGTCGCGCGCAGGATCTCGGCGACGTCGCGGAACGAGTCGATGCCGTGGAGCCGGTTCGCTTCCGGCACCCGGACGTCGGTCAGGGTGATCTCCGCGTTCTCCACGATCCGGAAGGCGAACTTGTTCTCGATCTTGACCGGGACGAATCCGGGGGAGTCCTTCTCGACGACGAAACCCTTGACGTGGTTGTCTTCCTCGTCGCGGGCCCACACGATGACCAGGTCGGCGAAGGTCGCGTTGCCGATCCACTTCTTGGCACCGTTGAGGATCCAGGTGTCGCCCTCACGCCGCGCCGTCGTCCGCATGCCGCCCGCGACGTCGGATCCGCCGAGCGGCTCGGTCATCGCGAAGGCGCCGATCTTGTCCATCGCCGCCATCGACGGGAGCCAGCGGTCACGCTGTTCCTGGTCGCCGCCCGAGTAGATGCTGTACATCGCGAGTCCGTTGTGGACGCCGAAGAAGGTGGCCACCGACGGGTCCGTGCGGGTCATCTCCATCGCCATCATGCCGCTGAGCAGGTGGCTGGTGGCCGGGAGGTGTTCGCCGTAGCCCTCGTAGGGCAGCCCGGCGACGCCGAGTTCGCGGAACTTGCCGACGAGCTCGTGCGGGAACTCGCCCTTGGCCCAGTACTCGTTCACCAGCGGCTTGACCTCGGCGCGCATGAAGTCCCGTGTCTTGAGCAGCAGCTTGCGCTCTTCCTCCGGCAGCAGGTCCTCGTAGTCGTAGAAGTCGGCGGTCATCTCAGTTCTCCTCCTTGCGGGTACTGACGGCACTGTCCAAAGCGGACAGCACCGCGAGCTGCTTGCGGTCGCGCGCCTCGGCCAGTTCCGAGTACGTGGAGGAGCCGTAAGCGGATTCCACGGCTTCGATGAGCCGTTCCTGTTCTTCGGGGTTCTGCGAGGGCTGACCGAGGCCCGCCCACATCTTCTTCATCGACTTGCCGATGTGCTCGGCCATGTGCCGGTAGCCGCCGGGGCCGCCGCCCAGATGCGAGCCGAGGAACGGCCCGACGGTGGACCAGCGGATGCCGAGCGAGTTCGTCATCACCGCGTCCAGTTCGGACGGTGACACGACGCCCTGTTCCACCAGGTAGATCGCCTCGCGGCTCAGCGCGTTCTGCAGCCGGTTGCCGACGAAGCCGGGGATCTCCTTGCGTTCCACCACCGGGGTGCGGCCGGCGAACCGGTAGAACTCGACGGCGCGGTCCACCGACTCGGCGCTGGTGCGCTCACCGGGTACGACCTCGACCAGCGGGATCAGGTGCGGCGGGTTGAAAGGGTGTCCGATGAGGACTCGCGACGCGTCGTCCAGCTCCGAAGCGAAAGCCGTCGAGGGGATCGCGGAAGACGAGCTGAGAAGCAGCGCGTGAGACGGTGCTTCGCGGACCAAGGTCGCGAACAGTTCCTTCTTGAACTCGACGTTCTCGGGTCCGTTCTCCTGCACGACATCCGCGTTCCGGACGGCTTCGGAGACGTCAGCGGCGAGGTGGACGCGAGGGGCGAGGTCCGCGGCGTCCCGGCCGAGATGCGGGGCGAACGTCTCCAGTGCGTCGGCGACGGCGTCGGCGAGGTCCGGCCGCGGGTCCGAGACCAGGACCTCCATGTCGTGCGCGGCGAACAACGCCGTCCACGACAGGCCGATGGTGCCCGCGCCGATCACCGCGGCGGTGCGAAAAGTCATGACCGTGCTCCCTTCAAGTAGTCGAAGACCGGCTTGACCGGGGCGAGTGTCAGGTCGGTGAGGATGTGGCTCGCCGAAACGACCTCCAGCACCGGGAGATCGGCGAGCGGGGCCAGCACGTGCTGGAACAGTTGCAACCGCGCCGGCCCGGTCCACGCTTCCTTGACCACCACGTCGGTGATCTCGGTGCGGACCAGTTCGAAGACCCGCGGCGAACCGTCGTAGTCCGGGATGGTCTTGAGCATGAACGTCGGAACGGTGATCTGCGCTTCGGCCTCGCGGACGTCCAGCCGATGGTGCTTGTAGCCCATGGTCGCGGTCGCGACCCGCTGGCTGCCGTAGTCGAGCGTTCCGACGAGCGCGCCGTTCTCGGCGAACAGCTTCGGCGATCCGATGGTCTTCGGGTAGGCGCTGATCTCCCGGCCGGACGCGGTGGCCGGGAAGTTGTCGAGGTACATCGCGTGCAGGTACTCGCCACGCTCACCCTCGAAGCTCACCGGGATCGCCTGTCCGGACTCGGTGTAGGGCCCGTAGCCGCTGACATCACCCATCTTCATCACCTCGAACCGCACCAGCGGCTCGTCGATCTTCAGCGGCTCCGGCACGACGGCGCGCAGGGCGTCGGCGTCGGTGCGGTAGACGATGTTCAGGTACTCGCGATTCGTGAACCGGGGGACCACCGGCGCGTACGCCGGGTTCGTGAGCGGCGTGGTCACATGCCGGAGGACTTCTTGCTGCTTCATCTCACTCACCTGTCCACTGTGGAGCGCGGCGTTCGGCGAAGGCCCGCATGCCCTCGCGCACGTCGGCCGACTTCATCAGCGCCGGGAGCTCCGCACGCTGGGTGGCAAACGCTTGCGCGTCGGGGACTCCGTCGGCGGCGCGGACGATCTTCTTGACCAGGGCCAGCGCCAGGGGAGCGTTGGCGGCGACCTGTTCGGCCAGTTGCAGGGCGACCGCGGCGGCCTCGCCGCTCGGGACGACCCGGTTCACCAGGCCGAGGCTTCCGGCGCGTTCGGCACCGATCGGCTCGCCGGTGAGCAGGAACTCCATCGCCAGGTGGTGCGGGATCCGCTTCGGCAACCGGATCACGCCACCTCCGGCGGCGAGCAGTCCGCGTTTCACCTCGGGCAGCCCGAACTTGGCGTCTTCGGCGGCGACGATCAGGTCGCAGCCCAGTGCCAGTTCGAACCCGCCGCCCATCGCCCAGCCTTCGACGGCCGCGATCAGCGGTTTCGACAGTTCGGCCTCGGTCAGCCCGCCGAACCCGCGGCCGGGGATCTCGGGCGACTCGCCTTTCAGCGCCGCCTTGAGGTCCATGCCGGCGCTGAACGAGCCGTCCGCGCCGGTCAGGACTCCGGCCCGCAGGCCGGGATCGGTTTCCAGGAGGTCGAGTGCTTCGGCAAGACCGGCGGCGACGGCGGCGTTCACCGCGTTGCGGGCTTGCGGCCGGTCGATCGTGATCAGCAGCGTGGCGCCGACCCGCTCGGTCCGTACTTCGTTGGTGCTCATGGTTCTTCCTCAGCGAATGGTGGCGAGTTCACGCAGGACGTCTTCGGTGTCCTGACCCGGCAGGGGAGCCAGGCGCCGCACGGAACCCGGCGTGGCGGAGAACTTCACCGGGATGCCGATGGTGCGGATCGCGCCCTCGCTCGGGTGCTCGACGACGTCGAGCAGGTGACCGTCGCGGACGTAGTCGTCGTCCTGCGCGGTGTCCAATTCCAGGACCGGGGCCATCGGGATGCTGTGCTTCGCGCAGACCTCGGTCCACTCTTCGGTGGTCAGCGCCGGGGCGCAGTCCGCGATCATCCCGGCCAGCGCTTCGTGGTCGGCGCCGTCGATGGCGTCCCCGTTGACCCGGGGATCCTCGGCCAGTTCCGGCCGCCCGGCGGCGTGGAAGAAGTCGCGGAAGTTCCGCGGGTTGTAGGGGATCACGCAGGCCATCCCGTCCTTGGTGTGCACGGCCTGGTGACCGGGGTTCAGCGACGGGCCGAAGCCGGTCGGGCTCTCCGCGGGCTCGAAAACGTGCCCGGCCAGGTGCTCGACCAGGTTGAACGCGATCAGCGTGTCGGTCATCGGGATCTCGACGCGCTGGCCCTCACCGGTCCGGTCGCGGTGCACCAGCGCGGCGAGCACGGTGTACGCGATGGTCAGGGAGGACACCTTGTCGCCGATGATCGTCGGCAGGTACACCGGCCTCCCCAGGGCGCGGTTCGCGACGTCGACCAGGCCGGACGACGCCTGCACGGTCTCGTCGTAGGCGGCGTGGCCCGCGCGGTCCGAGTCGCTGCGGAAACCTTGCGCGTGGGCGTAGACCAGGCGTGGGTTGCGCGCGGCGACATCGGCGTAGTTCATGCCGAGCCTGCTCAGCGCGCCCGGGCGCATGTTGGTGATCAGTACGTCGGCGGTGTCGATCAGCTTGAGCGCCTGCTCGCGCTGCTCCTCGTCCTTCAGGTTGAGGGCGACGCTGCGCTTGTTGCGATTCACGTTCAGGTTGAGCGGCGTCATCCCCGGTGTCGTGCGGAACTTGCCGACCCGGACGGTGTCGGCCGGGGACTCGATCTTGATCACGTCGGCACCGAGGTCGCCGAGGATCTGCGCGGCGTACGGGCCCATGACCACCGTCGAGAGGTCGATCACGCGAACACCGTCCAGCGGTCCGGTAGCGGTTTGTGTCATTTTGCTTCCCTTCGCCGTTGTTCGCTCTACAACCGAAGTTAGGCGCGAATAGCGGGAAAGGGAATGATCAAGAAACGAAGAATGGTATGACCACGGTGGTCATACCATTCTTGAGGCGAATTTGTCGGGGTTGTGGCGTCGTGCTTTATGTCAGGTTGAGGTACATGAAGGACCCCTTCCTGTACCTAGGCGCAAGGAAGGGGTCCTTCATGTACTGGGGTGACGCGGGGCCGTGAGTGGCAATGGTCGTTCTAACGGCACTTGCCACTCACGACCCCCGTCGAGAACCGCACATCTAGTCATCAATCAGACATTGCCGGGGATGGCGTCAGGTCGAAAGCGGTTCGGCGAAGATCTCGCGGGCCGCTTCGACCAGTCCGGCGAGGTCGCCCTCCGCAGCGCGGTCGCGGCGCCACACCAGCGCGGTCTCCAGCTGGGGACGGAAATCCGAGAACGGGAGGATGGTGGCGCCGTCGACGAGGAACAGATGCATCGGGCTGGCCGGGTCGAGCATCGTGATCGAGAACGAGGAACCGTTCGCCACCAATTCGGAAATGCCCGAATATTCGGTTCCGCCGACTTTGAGCCTTTTCTTGATGCCCGCCTTCGACAACGTATGGTCCATGTCGTCCGAATAGGCAGGAATGCTTTCCGAGGCGGACGGGATGTAGGACAGATCACTCAATTCGGCGATGGTGACGGTCTCCCGCCCGGCGAACCGGCCGGCCGGGACGACGGCGCCTAGCCGCTCCACCTGCACCGGGACGATCTCCAGCGCGGGATCGGTGACCGGCATCCGGACCAGCGACAACGCCAGTTTGCCCTCGTGCACCGCGGCGACCAGATCGGGTGTCGTCCCCGGCCAGCGTTTGAGTTCGAAACGGTCGTGGCTGCGCTCTTCGAGCTGTTTGACGCGTTCGCGCAAAGCCGGGTGCACACCGGCGGGCATGCCGATGAACACGGTGCTCCGCCGCGGTTTCACCGCTTCCTGAAGCCGCCAGGGGATCGCGTTGACCTGTTCGAGGACGTCCCGCGCGATGGGCAGCAGCGCGGAGCCCGCCGCGGTGAGCGTGACGTGATGAGTGCTGCGGTCGAACAACCGGTGGCCGAGTTCGTGTTCGAGATCCTTGATGCGCTGGCTCAGCGGGGAGGCGGCCATATGCAGTTTGCGGGCCGCCTGGGAGAAGTTCAGTTCCTCGGCGACGGCCACGAAGTACCGCAGGTGCAACATCTCCACTCGTTCACCCTAGCCGCAGGGCCACGGTGAACGCGGCTCCGCCTTCCGGCGCCGGACCCGCCGTCAGCGTTCCGCCCATCCGGGTGACCAGGCCGTACGCCAGCGCGAGCCCGATCCCCGAACCGACCGGACGGCTGTCGCGGTACCGCCGGTTCAGCACGCCGCGGTCGAACGCGACCGGATAGTCCTCCGGCGCGAGCCCGGGGCCGCCGTCGCGCACCGCCAGCCAGGCCTGCCCGTCGGCGGTCACCAGGGAGAACACGATCGGCGCGCCCGCCGGGGTCACGCGCAGCGCGTTCTCGGCCAGCCCGTCGACGACCTGGCGAAGCCGTCGCGGATCGGCGATGACCGGGACCTCACCGGCGGGCCGTTCGACCAGCAGCGTGACGTCCTGCCGTTCGCACCGCAGCCGCCAGACGTCGGCGCATTCGCCGACCAGCGCGGCGAGATCGAGCCTGGCCGGGTCGAGGCGGAACTCGTCGGCGCCGAGCCTCGCCAGCTCCAGAAGGTCGCTGACCAGGCGTTCCAGCCGCACGGCCTCGCGATGGATGGTCTGCCCGGCGCGGCGGGCATCCTCGCCTTCGGCCACGCCGTCGCCGATCGCCTCGGCGAATCCGGTGACCGCGGTCAGCGGCGTCCGCAGTTCGTGCGAAACCGAAAGCAGGAACTCGCGTTGCCGCGCCTCGCTGTACTGCAGGGCGTCGGCCAGTTCGTTGACCGACTTCGCCACGTCCGCGACCTCGGACGGGCCTTCGACCGGAACACGCAGGTCACGGCGTCCGGACCGCATCCCGTTCGCCACCGACGCGGCCCGGCGCAGCGGCCGCGACAGCATCCGGCTCAGCACCAGCCCCGCGACCGCGGCGACCGCCAGCCCGGCGCCGAGCGCGAGCACGATGTTGCGCACCAGCAGCCGTCCGCGCGCTTCGCCGATCTTCGTCGACTGGACGAGCGCGAACGCGGCGCCCTTCGCGCCCACGGTGCGGACTTCGACGAGGTACTGCCGTCCTTCGACGAACACCGTGTCCGAGCCGGCGCGCGTCAATCCCGCTTTCGAAGCGGCGATCGCCGCGACCGTCCCGGCACCGTCGAGCGTTCCGTTCGGACGGCGGACGACGACGTCGATCCCTTGGCCGCGAACGACTTCCGCGACCTTGCCGACGGCGAGCCGATTGCCGATCCCGGTCTCGTCGAGCTGGCTCGCGACCACATCGGCCTGCGCCGAGAGCGACTGCCGGAGCACCTCGACCCCGGCGGTGCGGACGAGCCGCGCCGCGACCAGGCCGGCCACCACCACCGCGACCGCGGCGATCGCCAGGCACACCACGGTGATCCGCAGCGCGAGCGACGTCCGTTTCATCCGGCGTCCGCCGCGTAACCGATGCCGCGGACCGTCCTGATCGGACTGCAGGCACCCAGTTTCCCGCGCAGCTGGGCGATGTGGACGTCGACGGTCCGGGTGCCCGCCGACGCCGCGTAACCCCAGACCGAGCTGAGCAGTTGCTCGCGGCTGAACACCTGGCCGGGCCGTCGCACCAGATGGGTGAGCAGTTCGAATTCGGTCGACGTCAGCGCGATCTCGGTGTCGGCCGCCCAGACGCGGCGCTGGGTGACGTCGACGCGGACGCCGCCCGCCGTGTAGGTCTCGGCGGGCGACGGCACTCCGGCGGCGCGGCGCAGGACGGTCCGGACCCTGGCCGAGAGTTCACGCGGGCTGAACGGTTTCGTCAGGTAGTCGTCCGCGCCGATCTCCAGGCCCAGCAAGCGATCCAGTTCTTCGTCGCGGGCCGTCACGAACAGCACCGGTGTCCAGTCGCCGCCGGTGCGCAGGGTCCGGCAGATCTCGATACCGTCCATTCCGGACAGTCCGATGTCGAGGACGATCGCGACCGGCCGCAGCCGCCGGATGGTGGCGAGCGCGGCGCCGCCGTCCGCCTCCACGTGCACGCCGAACCCGTCCCGCCGCAGGTACAGCGAAGCGAGTTCGGCGATCGCGGGGTCGTCCTCCACGACCAGTACCAGCCCGCGTCCCGGTGGTGTCGTCACCGGCCGATCCTGTCACGGGGCAGGGTCGCCTGCCATGTCCTGCTCGATCGCGTCGAGGGTCCGCTGGACGTCGCTCAGCTCACCCGGCGCCGGGCTCGAAGCCGGCTTTTCCTCGGTGCAGGCGGCCGCGCCGAACAGCGCGAACGCGGTGAGGGATGCGGCCAGGAGCCGTTTCACTTGCCGGCCTTGCAGTGCGCGCCCGTGAACGCGTCCAGCTTCTGCTTCGCCGCGGCGAGTTCGGGAAGCCGTCCGCCGCGGGTGTCGGCCCGTTTCTGGAGCCTGTCGGCGGTGTCGTTGTGGCCCTTCTTGCGCTGGTTCTCGGCCCTGGCCTTGAGATTCGCCACGGACCCGCGGATCTCGGGGCCGCCGTTGATGCGTTCGGTGAGCTTCGCGGTGCGCTGGGTGAGCTTGGGCAGCCATTCGGCGCACAGTTGCTGCGACTCCTCGGGGCTCAGGGTGATCGGGGCCTGTGCCGAGGCGGCGGGGGCGAGGGCGACGAGGCCGGCCGCGGTCAGGCAGACGGCGATGGTGTGTTTCAGCATGCGAAGAGCGTCGCGCGGCCGGATACGAGAATTGTGGGGACGATGTTCGGGTTTTGTAAGCGATACTCGGTCGATGGGGCTCAAGAGTGTGACCGCCACCGTCGTGGCGATGCTGCTGCTCACCGCCGCACCCGCGATCGCGACGCCCGAGTTCGTCCTGCGCGACGGCGTCAGTGAGCCGGTGTTCTCCTACGAGAAGGCCATCCGGGAGACCGCCTGGGTGGAGACCGGCCAGGACCTCGACCGCGACGGCCAGGTCGACCGCGTCGCCGCCGACATCATCCGTCCGGCCGAACCGGCCGCGCGCGGGCACCGCGTTCCGGTGATCATGGACGTCAGCCCGTACTTCGAAAAGATCGGGCGCGGCAACGAGCGCCAGCCGAAGACGTACCTGCTCGACGGCACGCCGTCGCAGTTCCCGCTCTTTTACGACAACTACTTCGTCCCGCGCGGATACGCGGTCGTGCTGGTCGACGTCGGGGGCACCAATCGCTCCTCCGGGTGCTTCGACGACGTCGCGTCCGGCAAAGGCGTCGTGAACTGGCTCAACGGGCGCGCGCACGCCTTCCGCACGCCTTTCGGGCCCGAGCGGGTCCGCGCGGGCTGGGCGAACGGGTCGGTCGGCGCGATCGGGAAGTCGCAGGACGGGGCGACGGCGATCGGGATGGCGGCGTCCGGGATCGAGGGCCTGAAGACCATCGTGCCGATCGCCGGGGTCAGTTCCTACTACGAGGTCCACAATTCCCACGGCGCCTACTTCGGCTGGGCCGGCGGCCCCGGCCTGTACAACGAACGCGCCGAGAAGCTGTGCCGTCCGTTCGAGGAGGACAACGCGCGGCGCGCGGGAACCGACGGGAACTTCAACGAATACTGGCGCGGCCTCGACTACGTGGCGAAGACCGGCAAGATGCGCGCAAGCGTTTTCGCGTCGATGGGCTTCCACGACCTCAACGTCAACCCGATCCAGTTCGGGCCGTGGTGGGAGGCCCTGAACGCGTATGGCGTGCCGCGCAAGGCGTGGCTGCACCAGGCGGCGCACGTCGACCCGTTCGACCTCGACCGATCGCTGTTCGTGCGGACGCTGCACCGCTGGTTCGACCGGTGGCTGCTCGGCGTCCGCAACGGCGTCGAGACCGAACCCGCGATCCGGATCGAGCACACGCCGGACCGCTGGACCGACGAACGCCGCTGGCCGCCGGCCACGAAGTCGCGCGAGTTGTGGCCTTCGGTGTCGGGCGGGCTGACGAGCCGCCCGGGAAGCGGGGCGGCTTCGGTGACCGACGACCCGGCGCGGGGGGCGTCGCAGTGGGTCGAGAACCCGTCGCAAGCCAGCCCGGACCGGCTCGTCTTCGCGGCTGAACCGGTACGGACGGACACGCGTGTCGCCGGGACCGCCACCGTGACGGTGACCGCCCGTTCGACCAAGCCGGGCGCGCGGCTCGGCGCGGTGCTGGTCGACTACGGTCCCGCGACCGTGCGGAACACGAAGTTCCCCGCGCTGGGCATCAAGAACTCCGAGACCCGCTCTTGCTGGGGCGCGGGTACCACCGCGGACACCGGATGCTTTCTCGACACCGTCGCGGATCCGGCCACTGTGGACAAACGGATCGTGGCCACCGGCTGGGCCGACCTCGGCCACCACCGGTCACTGTGGCGGGGCGAACCGCTCGTACCGGGCAAGGCGTACACGATGACGTTCCGGCTCAGCAGCCTCGACCACGTCGTCCCGGCCGGGCATCGGCTCGCGCTCGTACTGGGCGGGACCGACGGGGACATGTTCGACCCGGCGCTGCCCGCGACCGGTGCCGAGGTGACCTTCGAGCTGGGCGGGACTTCGCTGTCTGTGCCGGTCGTCGCCCGCGCCTCGCGCGGCGCACCATAAAGTAGGCGCATGGCCGCACCACGACGCACGCAGGAGGAACGCAGCGCCGCGATGCGCGTCAGGCTGCTCGACGCCACGATCGACTGCCTCGTCGAGTACGGCTACGCGGGCACCACGACCACCCGCGTCGCCGATCTCGCCGGGGTGACCCGCGGCGCGCAGGTGCATCACTTCCCGACCAAGACCGACCTCGTCACCTCCGCGATCCGGCATCTCGCGGCCAGGCGCACCGAGGTCGCGATGGCGGAGATCGACCGGCTCAAGGCGTCGTCCGACCCGGTCGGCGACGCGTTGCAGCTGATGTGGGAGATGCATCAGGGGCCGGTGTTCTCGGCGACCGTGGAGCTGTGGGTGGCGTCGCGGACCGACGCGGAACTGCGCGCCCAGATGGCCGTGGTCGAGCCGATCGCGACCAGCAGCCTGGTCGAGTTCGGCAAGGCGCTGCTGCCGGACCACGCGGCGCATCCGGAGTTCCTGCACGCGGTGTACACGGCGATGGACGTCGTCCGAGGGATCCTCATCGCCAGCTGGGCGACCCGCGACCAGACCGCACTGGAGGCGCGGTGGGAGCGCGGCCGCCGTCATCTGATCCTGCTGTTCGAGGCGCTGATGCAGCCCGCTCCCTCTCGCTAAGCGTGTTACTCTCCGGAGGAGAGTGAGGAGGTCACGTGCTCGGAAACCCGTACGACCCCGACTGTCCTACCCGCGCGCTGCTCGACCGCATCGGCGATCAGTGGACCGTGCTGATCGTCGGCGTGCTCGGTGACGGCCCGCTCCGGTTCACCGAGATCGGCAAACGCGTGCGCGGCATCTCGCAGAAGGTCCTCACCCAGACGCTGCGCAGCCTCGTTCGCGACGGCATCCTGACGCGCACCGCGTACCCGGAGATCCCTCCGCACGTCGAGTACGAGCTGACGGAGCTCGGGCGCAACCTCGCCGAACCGCTCGACATGCTCGACAAGTGGGCCCGCGTCCACATGGGCGAAGTGCTCGACGCGCGCAAGAGCTACGACGGTCAGCTCACCGCCTGACCGAACAGCCGGTCGAGGTGGTAATCCACAGTGGACAGCGCCTCGTCCGGGGTGCGGTGCTTCATCACGATGTTGGTGCCCTGCGAATCGGCGAGCGCCCAGAGGATCGCGGACTCGTGCATCGGGTCGGCGGACTTGTCGACCTCACCCGCGTCCTGTCCCTGCCGGATCAGGAGGGCGAGCAGGTCGAACAGCTGAGGGACACCGTCGGTGAACGCGGCCGAGAAGGCGGGATCCGAGATCGCGCGGATGAAGAACGCGACGCCCATCAGCCAGTCGCCGCGCCTGCGCTCGTCGAGCGGCAGGATCTCGGTCAGGATCGCGCGGATGATGGCCTTGGGTGTCGACGGCAGTTCGCCGGCTTCCAGCTGCGCCTTGATGCGCGCTTCGTACACGTGTGAGCGGCGTTCGACGGCGAACAGCAGCATCTCGTCCTTGGTCTTGAAATAGTGCTGCACCAAGCCCATCGACATGCCCGCTTCGGCGGCGACGTGCCGGAGGCTGACTCCCTCCAGGCCTCGTGTGGCCGTCAGCCGTGTCAGCGCCTCGGCGATCTCCGCCCGCCGCGCGGCGTGATCCACCTGCTTCGGCACCTTCACCATCCGTTCCGCTGTTTGCAATGCGATCGCATTGCCACTACGGTCGCATGCTATTACGATGCGATCGCATTGTAAACGATCTCGGGGGTGAACTCGGTGGAAGCCGAACGGGGGAAGGTGCGGTTGAGGCCGCCGCGGAACGCGCTGGATCAGCGGGTCGTCGGCTGGTGGCGGCTGCAGGGAACGCTTTTCTGGGGCGCGCCGGTGCTGGTACTGGTGGTGCTCGGGCTGCTCATCACGCCCGCGCGGTTCTGGCTGCTGACCCCGGCGGCGGTGTTCGCGGTGCTGGGGCTGGTCTGGGTGATCGCGATGCCGCTGTGGTGGTTCAAGGTGCATCGCTGGGAAGTCACGGAGACGGCGGTGTACGCGCGCTCCGGCTTCTTCTGGCAGGAGTGGCGGGTCGCGCCGATGTCGCGGATCCAGACCGTGGACACCCTGCGCGGGCCGTTGCAGCAGGTGTTCAAGCTCGCGACCGTCACGGTCACCACGGCCTCGGCGCGGGGCGCGGTCAAGATCCGCGGGCTCGACCACGAACTGGCCGCGAGCCTGGCGGAGCAGCTCACCGAAACGACGCAGGCGACGCCGGGGGACGCGACATGACCTCGGGCGAGTTCGAAGGCTGGAGCACCCTCGACAAACGCACGCTCGCCGTCACCGCGCTGATGATGGCCGGCGTGGCCGTCGGCGCCGCGATCCCGACGACGCTCGCGATCGTGGGTGGCGGCGCGAGGCTCTGGGTCGCCCTCGCCTGGGTCGTCGCCGGCGCGGTGGTCCTCGTCGGCGGCGGCGTACTGGCGGAGCTGTTCTACTGGAAAGGGGTGCGGTACCGGCTCACGCCGGACCGGCTGGAGACGGCGTTCACCCTGGTCTTCCGCTCGAGGAAATCCCTTCAGCGCGAACGGATCCGCAACGTCGACCTGACGGCCAACCCGCTGCACCGCGTGTTCGGCGTCGCGGTGGTGACCATCGGCACCGGCTCGCACGAATCGGGCGGACAGGGCCGGATCAAGCTCAACCCCGTCTCGCGCGCCGAGGCCGAGCGACTGCGCGCGGACCTGTTGCGCCGCGCGGAAACCACGGAGGCCGACGAGGACGCGCCGCTCGCCGAACTGGACCGGGGCTGGATCCGCTACGCGCCGATGTCGTTCCTCACGCCGACCCTGGGGCTCGCCGCGGGCGGTGGCCTCATGCAGATCTCCGAATGGGCGGGCCTGCAGAAAGGTCTGATCGACTGGGTGATCGGCCTGTTCCGCGGGATCCCGCTGGTGGCGGCGATTTTGATCCTGTTGGCGATCGCGATGGTCGTCGGCGTGGTCGGCGCGCTGGGCCTGTGGATCGAGATGTGGTGGAACTACCGGCTCGACCGCGAATCCGGCGGCACACTGCGGGTGCGCCGAGGGCTGTTCACCACCCGCTCGATCTCGATCGAGGAACGCCGGATGCGCGGCATCGACCTCGTCGAGCCGCTCGGGAACCGGATCTCCGGCGCGGCGCGCGTCGACGCGATCGCCACCGGCATGCGGCAGAGCGACGACAAGGACAAGACCGACTACCACACGCTTCTGCCCGCCGCGCCCGTCGCGATCGCCAACCGGGTCGCCGCGACGGTGCTGCGTGAACCCGTCTCACCGACCGAAGCCGTCCGGCTGACCGGACATCCGCGCGCCGCGCGGGGACGGCTGCTGCGCTGGTGGATCGGTTCGGTGGTGGCCCTGCTGGCGGTCTTCGCGATCCTCGGCCTCCTGCTGACCGACGTCCTGCTGGTGATCGGCGCCGCGCTCGGTGTCGTGCTGCTGCCGGTTTCGGTGCTGCTGGCGCTCGACGCCTACCGCAACCTCGGACACGGGATCACCGGGCGATACCTCGTCGGACGGCACGGGACGGTGCGGCGGAGCACGTTCGCGCTGGAACGCGAAGGCGTGATCGGGTGGACGGTGAAACAGTCGATCTTCCAGCGGCGCAAGGGTTTGCTGACCGTCGTGGCGACCACGGCCGCCGGAGGCGGTGCGTACGCGGTGTACGACGCCGGGGAGGAGCAGGGGCTGCTGTTCGCCGAGGAGTCCGTGCCGGACCTGCTGACGCCTTTCCTGGAACGGGCCTGACGCTTCGGCTCGCCGGGCCGTGAGGGCCTCCTTCCCTACCCTCAAAGTAGGGAAGGAGGCCCTCACGGAACTTCCCGCACGGCGGGCCGGACACGTCGGCCGTCGCCGAAGCGTCCGCTCGCTACCGTCGTGCCATGACCGCATTCGCCGCACTCCACGTCCCCGGATCCCCGCTGCTCCTGCCGAACGTTTGGGAGTTCGGCACGGCCGCCTTCCTGGCCGCGCAAGGCTTCCCGGCGCTCGGCACGACCAGTCTCGGCGTCTCGGCCGCCGAGGGCGAGCCGGACGGCGCACCGTCCTCCAAGGACGCCACCGTCCGGCTGGCGCGGCGGCTCGCCGAGCTCGACGTGCTGATCAGCGTCGACCTCGCGGACGGGTTCAGCGACGACCCGGGCGAGGTCGGGGCACTGGCCGCGGATCTCGCCGAAGCCGGTGTCGCGGGCGTCAATCTCGAAGACGCGCTGGGCGACCCTGTGCGGCACGCGGCCAAGATCGCGGCTGCGAAGGAGCACGCTCCGGATCTCTTCGTCAACGCGCGGACGGACACGCATTGGCTTGGGGAGCCCGACATCGGCACCGCGATCGAGCGCTGCCGGTCCTATGTGGACGCTGGAGCCGACGGAGTGTTCGTGCCGGGGCTCGCCGAACCCGCGGACGTCGAGCGGTTGGTGAAGGCCGTCGCGAAACCGCTGAACCTGCTGTTCCTCCCCGGCAAGGTCACCGTCGCGGGAGCGGCGGAACTCGGCGTCGCACGGATCAGCCTCGGATCGCTGCCGTACCGGATGGCGCTGGCCGCCACACTGCGCACGGTGACGGCCGTTCGCGACGGCGGCGAACTCCCGCTGACCCCGCCGTCCTACGGCGACGTCGCGGCCCTGCTCCCGGAATCTCCTTAATCTCGGGAGCATGCAGAGCTTCGGAGCCGAATTCGCCGTCCCGCCCGGCTATCTGAACACGCCCAGTATCGGCATCCCGCCGTCGCACGCGGCCGACGCGGTGGCCGAGGCGGTCGAGCGGTGGCGGCGCGGCGAAGCCCGCCCGGCGGACTTCGACGAGCCCGTCGCGCGGACCCGGGCCGGGTTCGGCGCGCTGATCGGGGTCCCGGCGGAGCGGGTCGCGATCGGGGCGTCGGTTTCGCAGCTGATCGCGAACGTGGCGGCCGGTCTGCCCGACGGCGCCAGTGTGCTGGTCGCCGGGAACGACTTCACGAGCGTCACCTTCCCGTTCGCGGCTCAGGCACATCGCGGGGTGAAGGTCACCGAAGTCCCGTTGACCGAGCTGACCGAACGCGTCGAGGGGCACGAACTCGTCGCGGTCAGCGTCGTCCAGTCGGCGGACGGCACCCGGATCGACCTCGGCGCGCTCCGCGCCGCGGCCGAGGCGGCGGGTGCGGCGGTCCTGCTCGACGCCACCCAGGCCGCCGGCTGGCAGCCGCTCGACCTCGGCTGGGCCGACTGGGTGGTCGCCGCGGGGTACAAGTGGCTGCTCGCGCCGCGCGGGGCGGCGTGGCTGGCCGCGCACCCGCGGGTGCTGGAGCGGGCCGTGCCGGTCGCCGCGAACTGGTACGCGGGGGAGGACCGCTGGCAGACCGTCTACGGCCTCCCGCTGCGGCTAGCCGAGGGCACCCGGTCGCTCGACCTGTCCCCGGCCTGGCTCTCGTTCGTCGGCGCCGCCGTCTCGCTGGACTACCTCGGCTCCCTCGACCTCGAGGCCGTCCGCGCGCACTGCGCGGGACTCGCCGACTCACTCCTCGAAGCGCTCGGCTCACCCGGTCAGGGGAGCGCGATCGTCTCGCTCGACGCCGACGCCGCCCGGGTGAAGGAAGCCGGCATCGTGGCCGGTACCCGGGCCGGAAGGCAGCGATTCGGGTTCCATCTCTACAACACGGCTGACGACGTCGAACGGGTGATAAGCACGTTCAGGTGAACCGCCGGAGCGGCGTGAACTACCGTATGTTCCCGTGGTTGGTGCGCAATTTACCCCGGGACCGACGGAAACGGCCCGGCTTCAGCCGGTGCGACCGGCAGGGCCGGGCGGGCCATCGCCCGCGCCGTCGCCGTCGAGGGACACCAAGGGCCTGGCGCTGAAAGGCGCCGGGCTGGTCGCCATCGCGGTCGTCTCCGCGCTGCTCTGGTGGCTGATCCGGCACGAGCCGGAGCCGGCCCCGGTCGCGGACACGCCGACGAAGAGCGGCCAGTTCCAGTACACGCTGGTCGAAGGCCCGCAGGTCACCACCGACTGCGCGAGCAAGGCCTACGGCGACACCAAGGGGTTCTTCACGCAGACACCGTGCCAGCGGCTGTCGCGGGCGCTCTACACCACGGAGACCGGCGGGAAGAAGGCGCTGGTGTCGGTGGTCCTCGTCACCATGCCCGGCGAGGTCACCGCGACCCAGCTCAAGGCGCTCACCGACAAGGACGGCACGGGCAACGTGTCCGATCTGGTGCGCGACGGCACCTTCAAGGCGCAGGGCGCCCCGAAGATCTCCGGACAGGACGCGGCCTACGACTCCCACGTCACCGGACCCGAGGTGGCCATCGTGCTGGCCGGTTTCTACAACAAGCAGACCGACAAGGCGACGCTGGAGCGGATCGCGACCGACGCCTTGCGGCTTTCGGGCGACCTGCGCCGCTGACCGGTCCCGTCACGCCCACACGAGCGCTATGAAGGACTCCTTCATAGCAAATTTTGCTATGAAGGAGTCCTTCATAGCGCGCGCGATGGGGACCGAAGCGGACCTAAGAGGCGAAGGCCGTTAAGCCGACTGGCCCGGCATCGCGATCGCCACCGGCTTCGCGCCGAACTCGGCCCGCCAAGCGGTCCCTCGCCGCGCAGAGCCGATCAGCGCGTTCAGCGCCGTCGTCCGCAGAGCCGCGTCGTCGGTCCGGTCGACAACGCCGAGCCAGGCCGCCGTCGCGTCCGATTCGGCCGTCGCCACGAGTTCCATCGCCGAGTTCGCCTCGGTCACCGGCCTCGGCGGCACGTACGCGGCCTCCGGTCCGGTGGGGGTCTGCCCGGCCGCGGAAAGCATCCGCTCGCAGACGTTCCGCCGCTTGACGTGCTCGGCCGTGCCGCGGCTCACCGCGCCGGTGAAGGCGGCCGGCAGGTACGCGCTGACCAGCCCGTACACCCAGACCGCCGCGTGTTCGGCGGCCAGCGCCTGCTGGACGGCTTCCGTCGTCTCCCCGCCGAGCTGGACTCCGGCTGGCACCTCGACGGGTCCGGCGTCGTCGCCTCGGCCGAGTTTGTCCGAGCTCTGTTGCAGTGCCGCGCAGCCCGCCGCGATCGAGGCGACCATCCCGGCGCGGTAGCGGGGCAGTGAGGGCACGAGACCTTCGGCCTGTTTGCGGGCCTGGGCGAGCCGTTCCTTGAGCCCGTCCACCGACGACGGCGGGTTCTCCGCAGGGCCCTGCTGTTCCGGTTTCGGCCGGTTGAGCCGGTCCACCTCGGTCTTGAGTGCCGCCGCGTGCGCGGCCCGTGCCGTCGCGACCGCTTCGCCCTCGGCGCCTGGCAACGCCTTCGCGCCCGCCGCGTCGGTCTCCGCGGCACGCAGCAACGGGCCCAGCGGATCGGGGGTTTCGTCGAAGCCGGGGGAGCAGGCGGAGGCCAGCGGCACGGCCACCACGGCCAGCGCTCCCATCCGCAGGAAAGTGCGACGGCTCGGCGAGGTGGGCTCTGTCGATCTTCCGGTCACGCCGCCCCATCCTGCCAGTACCCCGTGCGGGGCCGCCGCTCGCGCGTCACGCGGGGGTGACCGGATAAGCTGGACCACTACCGAACCCGGATCCACACCGCCGGGTCGCCCACAGCCGAACAGGAGCGCTCCACCGTGCCCAACGACCTCGCCAGCAGGCTGGAGCCCATCGTGGCCGAAGCCGTCAAGGCCGCGGGTTTCGACCTCGATTCCTTCGAGGTCCAGCAGGCAGGCCGCCGTCAGCTGGTCAAGGTCGTCGTCGACGGGGACGACGGCGTCGGGCTGGACGAGGTGGCGAGCGTCAGCCGGGCTGTTTCCGCCGCGCTCGACGAGAACGAGCACGTGATCGCGAGCGCGTACACGCTCGAAGTCACCTCGCCCGGCCTCGACCGGCCGCTGACCGTGCGGCGGCACTGGCGGCGCGCGAAGTTCCGCCTCGTCAAGATCACCCCGGCCGAAGGCACCGCCTTCATCGGCCGTGTCGGGCACGCGGGGGAGAAGTCCGCGCGCGTGCTCGTCGACGGTGAGATCCGGGACGTCTCCTATGCCTCGGTGGCCAAAGCGGTCATCGAGATCGAATTCAAGCAACCACCTGCCGAGGACCTGAAACTGTTGGAAAACGATGCGTCGGCCCTGAACGCCGCCACCACGGAGCCGAAGGAGGAGCCGAAGTGAACGTCGACATCGCAGCGCTGCGCGCGATCGAACGGGACAAGGACATCCCCTTCGAGACGGTGATCGAAGCGATCGAAACCGCGTTGCTCACCGCGTACAAGCACACCGAGGGCCACCAGTCGCACGCCAGGATCGACATCGACCGCAAGAGCGGGCTGGTCCGCGTCCTCGCGCACACCCTCACCCCGGACGGCCAGACCGACGAGGAATGGGACGACACCCCCGAAGGCTTCGGGCGGATCGCCGCGACCACCGCGCGCCAGGTCATCCTGCAGCGTCTGCGCGACGCCGAGCACGAGAAGACCTTCGGCGAGTTCTCCGCCAAGGAGAACGAGATCGTCGCCGGCGTGGTGCAGCGCGACGCCCGCGCCAACGCCCGCGGCATGGTCATCATCCAGGTGGGCGACATCGAGGGCGTGCTGCCCGCGATCGAGCAGGTGCCCGGCGAGACCTACGAGCACGGCGACCGGATCAAGGCCTACGTCGTCACCGTCTCGCGCGGCAACCGCGGCCCGCAGATCACGTTGTCGCGTTCGCACCCGAAGCTGGTGCACAAGCTGTTCGCCCTCGAAGTCCCCGAGATCGCCGACGGCACGGTCGAGATCGCCGCCGTCGCGCGGGAACCCGGGCACCGCACCAAGATCGCGGTCCGCTCGACGGTGCCCGGCGTCAACGCCAAGGGCGCCTGCATCGGCCCGGTCGGCGCGCGGGTGCGCAACGTGATGAGCGAACTGGCCGGCGAGAAGATCGACATCATCGACTTCTCCGAGGACCCGGCGAAGTTCGTCGGGAATGCGTTGTCGCCCGCGAAGGTTGTGTCCGTACGGGTCGTCGACGAGCGGGCCAAGACCGCTCGCGTCGTCGTCCCGGACTACCAGCTTTCGCTCGCGATCGGCAAGGAAGGGCAGAACGCCCGGCTCGCCGCCCGCCTCACCGGCTGGCGTATCGACATCCGCAGTGACGCCGCCCCTGACCAGGGTGACGAAGCACACGCCGGGCAGCCGCGGCCCGCCGCGGCAACCGGTTCGGCTGAGTGAAGGTCGAAGCGGTAGACTTACGAGTGGTTCAGAGCCCGCGGCCGGGAACCGACCTCCAGCATGACCGGGAAACCCCGGTTCGCACCTGTGTGGGTTGCCGTAAGCGGGCCTTGATCGGCGAGTTGCTGCGAGTGGTCGCGGCGGACGGTCGGTTGATCGTCGACGAACGTCGGCGGTTACCGGGCCGGGGTGCCTGGTTGCACCCCGTGCCGGACTGTCTGGCCAAGGCCGAGCGGCGCAGGGCGTTCCCCCGGGCACTTCGTGTTCCAGGGTCGCTCGACGCCCAGGGTGTCCACGAACGCCTGGAGCGGCACGCCGAAGGCTAAGGGCGCCGGGACATCCCCGGTGCCGGATGGAATCAGGAAGCAGGTCGACCCGTCATGAGTCAGCCGTGAAGCTGAATCAATGAACGCGCGACAATAGGACGAGGTCTGCGGGTCTGCCGCCGGCCTCCCCAGATGAGGAGAGCTGTGCCAGGCAAGGCCCGAGTACATGAGCTCGCGAAAGAGCTCGGCATCACCAGCAAGGAAGTTCTCGCCAAGTTGAAGGAACAGGGCGAGTTCGTGAAGTCCGCGTCGTCCACCGTCGAGGCGCCGGTCGCCCGCCGTCTCCGTGACGCGTACCCGTCCAAGGACGGCAAGAAGAAGTCGGTCCCGACCCCCGGCCCGCGCCCTTCGCCCGCGCCTCCCGCGAAGCCCGCTGCCCCGGCTCCGGCCGCGAAGCAGGCCCAGCCCGCGCCCGCGGCGAAGACCGAGGCCCCGGCCGCTCCAGCGGAGTCCGCTCCGGCTGCGTCGGCCCCGGCCCAGCAGCCGTCCCGGCCCAACACCCCGGGCGTCCGCCCGGGTCCGCGCCCCGGCCCCCGGCCGCCGGCGCCCAAGGAAGAGGTCGCTCCGGCGGCGAAGGCCGCTCCGGTCGAGCCGAAGCAGTCCGAGCCCAAGGAAACCCCGGCAGCACCGGCCACCCCGCCGGCGTCCCAGGCGCCGTCGCAGGGTTCGGTCGTGCCGCCGAAGCCGCAGGGCCCCAAGCCCGGCGGCCCGAAGCCCGGCCCGCGCACTCCGCGTGTCGGCAACAACCCGTTCGGTGTGGGTTCCGGTTCCCCGGCCCCGCGTCCGTCCGGCCCGCGTCCCGGTGGCGGCCAGCAGGGCGGCGACAACCGTCCCCCGCGTCCCGGTGGTGGCCAGCAGGGTGGCGACAACCGTCCGCCGCGTCCCGGTGGCGGCGCTCCCGGTGGTAACCGGCCGAACCCGGGCAACATGCCCCCGCGCCCGAACCCCGGCATGATGCCGGGCCGTCCGGCCCGTCCGGCCGGCGGTCCCGGTGGAGCCCGTGGTGGCCCCGGCGGCGGAGCCCGTGGTGGCCCCGGTGGCGGCGCTCGTGGCGGTCCCGGTGGTGGCGGCGGAGGCTTCCGCGGCGGTCCCGGTGGTGGCGGCGGCGGTGGCGGTTTCCGTCCCGGCGGTGGCGGTGGCGGCGGTTTCCGTCCCGGTGGCGGTGGCCCCGGTGGCGGCGGCGGTGCCCCGGCCGGTGGCGGCGGTTTCCGTGGCGGCGGCGGTCGTGGCGGCCCCGGTGGCCGCGGTGGTACCGCGGGTGCCTTCGGGCGTCCCGGTGGTCCCGCTCGCAAGGGCCGGAAGTCCAAGCGCCAGAAGCGCATGGAGTACATGGACAACATGCAGGCGCCCAGCGTCGGTGGCGTTCGCCTGCCCAAGGGCAGCGGCGAAACGATCCGCCTGCCGCGTGGTGCTTCGCTGACCGACTTCGCCGAGAAGATCGACGCCAACCCGGCTTCGCTGGTGCAGGTGCTCTTCCACCTCGGTGAGATGGTCACGGCGACGCAGTCCGTGTCGGACGACATCCTCGAGCTGCTCGGCGGCGAGATGAACTACGTCGTCCAGGTCGTCAGCCCGGAGGAAGAAGACCGCGAGCTGCTGGAGACCTTCGACATCACCTACGGCGAAGACGCGGGTGAAGAAGAGGATCTGCAGGTCCGTCCGCCGGTCGTGACCATCATGGGTCACGTCGACCACGGTAAGACCCGGCTGCTCGACACGATCCGCAAGACGAAGGTGCGCGAGGGCGAAGCCGGTGGCATCACCCAGCACATCGGCGCCTACCAGATCGAGACCGAGCTCGAGGGCAGCCCGCGTCTCGTGACGTTCATCGACACCCCGGGTCACGAGGCGTTCACCGCCATGCGTGCTCGTGGTGCGAACGCCACGGACATCGCGGTCATCGTGGTCGCGGCCGACGACGGCGTCATGCCGCAGACGGTCGAGGCGATCAACCACGCGCAGGCCGCCAAGGCCCCGATCGTGGTCGCGATCAACAAGATCGACAAGGAGGGCGCGAACCCGGACAAGATCCGGCAGCAGCTCACCGAGTACAACCTCGTGGCCGAGGAGTACGGCGGCGACACGATGTTCGTCGAGATCTCGGCGCGGGAGAACATCAACATCGATGGTCTCCTCGAGGCGATCCTGCTGACCGCGGACGCGGCGCTCGACCTGCGGGCCAACCCGAACATGGAGGCCCAGGGTGTCGCGATCGAGGCGCACCTGGACCGCGGTCGCGGTCCGGTCGCCACGGTGCTGGTCCAGCGCGGAACGCTGCGCGTCGGTGACTCCGTCGTCGCCGGTGACGCGTACGGCCGCGTGCGGAAGATGGTCGACGAGCACAACGTCAACGTCACCGAAGCGACCCCGTCGCGTCCGGTCCAGGTCATCGGGTTCACCTCGGTGCCCGGCGCCGGTGACACGTTCCTCGTCGTCGACGAGGACAGGGTCGCCCGGCAGATCGCCGAACGGCGTTCGGCCCGTACTCGCAACGCGCTCAACGCGTCGCGTCGTAAGCGGGTCAGCCTGGAAGACCTCGATGAGGCCTTGAAGGAGACGAGCACCCTTAACCTGATCATCAAGGGTGACAACTCCGGTACGGTCGAAGCCCTCGAAGCCTCGCTGATGCAGCTGGATGTCGGCGAAGAAGAGGTCGAGCTCAACGTGGTCCACCGCGGTGTCGGTGGCGTCACGGAGTCCGACATCGACCTGGCGACCGCGTCCAACGCGATCGTCCTGGGCTTCAACGTGCGGGCACAGGGCAAGGCGACCGAGCGGGCCACCCGCGAGGGCGTCGACGTCCGGTACTACACGGTCATCTACCAGGCGATCGACGAGATCGAAGCCGCGCTCAAGGGCATGCTCAAGCCGATCTTCGAAGAGGTCGAGCTGGGCAAGGCCGAGATCCGCGGGATCTTCAAGTCGTCGAAGGTCGGCACGATCGCCGGTTGTATGGTCATCTCGGGCGAGATCCGGCGTAACGCCAAGGGCCGTCTCCTCCGTGACGGCAACGTCATCGTCGAGAACCTGCCGATCAACTCGCTGAAGCGCGAAAAGGACGACGTCACCGAGGTCCGCGAGGGCTTCGAGTGTGGTCTCACCTTGGGTAACTACAGCGACCTGAAGCTCGGCGACGTCATCGAGACGTACGAGCAGCGCGAAAAGCCGCGTGCGTAAGTGACACGGGCGGCGCTCCCTCGCATCTGGGCGGGGGAGCGCCGCTTCACTTCTCGACAACCCAGAACCCCTTATGTTCGTAGGAGCTCTTGAGCTCGACATCCTGCTGGGCGACGTCCACTCGCTCAAGCAGAAGCGATCCGTGATCAAGCCGGTGCTGGCCGAGGTACGCAGGCGTTTCGACGTCTCCGTCGCCGAAGCCGGTCAGCAAGACCTGCATCGGCGGGCACTGATCGGTGTGGCCGTGGTCGCGGCGACTGGCGTGCACGTCCGTGACGTGCTCGACTCGTGTGAGCGCTTCGTGGCCGGAAGGCCGGAGTTCGAACTGCTCTCCGCCCATCGCCGGCTGCTCGGCCCGGATGACTAGCAGAAGATCTTTCGAGGAGACGAATCCCCATGGCCGACCCCGCTCGGGCTCGTAAGCTCGCCAAGCGGATCTCACAGATCGTCGCGCACGCGATCGAGCACGACATCAAGGATCCGCGGCTCAACCACGTGACGATCACCGACACGAAGATCACGGCGGATCTGCACGACGCCACGGTCTACTACACGGTGCTCGGCGAGAACCTGGAATCCACGCCCGATCACGCCGGTGCCGCCGCGGCGCTCGAATCCGCCCGCGGTGTGCTGCGGACGAAGGTCGGTCAGGGCACGGGAGTCCGCTACACTCCGACGCTGGCCTTCGTGGCCGACAGCATTCCTGAGGACGCCAAGCGCATCGAAGACCTCCTCGCGAAGGCCAGGGAAGCCGACGCGGAGGTCGCCCGGCGGGCGACCGGTGCGCAGCACGCCGGTGAAGCCGACCCGTACAAGCCGCCGCGGGAAGAGGCCGAAGACGATGAGTTCGCCGATGGGGAGACCCGTAGCTGAGGGAGTGGGCCACGCCGTGAGCCGGCGTGGCCTGCTGCTGGGAGCCGCGGCCCTCGGCGGCTCGGCGCTGGTTTCCGCTTGCGGCGCCGAAAACCCGCCCTTGATGGGGCCTCCGCCGGTGGCCCCGCCGACCACTCCGACGCCGCTCACCGAAGCGGTCACGGTGCAGAAGATGCGGTCCGCGGCCCGCAACCGCGACGTCAACCTCGTCATCATCGCGCCGGACGGCGTGTCCCGGGTCGGGATGCCGGTCTGCTTCGCCCTCCACGGGCGCGGCGCGGATGCCCGCACGTTCCTGAACCTCGGTGTGCAGGACGCGCTGAACAAGGTCGTCGCCGCCGGGTTGCCCGGTTTCGCGGTGGCCGCCGTCGATGGGGACAACTACTGGGTGGACGTCGGCAAGGCCGACGACCCGCAGCGGATGCTGTCCGACGAACTCCCCGGCTGGCTGGCCCAGCGCCAGCTGCGGCCGGCGTCGGCGATCTTCGGGATCTCGATGGGCGGCTTCGGCGCGCTGCGCTACGCCCGCGATCACAAGAACCTCAAAGCCGTCGCCGTGGCGAGTGCCGCGCTCTTCGTGAGCTGGCCCGATGCCAAGTCCCGCAAGGTCTTCGCGGACCGCGCGCAATGGGAATCGCACGAGCCGCTGCTGCACACCGGCGACCTCTCGGCGTCGTCGACGGGGGTGTGGTGCGGGAATTCGGATCCCTTCGCCCGCGCCGATCGCAAACTCATCAAGGCACTCGACCCCGCCGTCGCGAAGATGTCCGACGGTGAGCACAACGACGACTACTGGCGCGGGATCATGCCCGACGTGCTGAAGTTCGTGGGGGAACGCATCACCTGACCCTCACGGATCCGCGCCGAGGTCAGGCCGGTTTCGCCGCGACGATCAGGTCCCGCACGATCGCCTGGTCCACACGGTGCGAGAACTCCGCGAACGGCCCGTCCTCGCGTACCCGCAGTCCCGCCTTGCCCAGGATCGCGGCGAGTTCCTCGCGCGGCGCGACGTTGGTGTTCCAGGAGATGCCGAGCGCGCCGCCGGGCCGCAGCACCCGTGTCCACACCGGGACGGCGGCCGCGAGCAGGTCCCGCGGGCTGCGCGCGAGCGACGCGTCCTGGGTGCGGTGGCTGCCGTGCTGCACGCCGTACGGGGCGTCGGTGACGATGAGGTCCACCGAGTTCGGCCGCAGCAGTTCGTCCGTGGTGAGCGTGTCGCAGTTGAGGTAGCTCAGCTTGCGCACCTCGCCGGCCTTGTACTGCTCCTTGGTGATCCCGAAGCCGATGTCGAGCCGCCTGCCGAGGCGGACCTTGTTGCGGCGCACCTGACCGGTTTCGGCGCTGTGCTTGACGCGCTTCTGCTTCAGCCAGGTCTTGATGAACAGTTCGTAGGAGTCGAAATCCTTGCCGTCGACGTCGAGACCGGTCGCGTCGAAGCCGTACATCATCGCCTGGTTCAGCGTGGTGCCGCGGCCGCAGAGCGGATCCAGCAGGTGCAGCGGCTCGTCCAGCATCGCGGCCGGGTTCGCCGTCGACATCAGGGTGACGTTGACGAGCAGTTTGGTGAACAGCTCGTTCGTCTTGCCGGGGTACTTCTGGATGGTCAGCAGATCCGAGTCGAAGTTCGCGAGCGGGCTGATCGTCACCGGCTTCAGGACGCCGTCGCCGAGTTCGAACAGCGCGTACAGCGCGGAAAGGTTCGAAAGGAGCGCGAGATCGCGTTCGCTCAACGGGGCGGGCGTGGTGAAGGTGAGGTAGCCGACGCCGCCAAGTTGCGTCTCGCCGATCTCGGAGACCTCGGTCTCCAAAGCGGACAGACCGAACACCGCCAGCTCCGCGCGCAGCAGGGCCGGGGTGGAGTCGGTGTAGACCCGGTTGGCGGACGGGTAGACCAGGATCGCGTACTCGGACATCCGGTAGAGCGTAGCTTGACTGATTGTGACAGCGACTCCAGTGCCGAACCTCAAAGAAGCCGCCGCCCTGCTGGCGCGCGCGAACGACGTGACCCTGCTCGGCCATGTCCGTCCGGACGCCGACGCGCTCGGCAGCGCGCTGGCGCTGGGCCGGGCCCTCCAGTCGCGCGGGGGCGTCAAGGTCCGCGTGTCGGTCGGCGAGCCCGAGGAAATGCCCGAAACCCTGCGGAGCCTGGACGTCGGCGGGCTCTATGTCCCCGCGAGCGAGCTGCCGGAGAGTGAGCAGTTGCTGGTCGCGCTGGACACGCCCACCCCGGGCAGGCTCGGGAAGCTCGCGTCGCGGGTGGACGCCGTCCGCGCGGCCGGGGGCGACGTCCTGGTGATCGATCATCACGCGTCCAACGTCTTCTACGGCACGCACCACGTCGTCGACGACACCGCCGAGGCCACCGCCGTCCTCGTTTTCGCGTTACTGCGGGAGCTGGGCACGGAGATCGACGAGCCGATCGCGCGCTGTCTCTACGCGGGGCTGGTCACCGACACGAGCGGGTTCCGCCGGGCCCGGCCGTCCACCCATCTGATGGCCGCGAAGCTGCTCGAAGCGGGTGTGGACCCGGACAAGGTGGTCCGCGAGATCGTCGACGACCATCCGTTCGCGTGGCTGCCGATGCTTTCGGACGTGCTCGCGGGGGCCCGCCTCGAGCCGGACGAAGCACGCGGTTTCGGGCTCGCGCACGCGGTCGTGACGCTCGACGTCGCGCGGAGTGTGCGCGCGGAGGAGGTCGAAGCGGTCATCGATGTCGTCCGGTCCACGCGGGAGGCCGGGGTCGCCGTGGTGCTCAAGGAAGCCGAGCCGACCGGGCCGAAGCAGCGGTGGACGGTGTCGCTTCGTTCGGCGGGCGGCGTCGACGTTTCGGCGGCGGCAGGGGAACTGGGTGGCGGCGGTCATCGGCAGGCGGCCGGATGCACCGCGGAGGGCACGGCGGGCGAGGTGCTCGACAAGCTGAGGGCGGCCTTGTCGAGGGCGCCTTTGCTGTGACCTGGGCGCGGGCGGTGTCATCGTAATTTCATCGGTCGTCCCTAGCGTGATCCCCACGATGAACGACAGAGCCTCCCTCCGCCGCCGGATCCTGGTCACGCTGGGTGTGATCGTGGTGTTCCGGCTGGGCCAGAGCGTGCCCGCCCCCTCCGTGACCGTCCGCGCACCGGAAACCGATCACCCGCTGCGCTGGATCCTCGACCTCCTCACCGGCGGCGGCCTGTTCACGCTGCCGGTGTTCGCTTTCGGTGTCCTTCCCTGCCTGGCCGCGCCGCCCGTCCTGCGCGCGCTGATCGTCCTGATCCCGCGGCTGGCCGCGCTGCGGGCCGAAGGGGAGGCCGGCGCACGTGTGCTGAAGCGCTACCGGCGACGGCTCACCGTCGGACTCGGCCTGCTGGGCGCGATCGGCGTGCTCGGGTTTCGCGGTCAGGACGCCCTCGACACGGTTGTCGCCGTGGCGTGCCTGACGGTGGGCACCGCGCTGGTCCTGCGGCTGACCGAGGTGATCACCGAGCGGGGATTCGGTGACGGCGTGCGGATCCTGCTGCTCGCGCAGGTGCTGGCCGTGCTGCCGCCGGAATTCCTGCGGCTGTACGAAAAAACGGGCTGGGCGGCCATCGCGGTCATGGCCGTGGTGACGCTGTCGATCACGGTGATCACGATCGTCGTCGCGCAGGGACAGCGTCGCGTCCCGGTGCAGTACGCGAAGCGGATGATCGGCAGGCGTGCCTTCGGCGGGACCGCGACCTACATCCCGCTTCGGTTCCCCCAGGCGAACAGCCCGGCCGTGCTGGCCGCGGTGCTGCTGTCCGTACCGGTGCTCTTGCCCGGCGCGACCTGGCTGGGGTGGCTGCGTGACGAGGGCGATCCCAGGCGGATCGCGGTCTATTTCCTGCTCGTCTGCCTCTTCGCCTTCATGAGGGCGGCCGTGGCACAGGACATGGACAAGGTGGCGAGCGAGCTGGTGCGGGTCGGCGGCTTCGTCCCCGGGATCCGGCCCGGGAACGCGACCGCCGAATACCTCGACTACGTGAACCGCCGGATCATCGCCTTCGGAGCTCTCTGCTCCGGAGTGGTCGCGGTGCTCCCGGTCGCCGGGCTGGGCTTACTGGACGTGAGCCCCCGGGTTCCCGTCGTCGGCGTGGCCTTGCAGGTGGTCCTCGTGTTCCTCGTCGGTGTCGCGCTCGACACCACGCGGCAGATCCAGGCACTCCGTCTCCAGCGGCAGTACGAACCGTTCCTCCGCTGAGTAAGATGTTGTTACCATTGGGATGGTAACAACATCCAGGAGCGAGGGCGTCATGGCGACGAGACACCTGTACGTGGTCCGGCACGGGGCTGCGGATCCGTTCGGCGAGTTGACGGAAGTGGGGCGGCGCCAATGCGAACTGCTGGCGAAGCGGCTCGCGCGCCTGCCGGTGGACGCCGTATGGCATTCACCGCTGTCGCGTGCGGTGAAGACCGCGGAGATCATCGGCGAGCACCTCACGGGTACGTCGGTGGGCGAGGCGGCGGAGCTGGTGGACAACGTGCCGCACGTGCCCGCCGATCCGCCTCCGGCCTGGCGCGGGCTGTTCGACGGCTACGACCCTGAGGAAGCGGCTGAGGGGGCGCGGATCGCCGCCGCGTTGACCGAGCGGTTCGCTCGCCCTACCGAGAGGGAAACGCACGAAGTGCTGGTGACACACGCTTATCCGGTCGCCTGGTTGGTGTGCGACGCGCTCGACGCGCCACCGGAGCGCTGGCTGGGATTGAGCTGCGGGAACACCGCGTTGACGGTGATCGACCACTACGACGGCGCCGCCCCGTCGTTGCTGATGTACAACGACATGGGGCATCTCCCGGACGAGCTGCGATGGACGGGCTTCGGGCCGGGCCAGCGTCCCTGAGCGTCGTGAGGAGTAAGGGTCGCCGGGGGCCGTGAGTGGCGATTCGGGTTCTGGCGAGCCTCTGCTTAGGTACCTACTGTGTGACCTGCGACGTTTCTTGGGTGATGCCGGGTTTGAAGTACATGAAGGACCCCTTCCTGTACTTAGGCGCAAGGATGGGGTCCTTCATGTACTGGGGGTGCGCGTGAAGGCCCCCCTTCCCTGCTCTTCGGCGCTTCCCACGGCCCGGCGTCGAACTCTCATGTCGTGAAGGGCCCCTTTGAGACGGTGAAGGTCTCAAAGGGGCCCTTCACGACATCCCCGCGACCGCGAAAACTCACGCGAGCGCCTGACTGGAGTCCTGTACGTACCTGGGGAAGGTGTGAAGGTCGAGTTTCCTTCGCTGAGCCGAGGGGAAGGGGGCCTTCACGCGCAGCCGCTGTGACTGCTAGTGCCTGGGGGGCGAACGTGGGGATTACCGAGTCCGCAGCCTGGCACCAACCGCCGCCGAAACCCGCGTAGATACCTAAGGCACCCGTGGCCTTAACCCGAAGCGCCACTCACGACCGCGGCAGGCGAGCGGCTTCTTCGGCCCAGGCCAGGAAACGTTCCAGATGGTCCCCGGTCTCCCTCGTGACCGTCGGCACGCGGCCGAGGGCGACCTCGCCGCCGGTTCCGTCGATGGTCACGAGCGTTCCTTCGTCGAGAGTGCGCTCGCCCACGGTGATCGACGCGTTCGTTTCGTCGATGGCGAGTGTGCCCATGCCGACCACGGCGGGTTTGCCGAGGGAGCGGGCGACGACGGCGGCGTGACTGGCCGGGCCGCCGCGTGCCGTGAGGATGCCCGCCGCCACCGCGAGTCCGTTCATGTCGTTCGGGGAGGTTTCGGGGCGGACGAGGACGACCGGGCCGTCGGCCGCCATCCGTCTCGCCGCCTCGGTGGTCGTGGCGATCCTGCCGGTGGCGACGCCTGGGCAGGCGCCTGTTCCGCGACCGAGCAGGGTCGTATCCGGCCGCGGGGCGATGCGAGGCGTGCGGGCGCGTTCGATCTGCCGGCGTGAAACCCGGTGCAGCGCCTCGGTTCGGCCGATCCGTCCTTCGTCGGCGAGGTCGACGGCGACCCTGATCGCCGCGGCACCGGTGAAACGTCCGGGGCGTACCTGGAGGAGCCACAGGACCCCGGTTTCGAAGGTGAACTCGACATAGACGGCGTCGCGGTAGTGGTCTTCCAACCGGTCCAGGGCGTCGGTCAGTGCCTTCCACACGCGCGGTTCGCGGGTGGTGAGTCCGGTGAGGGGCAGCACAGGCGAGGTGCCCGCGACGACGTCTTCCCCCTGATGGCCGAACAGCACGTCACCGAACGGGGTGGGCTCGCCGGTGTTGGGGTTCCTGCTGAAGGCGACTCCGGTGCCGCTTCGGCCGTCTCGGTCGCCGTAGACCATCTCCTGGACGATCACGGCGGTGCCCAGATCGTGGTCGATGCCGTGCAGTTCCCGGTAGGTGCGTGCCCGCGGTGTGTCCCAGGAGGCGAAGACCGCCTCGACGGCCGTCTCCAGCTGCTCGGCGGTGGGCCGGAGATTCAGGATGGTGTCCATCATGCCGGGCATCGACACGCCGGCCCCGGAGCGCACCGACACGGTCAATGGTGACGAGCCTGCGGTCTCTTCCAGCGTTCGCGTCGCCGCGGTCAGCTCGTCACGGAGCCCGTCGGGGAAGTGGCCGTCGCGCAGGAAAGCACGGCACGCTTCGGTGGTGACGACGAATCCGGCCGGCACCGGCAGGCCGAGCCGGTGCAGATCGAGGAGTCCGTGGGCCTTCGCGCCGATGAGCCCGGGATCCTCCCGGGTGTCCGGAGTGAGCTTTCGCAGCCACTTCACCGCGGAATGCCCAGTGTCGCAAGGAGATCTTCGTGCAGTTCGGCCCAGACGACGTGGTACGACGCGGTCGAATCCGCGACGTAGGCATGCTCGCCTGATCGGGCCCGGCCGAGGGCGCTCGCCAGTCGCACGCGATACCGGCCGAAGCGCGGCAGCGCCGCCTCCAAGGCGTGACACACCGGCATCATGCGCTCGTGCAGGTCGGCGAAGCGACCGAGGACGCGGGCGTCGTAGGCCGGGTCGTCGTGGTCGTTCACGATCTGCTCTCCCTCCACGGGACGGAGCTGCCATGCGGTGCAGAGGTCGAGCAGTTCCGGGTTGAGCACCAGGAACCGGTCGAAAGCAGCCTTGACCGCCGCGCGAGCACCGGCGGCCTCCAGCTGTGCGGTGATGCGCTCGGCATCGGCTTCGCGACCGGCGTCGGTGCACCCCCAGGCGTCAAGGCCGCTCAGCCGCGTGACCTGCCCCGCGACCGCGAGGTCGATCAGCTCCGACTCGAGTTCGGACTCGCTCAACCCGGTGGTCGCCGACAAGCGCGGCAATCCGGCGTAACCGCCGCAGCGCAGGGCATGCAGCACGAGCAGCCCGGTATCCGAACCGGCGCGGGTCACGTCGTGGCTCCTTCGGTACGGGCGGTTTCCGATTTCGCGACGGCGTACGCGGCGCCCCGGCCCTCGGCGCGGGCGACGACGGCCTTCCCGCGGACGCGCACCGCGGCTTCGGTGCTGTCGCCGACTTCTGACAAGCCGACCGCGGCCGCGACGCGGGCATCGTCGTCGAACACGAGATGAAGGTGCCCCGGCAGTGGGGAAGGGGAGACCTGACGCAGGCACGACACCAGGTCGCCGACGCGCAGGCGAATGAGCTGGCCGGTGTTCGCGGCATCGCCGGTGACGACGACGATGGTGACCTGCTCGCCGGGCCGCGCCGACCGCACGGCCTCCTCGGCCGCTTCCAGCCTCGCGCCTCCCAGCACGACCACCACGCCTTCCGAGGCCAGATCGACCACGTCCGCGGTGAGCGGATCGCGGACATCGGCGGGCGGCGTCCATGCCTCCCGCACCCGAGCCGCGGGTGTCACGTAGGGCAGATGAGCCGGTGCCCAGACGTCTGTCAGGTCGAGGCTCGCCAGGTGCTCGCACGCGCGTGCCCGGTCGAAGGGGTCGCCGAAGCCGGGAGCCTGCTCCGCGATGAGACTCGAACCGCCGAGCAGCGTCAACGCCAGCTCGGCCAGGCGGACACGGCGCCCCGGCGGGTCTTCGGGGGCGCAGGACTCCAGCGTCAGCGCCAGCAGCAGCGCTTCCAGCCGGGCGGTCTGGGCGAGGACGACTCGTCCCGTTTCGTCCTCGATGACACCGGTCAGGGAACGCAAGTGCAGGCGTCCACCGGCGGCGGGGTCGTCGACCAGGGGCAGCCTGTCCAGCCAGACCCGCGCGAACGTGCTCAGCGCTTCGCCCGCAGACCCCGGCTCCTCGGCGGCGAGGGGGGTGTCCGCCTGCTCGACCAGGTCGACCAGCACCGCGAGATACAACGCGCGTTTGCCGGGAAAGTTCGAATACACCGCCCCCCTGGTCAGTTCCGCCCGCTCGGCGATGCGGTCCACTTTCGCCGCGCCGTACCCGTACTCGACGAACTCCGCCCGTGCCGCCGCCAGGACCGCGGCACGGGTCCGCGCCTGCTGCTGCGCTCGTGTCAGCCGGACCATCACACTTCCTTCCCTCGCCTCGACGGCAGGATACCAACACCATTCCGATGATTGCGACATCTGGTCGGTGAATTTGCTATATTCGGAAAATGCTGAATATAAGCGAGGTGCTGCACCGGGACGGCGCAGAGTTGCGCTACGGCGACCTCCCGGGGGAGCGGCGCCCGATCGTCTTCACCCATGGCGCCGGGATGGACCACCGGATGTTCGACGCGCAGGCGGAGGCCCTGCATGAGGCAGGCCACCGGGTCGTCAGCTGGGACCAACGCGCGCACGGCGAGTCGAGCCTCGCACCGGGTGCCCGTTTCACCGCGACGGCGGCGCTCGACGACCTGATCGCCCTGCTCGATCACCTCGGGCTCCACCGGCCGATCCTCATCGGACACTCGCTCGGCGGGAACCTTGCGCAGGCGCTCGTCCGCCGCGTCCCCGAGCGCGCCCACGGCCTCATCGTCGTGGGATCCACCTGGAACGCCGGTCCGCTCGGCCCGGGGGAGCGGCTCCTGCTGAAGCTCGCCGCCCCGGCACTGGCGCTGATCCCCGCGTCGCGGCTGCCGGGCATCATGGCCCGCGCCTCGGCCGAGACGCCGGAGGGGATCGCCGACTGCGAGGCGGTGTTCGCCCGGATGCCCAAACGTGTCTTCCTCGACGTCTGGCGGGCCACCGTGTCACTCGTCCACCCGGAACCGGGGCACCGCTCGCCGGTTCCGCTCGGCCTCGTTCGCGGCGACGGCGACCGCACCGGCAACATCGCGTCCGCGATGCCCCGCTGGGCGCGGGCCGAAGGCGTCACCGAGCACGTCATCCCCGGCGCCGGGCACGTGGTCACCCTCGACGCGGCGGAGGCGACGACCAAGGCCATCAGGGCCATCATCGACGGCTGGGACGCGGAGCCTTCGGCATGACGGCCGCGGAAGACCGCGCCGAGTTCGTCACGGCCATGGGCGACTTCCTCGGGTCGTGGAACCTGCCCCGGACGACGGGCCGGGTCTACGGACAGCTCCTGCTCGGCTCCGGACCCGTGTCGCTGGACGAACTCGGCGCGGCACTGGGCCTCAGCAAAGGGGCGGTGAGCGTGGCCGTCCGCGAGCTGGTCTCGTGGGGGCTCGCCAGGACCATCCCGCAGCCGGGCAGCCGCCGTCTGCTCATCGAGGCGGTGAGCGGATTCGAGCAGCTCCTCGCCGCCAGTCACGAACGGACCCGCGCCTTCGTCCGAGTGCTCCGGAGTGGAGCCCGGTCCGCCGAGGGCGAGCCGGCCGAGGCCAGACTGGAGGAGGTCGCCGAATTCTTCGAGTCCTATGTGGACGCCGGAGACCGGATGCTGCGCGGCAGGCGGGCGCGATGACCACGTTCGCCACACGAGCCGTTCGAGTGACCGCGGCCGACGTTTAGTCTGCGGTGGTGCCTGAAGCTTCCGAACTCGACGAGCGCGTCCCACCGAAACGCGTACTCGGCCTCGCCGTGCCCGCGCTCGGCGTCCTCGCGGCCGAACCGCTGTACGTCCTGGTGGACACGGCCGTCGTCGGGCATCTCGGCGCCCTGCCGCTGGCCGGGCTCGCGGTCGGCGGTGTCGTGCTGTCGCAGGTTTCGAGCCAGCTGACGTTCCTTTCGTACGGCACCACGTCGCGGACGGCACGGCTGCACGGCGCCGGACGTCGCGGCGACGCGGTCCGCGAAGGTGTCCAGGCGACCTGGCTCGCGGTGATCGTCGGGCTGGTCGTGATCGTCGCCGGGCAGCTGCTGGCCGCGCCCATCGCCCGGGTCCTCTCCGGGGACGCCGCGATCACCGACGCGGCCGTCTCCTGGCTGCGGATCGCGCTGTTCGGGACGCCGTTCATCCTCATCACGATGGCGGGCAACGGCTGGATGCGCGGCGTGCAGGACTCCGCGAAACCGTTGCGCTATGTCTTGGCGGGCAACGGGATCTCCGCCGTGCTGTGCCCGCTTCTGGTGTACGGCGCGGACTGGGGACTGGAAGGTTCGGCGATCGCGAACGTCGTCGCGCAGGTGATCTCGGCGTCGCTGTTCATCGTGGCACTGGTGCGGGAGCGGGTCGGGCTGCGCCCGGAACCGAAGGTGATGCGCGCCCAGCTCGGCCTCGGCCGGGACCTGGTGCTGCGCAGTCTCGCCTTCCAGGCGTGCTTCGTCTCCGCCGCCGCGGTCGCCGCGCGGACGTCCACCGAGGCGGTCGGCGCGCACCAGGTCGTGCTCCAGCTGTGGACGTTCCTCGCCCTCGTCCTGGACTCGCTCGCGATCGCCGCGCAGTCGCTCGTGGGCGCCGCCCTCGGCGCCGGTGCGAGCAAACGGGCGCGTGGTGTGTCGAACCAGATCACCGTGTACGGCCTGATATTCGGCTGTTTCCTCGGTGTCGTGTTCGCGTCGGTGGCCGGGGTGCTGCCGCAGGTGTTCACCTCGGACGCGGCCGTGCTCGGGCAGATCCCGCACGCGTGGTGGTTCTTCGTCGCGCTGCAACCGATCGCCGGGGTGGTGTTCGCGCTGGACGGTGTCCTGCTCGGCGCCGGCGACGCCGCCTTCCTGCGCAACGCGACGCTGCTGAGCGCTGCGCTGGGGTTCCTGCCGCTGGTCTGGCTGTCGCTCGCGTTCGGCTGGGGGCTGGCCGGGATCTGGACCGGGCTCTCGCTGTTCATGCTGCTGCGGCTGGCGACCTTGCTGGTGCGGTGGCGCTCGGGACGATGGGCCGTGGAAGGCGCCGTCCGCGCGGCCTGACCCCGCGCAATTCGTCACCTACTTGCGTCCCGGACCACCGCAAGTAGGTGACGAATTGCGGAGGTGGCGAGCGTCCCTGTGGCGAAAATTACCCGGGTAACGGCTATGTTTCGTCATTGCTTAGGAGTTACAACTATATGAGGCGGCAGCGCGGGCGTCTCTTGTTGCCCGGAGCCGTCCTCGAGGAGGAAACACTGTGACAGGCCGAGCCACCCGCCGGTCCTGGTTCATCTGGTTCGCCGCCGTCACCGTCTATCTTCTCGCCGTCTTCCACCGCACGTCGTTCGGCGTCGCCGGGCTCCAGGCCGCCGACCGCTTCGGCGTCGGCGCGGCCGCGCTCGGCACGTTCACCGTGCTGCAGGTCGGCGTCTACGCCGCGATGCAGATCCCCACCGGCGTCCTCGTCGACCGCTACGGCCCGCGCCGCGTGCTCACCGGCGCCGTGTTCTTCCTCGGCCTCGGCCAGCTCCTGCTCGCGGTCGCCGATTCCTATCCGCTCGGCCTGCTCGCCCGCGCCGTCGTCGGTTTCGGTGACGCGCTGACCTTCGTGAGCATCCTGCGGCTGATCGCCACGCATTTCCCCGGCCGCCAGTACGCGTTGCTCGCCGCGTTGACCGGGGCGATCGGTTACGTCGGCAACCTCGCCGCGACCCTTCCGCTCGGCCTGCTGCTCGACGGTCCCGGCTGGACCCCGACGTTCCTCGCCGCCGGCCTGGTGACCGCGTTGTACACCGCCGTCGTCGCCCTCCGCGTCGAAGACATCCCACGCGGTGTGCCGGAACCCGTCCGCGAAAAGGTGCATCCGAAGGTGCTGGGCCGCCAGGTCGCCGACGCGTGGCGCACCCCGGGGACCCGGCTCGGATTCTGGGTGCACTTCAGCACGATGTTCGCCCCCAACGTGCTGACCATGCTGTGGGGAGTCCCGTTCCTGGTGCAGGGACAGGGATATCCGAAGTCCACCGCGAGTTCGCTGCTGATCGTCTTCGTGTTCGGCTCGATGATCGGCGGCCCGATCGTCGGCGGCCTGATCGGACGGCGGCCGTCGCTGCGGATGCCGCTCGTCGGCGGGTACATCGGCGGCGCCGCGGTGATGTGGGCGGTCCTGCTCGGCTGGAACGGGACGGTCCCTGTCGCGGTCCTGGTCCCCGCGTTCGCGTTCCTCTCCCTCGGCGGCCCCGCGTCGATGATCGGCTTCGCGCTGGCGCGGGACTACAACCCGCTCTCGCGCGTCGGCACCGCGACCGGGGTCGTGAACGTCGGCGGGTTCGTCGCCACGACGATCTCGGCGCTCGCGGTCGGCGTGCTGCTGGAGTGGACGGGCGGCACGTTCCGCCTGGCGCTGCTGTCCGTCATGGCGGTGCTCGCGTTCGGCACCTTCCGGATGCTCGTGTGGTGGCGGCGCACCCGCGCCGTGCTGTTCGAGGCCGAGGCCCGCGGCGAGGAGATCCCGGTGCAGATCCGGCGCCGCCGCTGGGACGCCGAAGCGCCGATGCCCGTCTCGTCCTAGGCGAAGGCCCGAAAGATAGGGTTCGGCCCGTGTCGCGCCCCAATCAGGTTCCCGCCAAGAAACGTCCCGCTCCGCCGCCCGGTCTCGTCATCGTCGACAAACCGTCCGGGATGACCTCCCACGACGTCGTCGCCAGGGCGCGGCGCTTCATGGGCACCCGCAAGGTCGGGCACGCCGGCACCCTCGACCCGATGGCCACCGGCGTGCTGGTGCTCGGCATCGAACGCGCGACGAAACTCCTCGGCCATCTCGCGCTGGACCGCAAGACCTACCTCGCGACCCTCTCCTTGGGACTGTCCACCACGACCGACGACGCCGAGGGCGAGCCGATCGCCGAAGCCGCCCCGGAAACTGTCGAGAAGATCACCGACGACGCGATCGCCGCCGGGATCGCCCTGCTGACCGGCGACATCCAGCAGGTGCCGAGCGCGGTCAGCGCGGTGAAGATCGACGGCAAACGCGCGTACGCCAGGGTCCGGGCCGGCGAAGAGGTCGTGATCCCGCCGCGTCCGGTCACCGTGCACCGCTTCGATCTGCTCGCCACCCGCCGCGAGGCCGGCCGGATCGAACTCGACGCCGTCGTCGAGTGTTCGTCCGGGACCTACGTGCGGGCGCTGGCCCGCGACCTCGGCGCCGGGCTCGGCGCCGGCGGGCATCTGCTCGCGTTGCGGCGCACCACGGTCGGGCCCTTCACGCTCGCCAAGGCCCGCACTCTCGATCAGCTCGAAGACAAGCCGGAACTGTCGCTGGACCTCGACGCCGCCGTCGCCGCCGCGTTCCCGCGCCGCGATCTGGACGCCCGTATGGCACAGGCGGTCCGATATGGACAGAGGGTGCCCGCGGCCGGGATCGACGGGACCTACGGGATGTTCGGACCGGACGGCCGGGTGCTCGCGCTCGCCGCGGACGAAGGCGAACTGGCCCGCTCGGTGGTCGTGTTGCTGCCCGCTTAGGGTGGTGCACGAAGCAGGCCTGGAGGAGACGGGGCACAAGTGCAGCGTTGGCGTGGTTTGGGTGACCTTCCCGGGAGCTGGGGACGGTGCGTGGTGACGATCGGCGTCTTCGACGGCGTGCACCGCGGTCATCAGGAGCTGATCTCGAGGACGGTCCGCGCCGCCGCCGAACGCGGTGTGCCGAGTGTGGTGCTGACCTTCGACCCGCATCCGTCGGAGGTGATCCGGCCGGGCAGCCATCCCGCGCAGCTGACCACGTTGCGCCGCAAGGCGGAACTGGTCGAGGGTCTGGGCGTCGACGTCTTCTGTGTACTGCCGTTCACGCTGGAACTGTCGAGGCTGACAGCGCACGAGTTCGTGCACGAGGTCCTCGTGGACAAACTGCACGCGGCCGCGGTGATCGTCGGCGAGAACTTCACCTTCGGCGCCAAGGCCGCCGGTGACGTCAATCTCCTCCGCACGCTGGGGAAGCGGTTCGGTTTCGTGGCCTACGGCGCGGAATTGCAGGGGCTGCTCGCACAACAGCAGACCGAGAACGAGATCACCTTCTCCTCGACCTACGTCCGCTCGTGCATCGACGCCGGAGACGTCATCGCGGCGTCCGAAGCGCTCGGCAGGCCGCACCGGCTGGAGGGCATCGTCGTCCGCGGTGACGGCCGGGGGCACGATCTCGGTTACCCGACGGCGAACCTGTCGACGCCGCGTTTCGCCGCGGTGCCCGCCGACGGGGTCTACAGCGCCTGGTTCACCCGTTCGTCGGATTCCAGCCGACGGCTGCGCGCCGCCGTGTCGGTCGGGACCAACCCGACCTTCTCGGGCCGGGAGCGCACCGTCGAGGCCTTCGTCCTCGACATCGACGAGGATTTCTACGGGCAGCACGTCGCGCTCGATTTCGTCGCCAAGCTGCGGGATCAGGTCCGTTTCCCGACGTCGGAGGGCCTGGTGAAGCAGATCGACGAGGACGTCGCCCGGACCAGGGACCTGCTCGGCGAGCAGGACTGATCGTTTCGGCGCAGGCCGGATGACAATCGACAAACACGCCCGCCCACGTGCGTTCCGGTGGCAAGATGTCACGGACCGCGCATGGCGTTCGATGGGGTTAGGGGAGCGGACCAGGTGGAGGACCACAAGATCGTCCAGCGGAACATCGCGCTGCAGAAGGAGTGGTACGGGGAGCCGCTCGGCGATCGCGTGCGGAGACTGGTCGTCGCCTTCGACATCTCCCAGGCATTCCTCGCGGAGGTCCTCGGCATCAGCGCGCCCATGCTCAGCCAGGTGATGAGCGGGCGCCGCGCGAAGATCGGGAACCCGGTCGTACTCGCCAAGATGATCATGCTGGAGCGCAAGGTCCTGGTGCCGGCGGTCGCCGCGGGGGACCGCAAGGCCATGCAGGAGGCACTGGAAGACGTCCGCGATTCGCGGCCGACGGTGGGCAGGGACAGCATCCCGGTCGGCGCCGTCGCCGACGACCAGGGTGTGCTCGTGGCGCTGCGGGACATCGGCGAGGACGAAGACCTCACCGAAGCCGCGAAGATGCTCGACGACGACTTCCCAGCGCTGGCGGATCTGCTGCGCCGCGCCGCGAGGAACGGATCCTGATTCTCTTCAGTGCGTTGATCCCGCCGGACGGTGTCCTCGACGAGGTCGCTGCCGCGCTGGGTGCACCCGAGGACGAAGGTTTCCGCTGGTCGACACGGGAAAACTGGCATATCACGCTCGGTTTCCACGGCGAGGACGACGCGGCCGAGCGAGGCGAGTGGCTCGCCGGGCGGCTGGCAGGCGCGGGCCCGATCGACCTCCGGCTGGAAAAGGCCGCGACATTCCCCGGGGTGCTGTGGTTGAGTGTTGCCGGAACCGGGCTCCACGAGCTGGCCACGAAGGCCGGTGCGGGGAACGAAGGCAGGCCGTACGTGGCCCACCTGACACTGGCCCGCTTCCCCCGCGACCGGCCGGAAGCCGCGAGCGCGTGGGTGGAGCGGCTGGCCGGGTTCACCAGTGAGACCTGGACGGCGACCGAGGCCGTTCTGATGAGCAGTGACCGTGAGCAAGGGTCGTCGCGTTACCGGGTGATCCGGTCGTACGCGTTGGACCACGCCCGCGCCTGAAGCCGCTGATCACGAGGCTGGTAGCCTTCATGATTGGGTCCGGCTGCAGTCCGTGGCGGCCGTGACCGTCTCACCCGGCGTGAAGACATCGTCCGGGCCGCACGGCACAGATATCTAGGAGCACCACAGTGGCGTTGTCCACCGAAGAAAAGAAGTCGATCCTTGCCGAGTACGGCGTGCACGACTCGGACACCGGATCCCCCGAGGCCCAGGTCGCGCTGCTGACCAAGCGCATCGTCGGCCTCACCGAGCACCTCAAGGCTCACAAGCACGACCACCACTCCCGTCGCGGGCTTCTGCTGCTGGTCGGCCGCCGCCGCCGGCTGCTGAACTACGTGATGAAGGTGGACATCGAGCGTTACCGTGCGCTGATCCAGCGTCTCGGCCTGCGCCGATAGCTTGAACCCGAGGGGGAGTGACCGCGACGGTCGCTCCCCCTCGGTCCAAGTACACCGAAGCTCTGTCTTTTCGAAGAGCGTGGCGCGAGCGCGCACGAGGAACCGTCCGCCGGTCCTCGGTAGTGGTTCCCGGGCAACGGCCCGGGGGCTTCGATCGAAGACCGGCATCACTCCTCGAGCGTCCGCAGGCGAAACAGGTCCCAGGGTGGGAGACTCGCGCCGTTACAGAGGATCAAAAGAGGAGATACACCCTATGACCGACTCCACCGGAGTCACCGTGCACGAAACCGAAGCCGTGATCGACAACGGCCGTTTCGGCACCCGCACCGTCCGCTTCGAGACCGGCCGTCTGGCCCGTCAGGCCGCGGGCGCGGTCGTCGCGTACCTCGACGAAGAGACCATGCTGCTCTCGGCGACCACCGCGTCGAAGCACCCGAAGGACCACTTCGACTTCTTCCCGCTGACCGTGGACGTCGAGGAGCGGATGTACGCCGCCGGACGCATCCCCGGCGCGTTCTTCCGTCGCGAGGGCCGCCCGTCGACCGACGCGATCCTGACCTGCCGCCTGATCGACCGGCCGCTGCGCCCGTCGTTCACCGACGGTCTCCGCAACGAGATCCAGGTCGTCATCACCGTCCAGAGCCTCAACCCGGACGACCCGTACGACGTGCTCGCGATCAACGCGGCTTCGGCCTCGACGCAGATCGCCGGCCTGCCGTTCTCCGGTCCGGTCGGCGGCGTCCGCGTCGCGCTGATCGAGGGCCAGTGGGTCGCGTTCCCGACCTGGAAGCAGCTCGAGGACGCCACCTTCAACATGGTGGTCGCCGGTCGCATCGTCGGTGACGACGTCGCGATCATGATGGTCGAGGCCGAAGCCACCGACCGCACGCTCGACCTGATCGCCGACGGCGGCAAGGCGCCGGACGAGGTCTCGGTCGCCGAGGGCCTCGAGGCATCGAAGCCGTTCATCAAGGTGCTGTGCGAGGCCCAGCAGCAGCTGGCCGACGTCGCCGCCAAGCCGACCGGTGAGTTCCCGGTCTTCCTCGCCTTCGAGCAGGACGCGTTCGACGCCGTCGCCGCCATCGCGACCGACGACCTCGCCAACGCCCTGACCATCGCGGGCAAGCAGGATCGCGACAACGCGACCGACCAGGTCAAGGCCGCGGTGCTGGAGAAGATCGGCCTTGGCGAGGGCGAAGCCTTCCAGGGCCGCGAGAAGGAGATCGGCGCGGCGTTCAAGGCCCTGTCGAAGAAGATCATGCGCAAGCGCGTCCTCACGGACAAGATCCGCATGGACGGCCGCGGCCTGACCGACATCCGGTCGCTCGCCGCCGAGGTCGCCGTGATCCCGCGGGCGCACGGTTCCGCGCTGTTCGAGCGCGGTGAGACCCAGATCCTGGGCGTCACCACGCTGAACATGCTCCGCATGGAGCAGCAGATCGACTCGCTCTCCCCGGAGACCACGAAGCGGTACCTGCACCACTACAACTTCCCGCCGTTCTCCACCGGCGAGACCGGCCGCGTCGGTTCGCCGAAGCGGCGCGAGATCGGCCACGGCATGCTCGCCGAGCGCGCCCTGGTCCCGGTCCTGCCGAAGCGTGACGAGTTCCCGTACGCGATCCGTCAGGTCTCCGAGGCGCTGGGCTCCAACGGCTCCACCTCGATGGGCTCGGTCTGCGCCTCGACCATGGGTCTGCTGAACGCGGGTGTCCCGCTGAAGGCGCCGGTCGCCGGCATCGCCATGGGCCTCATCTCCGACGAGGTCGACGGCGAGACCCGCTACGTCGCGCTGACCGACATCCTCGGTGCCGAGGACGCCATGGGCGACATGGACTTCAAGGTCGCCGGCACCAAGGACATCATCACCGCGCTGCAGCTCGACACGAAGCTCGACGGCATCCCGTCGGAGGTCCTCGCGGCCGCGCTGAAGCAGGCGAAGGACGCTCGCCTCACCATCCTGGAGGTCATCGCCGAGGCGATCGACGGCCCGGACGAGATGAGCCCGTACGCCCCGCGCGTCACCAGCGTGAAGATCCCGGTGGACAAGATCGGCGAGGTCATCGGCCCGAAGGGCAAGATGATCAACTCGATCACCGAGGAGACCGGTGCCGACATCTCCATCGAGGACGACGGCACGATCTACGTGGGCGCGGCCGACGGCCCGTCGGCGGAGGCGGCGATCGACAAGATCAACGCCATCGCCAACCCGCAGCTGCCCAAGGTCGGCGAGCGCTTCCTCGGCACCGTGGTGAAGACGGCCGCGTTCGGCGCGTTCGTCTCGCTGCTGCCGGGCAAGGACGGCCTGGTGCACATCTCGAAGCTGGGCAACGGCAAGCGGATCGCCAAGGTCGAGGACGTGGTCAACGTGGGCGACAAGCTCCGCGTCGAGATCGCCGACATCGACAACCGCGGCAAGATCAGCCTGATCGTGGTCCAGGAAGAGGACTCGGCGGACGCCAAGGACGCCAAGGCGGCCGAAGGCGAGAAGGCCGACGCTCCGAAGGCCGACGCCCAGTAGGTCCGGCCAGATCGACGTGAAACGTCATGAAAGGGTCGTTCAGGACATTTTTCGTCCTGAACGACCCTTTCATGACATGTGAGTAAGGGATCCGTTGGCTCGTCAGATCTTTGGGCACGAACAGCCCGTCGGCAGCACCCGCACCCTGGAGTCCACTTCGGACGGTGCGGTGGTCAAGCGCAGTGTGCTCGCCGGAGGGCTGCGGGTCATCACCGAACACGTGCCCGCCTCCCGGTCGGTGACGGTCGGGCTGTGGGTCGGGGTCGGATCCCGTGACGAGCCTTCGTCGGTCGAGGGCGCGGCGCACTACCTCGAGCACCTGCTGTTCAAGGGCACCACGAACCGCGACGCCACCCAGATCGCCGAGGAGATCGACGCGGTCGGCGGCGAGTTCAACGCCTTCACCGCGAAGGAGCACACCTGCTACTACGCGCAGGTGCTCGACGAGGATCTGCCGCTCGCGATGGACCTCGTCACCGACGTCGTGTTCGAGGCGCTGTGCACGGACAAGGACGTCGAGACCGAGCGCAGTGTCGTGCTCGAAGAGATCTCGATGCGTGACGACGACCCCGAAGACCTGCTGCACGAGACGTTCGTCGGCGCGATCCTGGGCGACCACGCGCTGGGCCGTCCGGTGCTCGGCAGCGAGAAGTCCATCGTGGAGATGTCCGCGTCGGCGCTGCGCGGGTTCTACCGCCGCCGCTACACGCTGCCGCGGATGGTGCTCGCCGTCGCGGGGAACATCGAGCACACCCAGGTGCTTCGCTTGGTGCGCAAGGCTTTGCGGCACAAGCTGACCGGCACGGCGACGCCGGTGGCGCCGCGTGGCGGCCGTGCGCGGATCGCGATGGCGCCGAAGCTCGCGCTGCACACCGACGACACCGAGCAGGCGCACGTCATGCTCGGCCTGCGGTCCCTTTCGCGGCACGACGACCGCCGGTTCGCGCAGTCGGTGCTCAACGCCGCGCTCGGCGGCGGCATGAGTTCGCGTCTGTTCCAGGAGGTCCGCGAGAAGCGCGGGCTGGCGTACCAGGTGTACTCGTCCGTCGCGAGCTACGCCGACGCCGGGCACATGGCGGTGTACGCGGGCTGCCAGCCGGAGAAACTCGGCGAGGTCGCCGGGCTGATCCGCGAGGTGCTCGAAGTCGTCGGCAAGGACGGGCTGAGCGAAGCCGAGGTCGCGCGGGCGAAGGGGCAGCTGCGAGGCGGGCTCGTGCTCGGTCTCGAAGACACCTCGTCGCGGATGTCGCGGATCGGCAAGAACGAACTGAACTACGGCCGCTATCTCGGCGTCGACGACACGGTGGCGCGGATCGACGCCGTCACCACCGAAGAGGTCTGTGCGCTCGCTCGCACTCTGCTGCGCCGCCCTGGTGGCGTGTCGGCGGCGGCGGTGGTCGGGCCGTACGCTCACGCCGACGACCTTCCGGACGATCTGCACGAGGTGATCGCATCATGACCGCTGGAATTCGCGTCGGCGTGCTGGGCGCACGCGGCCGGATGGGCCAGGAAGTGGTCAACGCCGTCGACGGCGCCGACGACATGGAGCTCGTCGCCGCGCTCGACGCCGGTGACGACCTCTCGGTGATCAAGCAGGCGCAGGTCGTCGTCGACTTCACCCACCCCGACGCCGTGATGGGCAACCTGGAGTTCCTGACCGGCAACGGGATCCACGCCGTCGTCGGCACCACCGGGTTCAGCGAGGAGCGGCTGGAGAAGCTGCGCTCGTGGCTCGCGGCCGACCCGTCGGTCGGCGTGCTCATCGCGCCGAACTTCGCGCTCGGCGCGGTGCTGGCGATGCGGTTCGCCCAGCAGGCGGCGCGGTTCTACAACTCGGCCGAGGTCATCGAGCTGCATCACAACCGCAAGGCCGACGCGCCTTCCGGCACCGCCGCGCACACCGCGCGGCTGATCGGCGAGGCCCGCGCGGAAGCCGGCCTCACCCCCGGCGAAGACGCGACGACGTCCGAAATGGACGGTGCCCGCGGCGCGCTCGTCGACGACGTCCGCGTGCACTCGGTCCGGCTTCCCGGGCTGGTGGCGCACGAGGAGATCCTGTTCGGCGGCGAGGGCGAGACCCTGACCATCCGGCACGATTCGCTGCACCGCACGTCGTTCATGCCGGGCGTGCTGCTCGGCGTGCGCTCGGTGCTCACCCGGCCCGGCCTGACGGTCGGTCTCGAGAACGTCCTCGACCTGTGAGGGCCCGCAACTTCGCGCTGGTGATGACGGCGGCGCTCGCCGTCTACGTCGTCCTGCTGGCGGGCCGGGGCATCGCGTTGGTGCGCACCGGTGAGACGGTGCCGGTGCTCTTCGGCATCGGAGTCCTGCTGCTGCCGCTGCTCGGGGTCTGGATCATCGTGACCACCTGGCGCTCCGGCGTCCAGATCCAGCGGCTTTCGCGGCGGCTGAACGAAGAAGGCGGCCTGCCCGACGTCTCCGACCTGCCTCGGCGGCCTTCCGGCCGGGTGGATCGCGACGCCGCGGACGCCTGGTTCGACGAGCGCCGGGCCGAGGTCGAGGCGGATCAGGAGAACTGGCGCGTCTGGTACCGGCTGGCATACGCGTACGAGATCGCCGGCGACCGGAAACGAGCCCGCGCGACGATGCGGCGCGCCGTCGAACTCGAAGCCACTTCCCGCTAACCCCCCCGCAATTAGTCACCTACTTGCGAGGTCTCCTTACGCAAGTAGGTGACTGATTGCGGGGTTGTCAGTAGTGGAACCAGCCCGCGAAGAGGGCGGGGGAGGCGGCCAGCAGGCTGAAGCGCAGCCAGCGGCCGAGAAACCCGGTGGCCAGGAAGCTCACCAGCGGCATCCGCACCAGCCCCGCGAGCACACTCGTGGCCATGTACGGCGGCAGGCCCAGGACCGAACTCACCCCGTACGTGCCCGCCATCCAGTGCGGATGCCGATGGCAGCGTTCACGCAGGGCGTCGAGCCGGGCACGCAGCTTCTTGGTCCGTGCCTGCCACCGTTCCCGGCGCGGGGTCGGCGGCCGCTCCCGGTGCAGGCGGTCGTGCAGCGGTTTCGGCAGTTTGATCGTGCCCTTCGCGGCGAGGTAGTAGAGCGTCTTCCCGCCGACCTGGCCCGCCGCGACGATGGCGCCGAGCAGCAGCCACGGCATCGTCGGCTGGCTCGCGCACAGGCCGATGAGGAACATCTCGATGCTGACCACGGGCAGGATCGCCGAACCGAAGGCGACACCGAACGACAGGAGCAACCAGCCCACCATCGTTGCCTCCCCGTTACCTTCGTCTTCACCAAGCTATCAGTTGAAAATCAGGACGCACTGGGGACAGCCCCCGTTCCCGGCTTCGGGGCCGCACCAGAAGATCACCTGTTCGTCGGCTCGCGGCCACCTGCCGCTGCCATGCTGAATCCGTGGCCGACGTGCACGACGCGGTCCGCGGCAAGGATTTCGCGGATCGCTTCGCCGACTTCTGCGCGGCCGTGGTCCGGCGCCTCCCCTTCGGGCTTTCCCGGCTGGTGGCGCCGAGTTTCCTCGGTTTCGCGCTCATCAACGGGTTCACCTTCGGGGTCGACCTGGTCTTGCTGACCCTGCTCCGGAGCTGGCTCGGCCTGCCGGTGTGGCTGGCGATCACACTCGCGTACGCGACGGCGTTCGGATTGAGCTTCGTGCTGAACCGCAGCATGAACTTCCGCTCGCACGCGCCCGTCGGCAGGCAGGCGGTGCTGTACGTCGTCGCGATCGTCGTCAACTACGTGGCGTTCCTGCTCGGCGTCGGCGCGGGACTGGCCGCGCTGGGCGTCGACTACCGCCTCTCCCGGCTCATCGCCGGGGCGTGCGAAGGCGTCTTCATGTACTCGGTGATGCGCTGGGTCGTGTTCGCGAAGTCAGGGAGTGAGCTCGAGGTCGAGGCCGCCGGTGAGCCGGACTTCGCGCACGTTCGTGCTTCCGGTGTCGAGGATGCGGACGGTCCCGTCGGGCGACCAGCCCGCGCGCCGGAAGAAGCCCAGTGACGCGTGATCGGTCTGGGCGACCCAGCTGATCCCGCGCGTGGCGCCGTCCTCGCGCAGCCAAACGGACGCGTTCGCCAGCAGCCGTCCAGCGTGCCCGCGCCGTCCCCAGCGGGGCTCGACCAGCAGCGAGGCGATGAGCGCCGTCGTCGAAGCGTCGTCGGGCAGTGCTCCGTCCGCGGTGGCCACCTCGCTCTCCGGAGCGCGGCCGGCGACACAGAAACCGACGGTGAACTCGCCTTCGGTGGCGACGAAGACACGCGTGCCCGGGTACTCGATCGTTTCGGCCCAGGTCTTCTCGAGTTCCACGTCGTCGAGTCCAGCAACGGCCGCTTCGCCGAGCAACTCCGTGTAGGCGCTTCGCCAGGTGTCGCGTTGGATGCGCGCGATTTCGGGGGCGTCGGACACGACTGCTGGGCGGACTTCGGCGGCGGCCATGCTGCGCAGATTAGCGGTGTGGCGGAAAACTGTCGGTGGTGGATGGCACCATTCGGACGATGAGCACTACGACCATCAGCGGGCCGGTCGCGCGCCGGATCGCGCTGGCCGCACAGGGGTTCGCCGAGGCACGTCCGGGCGGGGCGGTGACGAGGCGGCATCTGCAGCGCGTGCTGTCGCGAATCCAGTTGCTGCAACTGGATTCGGTGAACGTCGCGGTCCGCGCGCACTACATGCCGCTGTTCTCCCGGCTCGGCGCGTACGAGCCCACGCTGGTGGACGACGCGGCCTGGTCCCATTCGGCGCGCAAACCCCGGATGCTGGTCGAATCCTGGGCGCACGAGGCGAGTCTGCTGCCGGTGGGGGACTGGCCGCTGCTGCGGTCCGGGGCGAAACGCATGGGCTGGTGGACGAACTACGCGCGGGTGCTGGAGCAGACACCTCAGCTGGTGGACGACATCCTCACCGTGGTCAAGGAACAGGGACCGATCGGCGCGGGCGGTATCGAGCGCGCGCTGGAAAGTGAGTCGGGTGGTTCCAAACCCGGCTCGTGGTGGGAACGGTCGGAGGTCAAGAAGGCCTGCGAGTGGCTCTTCGGCATGGGCCAGCTGACCACCGGCACGCGCCGGTCGTTCGAGCGGCTCTACGACCTGACCGAACGCGTCGTCCCGCCGGAGATCCTGTCGCTGACCGTGAGCCCGGAGGAAGGCGCCCGCGAACTGATCACCCGCGCGGCCGTCGCGCTGGGCATCGGCACCGAACCGGACCTGCGCGACTACTACCGGCTCGGCCCCGACGTCAGCAAGCGGGCGGTGGCCGAGCTGGTCGACGCGGGCGTCCTGGAACCGGTGACCGTGGACGGCTGGCCCGCCCCGGCATACCGGCACGTCGCGGCGAAGGCGCCTCGCACGGTCACTGGCCGCGCGCTGCTGTCGCCGTTCGACCCGCTGATCTGGGAACGCGCCCGCACCGAGCGCATCTTCGATTTCTTCTACCGCATCGAGATCTACGTTCCCGAGCCGAAACGGATCTACGGCTACTACGTGTTCCCGTTCCTGCTCGACGGCGAACTCGTCGGCCGGGTCGACCTCAAATGCGATCGGGCCGCCGGGGTGCTTCGCGTTCAGGGCGCCTTCGCCGAGCCTGGCGTGGATGTCGCGCGGGTCGCGAGTGAGCTGGCCGGGGAACTGCGGCTGATGGCGGAATGGCAGGGGCTGGACGGGGTCGTGGTGGGGGAGCGGGGCGACCTCGCTCCGGTGCTTTCGCGCCTCGTGCGCTGAGCCCCTGCGCTGTGCTTCGCCGACTGCAATGAAGGGGCCTTTCATAGCAAAATTTGCTATGAAAGGCCCCTTCATTGCAGTCGGTTTCCTCGCGAGGCCGGCCGTCGCGGCGACAGGGAGCGCAAGGGTTGCGAAAGCCACCTTCGCAACGTGGCCACGCCGGGCGACTCGGCCGGATGTCCGTGAAGACCACCTTCGCCGCTCATCCTGAGGCAGCGCTCGGGCCCAGATGTCATGAAAGGGTCGTTCAGGACGAAAAACGTCTTGAACGACCCTTTCATGACTCTTGCCCGGCCGAGGGACCTTCGCTCCCACCCCCGTGGAAAAGTGAGAGCAAAGGTCCCTCGATCCCCCTGCGGGCCCGCGGCTCAGCCGGCCGCGCTGGTCACCACCGCGTCGCCGGTGCCGGTGCGTGCCCGCACCTTCAGCGAAACCTCCGCGGGCGCGGTCTCCGAGACATCCAGCTCGCTCGACACCGACCCGGTCGTCGACGAAAGGTCGATCTCCGCCTGGACACCGCCGCGGATCCCGACCCGGACCTCACCCGATCCGGTGGTCAGCTCCAGCGTCCCGGAGGCGGCGTCCGCCACCGAGAGGTCGCCGCTGCCGGTGCGCGCGAGGACCTCGCCCGCGACCTCGCCGAGCCAGACGTCGCCCGTGCCGGTCGCGACCGTGGCCGAACCGCTCACCGAGGACGCTTCGACGGAGCCGCTGCCGGTGCGCAGTTGCAGGCCGGACAGCGTCGGGCCGAGTTTGACGTCGCCGGTGCCGGTGCGGACGATCGCCGAACCGTCGGCCCGTTCCAGGCCGATCTTGCCCGCGCCGGTCATGAGGTCCGCCCGTCCGGCCGAACCGGTGACCGTGACGTCGGCCGCCCCCGCTCGCACTTCCAGGTGCGAACCGGCGGGCGCCCGGACGGTCACGGCGAGCGGGACGTTCTTCAGCTGCCAGGCCTTCGGCGCCTGGACGACCAGCCGGTTGCCGACCTTCTCGATCCGGGTCTGCGCCACGGCGTCGCCCGCTGAGCCCGCAGGCGAACCGCCGAGCTGGTCGCCGAAACGTTCGCCCACCCAGCTGAGCAGGCTCGTCATCCCGTCCACCCACGGCTGCTGTTCGCCGCCGTCCCGGCGGACCTCGGCGTGGATTCCGCTCTCGCCGGTCAGTTCGATGGTCACCCGGCCGATGGCCACGCTCACGTCGATCTCGATCGGGCCCTCGGCCTCGAACTCCTCGACGCGCACGGTCTCTTCACCGGCGGGAATGTTTTCCTCGGTCATTTCCGTCCCCCTCAGCCCTGGACCCAGCCGTGCAGGTGCGAACCGGCACCGCCGTCCGGCTTCTGCTTGTGCTGCCAGTGCTCGCTGCCGCTCTTGCCCAGCGCCCCCTGGACGGCCTGCGAGACGAACGTGTTCAGCGAAACGCCCTGAGCGGCGGCCGCGGCCTCGGCCTGACCCTTGACCTGCTCGAACAGGCGCAGCGTGATGCGGGTGATGTCGCCGGTGTCGATCTTGGGTCCGCGCGGGGCCTCCCGCGGTGCCTCCTGGCGGGGCGCGGACTGCTCGGCGCGCTCCCCCGAACCGGAGCCGGTGACGACGACGCGCACGTCGCGGCCGTCGAGCCGGACGTCGACGACGTGCCCCGGCAGCGCCGCGGTCACTTCGGCGGCCAGGTCGGCGAGAGCGTTCATGATGGTCAGGCGGGCGGCCGGCTCCAGCGCCGACGACAGCAGCGCGGCAGCGCGCCGCGTCTGCTCGTCGCCGGCCGAAGCCGTGTTCGCGAGGTCCTCGCGAAGGCTTGTGATGTACGGCGTCAGATCCATGACACCACTATGACGTCACTTGTGATGTCAGTCAAGGCGGCGATGACGTCATCGTGATGTCGCCCCGGCGTCGAAGACGGCGGCGGTTACGCTGCCCGGAGTCGTGGAGCAGGGGTCGAAAAGGAGTGCGAACGTGGCCGAGACCGTGTCACCCAAGGTTCAACTGATCGCGAAGACGGAGTTCTTCCCGCCGTCGGACGTGCCGTGGTCGACCGATGCCGACGGTGGTGAGGCGCTGGCCGAATTCGCGGGCCGCGCCTGCTACCAGTCCTGGAAGAAGCCGAACCCGAAGACGGCCACCAACGCCGGCTACCTCGAGCACATCATCGACGTGGGCCACCTTTCGGTGCTGGAGCACGGGTCCGTCAGCTTCTACATCACCGGGATCTCCCGGTCGCTGACGCACGAGCTGATCCGCCACCGGCACTTCTCCTACTCGCAGCTTTCGCAGCGCTACGTCCCGGAGCGCGACGCCGCGTTCGTCGAGCCCGACGTCATCGCGCAGGACCCGGAGCTGCACGCGAAGTTCCTCGCCGCCTCGCAGGCCGCCGTAGACGCCTACACCGAGCTCCTCGCCGGGCTGGAGGAGAAGTTCGCCGACGTGCCGAGCGCGACCCTGCGCCGCAAGCAGGCCCGTCAGGCCGCCCGCGCCGTGCTGCCGAACGCGACCGAGACCCGCATCGTGGTCACCGGCAACTACCGCGCCTGGCGCCACTTCATCGCGATGCGTGCCACCGAGCACGCCGACGTCGAGATCCGCGCCCTGGCCATCGACTGCCTGCGCGAGCTGCAGAAGGCCTCGGGCAACGTGTTCGCGGACTTCACCATCTCCGCGCTGCCCGACGGCACCGAGGTCGCGTCCAGCCCGAAGGTCCTCGAGGGCTGATGCGACGCCTCGCGATCGACGTCCGGCCCGGCGAATACGCGGTCGCCCGCCTCGCCCCGGACGCGCCGATACCGGCGAACCTGCTCGACCCCGGCGAGCCCGTGCTGATCTCCATCACGCGGACCCCCGAGGAGCTTTCGGTGATCTGCCCGGCCGGTCTCGCACCGGACGGTGCCACGGTCGAGGACGGCTGGCGATGGCTGTCGGTCCGCGGGCCGCTGGCCTTCACGCTGACCGGCATCATCGCCGCGCTGTCGAGCGAGCTGGCCGCCGCCGGGGTGGCGCTGTTCTCGATGTCCACCTTCGACACCGACCACGTGCTGGTCCGGGCTCCCGAACTCGAGCGCGCGGTGAAGGCGCTCCGGGAAGCCGGGCACGAGGTCACGGTCTGATTCACCAGCTGGGCGAAGGAACCTTTCGGCGCGCGAACGGGTCCGAGTTAGCATCCTGCGCGAACCGAAGGAGCACCGAACCTTGACCGACGAACAGACCCGTCCGTACGGGCCGCCCCAGCAGACGCGGCAGGCCGCCGGCGCGCGGATCGTCGCCGGCCGATACGCCCTGCTGGGCGAGCTCGGCCGCGGCGGGATGGGCATCGTCTGGCGTGCGCAGGACCAGGTGATCGGCCGTCAGGTGGCGATCAAGGAACTGAAGTTCCCGAACGCGCCCGAGGACGCTTCGGTGCTGACGGAGCGGATGCTGCGCGAGGTCCGCTCCGCCGGTCGTCTCAACGATCCGGCCGTGGTCACCGTGTACGACGTCGTCACCGAGAACGGCGCGACCTACATCGTGATGGAACTGGTCGAGGCGCCGACGCTGGCCGACCTGGTGCGCGACCGCGGCCCCCTGCCCGCCCAGCAGATCGCGCTGGTGGGGGAGCGGGTGCTGTCCGCGCTGCGGGCCGCGCACGCCGCCGGGATCGTGCACCGCGACGTCAAACCCGCGAACATCATGGTCGCGCCGGACGGCCGGGTGAAGCTCACCGACTTCGGCATCGCGCACGCCGCCGACGACCCGCGCCTGACCACCAGCGGCATGATCGTCGGTTCGCCCGCGTTCATGGCGCCGGAACGGGTCGAAGGCCGCGACGCGATGCCCGAATCCGACCTCTGGTCGCTGGGCACGACGCTGTTCTTCGCCGCGGAGGGCATCGTCGCGTTCGAACGCTCGACCACCGCCGCGACGTTGCACGCGATCATGACCGAGGCGCCGTATCTGACCCGGGTCCAGGGCCCGCTGGCCGCCGCGATCCTCGGCCTGCTGGTCACCAAGCCCGAGGCGCGGATGTCGTACGACCAGGTGCGCAGCCTGCTCGCGGCCGCGCAGGGCGTGCAGGCCCAGCCGACGCCGCCCTCGGGCGGCACCGCGATGATGCCGCAGTCCGGCTGGCCGATGACCCGGCTCGCCCCGGCCCCGGCGAAGCGCAACCTGCGCCCGCTGTGGCTGAGCCTGGCCGCGGTCGCCGTGATCGGTGCACTGGTCGGTGGCATCTTCCTGGGTCGCTGGATGGCCGCGCCGGAGGGGAACAACCAGGCGCAGCCCACCCTGACCTACGGCATCAACGGTCAGCTCAAGGTCGAAAGCTCGCTCAGCGAGTGCTACAACATCCCGCTGCAGCAGCAGTCGGCGGCGCTGAACTCCGACACCCAGGGCACCTGCAGCAAGGATCACCTGGTCGAGGTCTACGCGAAGGGAAGCCTTCTCGACGTGGAGTCCGCCGGTAGTGACGATGCCGCGGTCGCCGGGTATCCCGGCGCCGATGCCGTCAACAGGATCGCCGAGGCGGTGTGTTCGGCCACCTTCAACTCGGACGTGGTGCCGCCGCAGCAGCGGGCGGGGCTCTACTGGCGGGCGGTCGTCCCTACCGAGGCGGAGTGGAACCGGCCGCTGAGCGAGGAGAACAGGAACTACTCGCGCGGCTACTTCTGTCTGCTCGCCAAGACCGACGGCGGGCAGCTCACCGCGCAGATCACGACCAAGGTCAAATAGCTCACAGAGAGTTTGCGCCGAGTTCGCCTTCGTCGCGGAAAATCTCCCGCATTCTCGGGAATGACCACGTCGGCAAGGGGTCGAACGGCCGCAGGAGGTACCTTCACAGCATGTCCACTCCACCTACCGCAGCGCCGGGAAGACCGTTCGGGCGCGTGCTCACCGCGATGGCCACCCCCTTCGACGCCGACGGCGCGCTGGACCTGAAGCGGGCGCAGGAGCTGGCCGAACACCTCGTGGAACTGGGCAACGACGGTCTCGTCGTGAACGGCACGACCGGGGAGAGCCCCACCACGACCGACGCCGAAAAGGCCGAGCTGGTCCGGGCGGTCGTCGAGGCCGTCGGTGACCGCGCGACGATCGTCGCCGGGGCGGGCACGAACAACACCGCGCACAGCATCGAGCAGGCGAAGCAGGCCGAAGCGGCGGGCGCCCACGGCATCCTCGTCGTCACGCCGTACTACTCGCGGCCCAGCCAGGCCGGGCTCTACGCGCATTTCACCACCGTCGCCGACGCCACCGAGCTGCCGGTGATGCTCTACGACATCCCGCCGCGCTCGATCGTCCCCATCGAGGTCGACACGCTGCTGCGGCTGGCCGAGCACCCGCGCATCCTGGCGGTCAAGGACGCCAAGGGCGACCTGATCGCCGGCTCCGAGGTCATCGCGAGCACGCAGCTCGCCTACTACTCCGGCGACGACGGCCTCAACCTCCCGTGGGTCTCCGTCGGCGGCACCGGCGTGGTCAGCGTCATCGGGCACGTCGTGGCGGGCCGGATCCGCGGCATGATGGACGCCTACGAGTCCGGCGACACCTCGACCGCGCGCACCAACCACCGCGGCATGCTGCCGGTCCTCCGGGCGATGTCCCGCGTCGGCGGGGTCGCGTTCTCGAAGGCGGCGCTGCGGCTGCGCGGCTTCGACATCGGCGACCCGCGCCTGCCCATCGTGGCCGCGAACGACGAGCAACTCCAGGCGATTTCCGCCGATCTCGCCCAGGGAGGCGTGCCGCTCGGCGAAAGCGCCGCCAGTGACTGGCATGGTGCTCGGGTGGCACAAGCAGATTCAGCGGCGGCCTACACGGCGCCGACCTCACATACCAGCGTAGGGACCATGCCTCGGTGAGTTCATTGTCAACCGGACCCGGACCGACCACCCCGCCGCCGGCGCTGCCCGAAGGCGCCCTGCGCGTCGTGGCGCTCGGCGGGATCGGCGAAGTCGGCCGCAACATGACCGTCTTCGAGTTCGGCGGCCGTCTGCTGATCGTCGACTGCGGGGTGCTCTTCCCCGAGGACGACCAGCCCGGCGTCGACCTGATCCTGCCCGACTTCCGCGCGATCGAAGACCGCCTCGAGGACATCGACGGCCTCGTCCTCACCCACGGGCACGAGGACCACATCGGTGCCGTCCCGTTCCTGCTGCGGCTCTTCCCGGACCTGAAGATCTACGGTTCGCGGTTCACGAACGCGCTGCTCGCGGCCAAGGCCAAGGAGCACCGTCAGCGGCCGAACCTGATCGAGGTCCGTGAGGGCGAGCGCCGCAAGGTCGGCGCGTTCGACCTCGAGTTCTTCGCGGTCAACCACTCGATCCCGGACGCGCTCGCGGTGGCCATCCGCACGCCGGCGGGGGTCGTGCTGCACACCGGCGACATCAAGCTCGACCAGCTCCCGCTCGACGGCAGGCTGACCGACCTCGCCGGGTTCTCCCGGCTCGGCGACGAGGGCGTGGACCTGTTCTGCGTCGACTCGACCAACGCCGAGGTGCCCGGGTTCGTCATGCCGGAGCGCGACATCGGCCCGGTGCTCGACGACGTCGTCCGCAAGGTCGGCCAGCGCGTCATCGTCGCCTGCTTCGCGAGCCACGTGCACCGCGTCCAGCAGGTGCTCGACGCCGCCGTGCGGCACGGCCGCCGGGTCGCCTTCGTCGGCCGGTCGATGGTCCGGAACATGGGGATCGCCGCCGACCTCGGCCTGCTGAACGTGCCGGACGGCCTGCTGGTCAACCTGGACCAGGCCAGCGACCTGCCCGAGAGCAAGGTGCTGTTCGTGTCGACCGGTTCGCAGGGCGAGCCGCTTTCCGCGCTGTCGCGGATGGCGCGCGGCGAGCACCGGCAGATCTCGATCCGTGCCGGTGACACCGTCGTGCTGGCCAGCTCGATGATCCCGGGCAACGAGACCGCGGTCTTCGGCGTCGTCAACGGCCTCACCCGGCTCGGCGCGAACGTCGTGCATCAGGGCAACGCCAAGGTGCACGTGTCCGGGCACGCGTCGGCGGGCGAGCTGCTGTACCTGTACAACGCGGTGCGCCCCAGCAACGTCATGCCGGTGCACGGCGAGTGGAAGCACCTGCGCGCCAACGGTGAACTGGCCGTGCGCACCGGTGTCGCGCCGGAGAACGTGGTCATCGCCGAGGACGGCGTCGTGGTCGACCTCGTCGACGGCAAGGCCACCCGCACCGGCCGCGTCGAGGTCGGGCACGTGTACGTCGACGGCCTTTCGGTCGGCGACGTCGGCGAGTCGACGCTGTCCGACAGGCTCGTGCTCGGCGAGGGCGGCTTCATCGCCATCACCGTCGCCGTCGACACCAGCACCGGCCGCGCGGTGACCCGTCCGACGGTGTCCGGACGCGGTTTCTCCGACGACCCGAAGGCGCTCGACGCCGTGCTCCCGATGGTGGAGATGGAACTCGCCAGGACCGAGGCCGAGGGCATCACCGACACCCACCGCATCGCGCAGGCCGTGCGCCGCGTCGTCGGCCGCTGGGTCGCCGACACCTACCGGCGCCGTCCGATGATCGTGCCGACGGTCATCCCCGTTTAGCCGTGAGCACGTGAGAAGGCCCCTTTACTCAGTCGAGTGAAGGGGCCTTCTCGCGCATAATCGCCGCATGATGATCGGATTGCACGTCGTCGGCGCGCTGGCCGGGGTGGCCTTGGGAGTGGGCGCGGTCTACCTCGGGCGGACGTTCATCGAGGGCGTCCGCCGTGACCGGCGGATACAGCCCGAAACCGTGACTTCGGGGCTCCGGCGGGACCACTGGGAGCGCATCGACGAGATGCTGGACAGCGAGGACGCCTCTGAGCGCCTCGAAGGCTTGGCCGTCCTGGAGCGCTACGGGCGCGAAGACCCTGACTATCGGGAAGATGTCGTCTCGCTGATCTGTACTTACCTGCGCAGACCCTTCGAATACCCGGTAGAGGACGAGGAAGAACTCGAGGTCCGGCTTGCCGCGCAGAGGATTCTCTCGCGGCACTTTCGCTGGCCCGAGGGGGAGGCCCGGCCCCTCGAGTTCTGGGACCTCGACTACCTGGACCTGCGGGACGCGGTGCTCGTCGAACCTGATTTCGCGGACACCGTCCTCGATGACGCCGATTTCAAGGACAGCCTGATCGTCCGCGGGGACTTTCGCCGAACCCGGTTCCTGTCGTACGTCGACTTCGACAGGGCGTGCTTCACCGGAGACACCGACTTCCGTACCGCGTCGTTCCCCAGGTACGCGACCTTCATCGGCGCGCTGTTCAGCGGCACGACCACCTTCGACGGCGCCGAGTTCGAACAAGGCGCCGACTTCACCGACGCGCGGGTGGAGCGACCCGACGCCGCGCACACGTGGCCGTCGCCCTGGCGCGCGTGGGCGAACTCGCCGGTCGCCCAGGCGCGGCTCATCCCGATGAAGACCGATTCGCGGCCGCCGTCATCAGCAGAGCGAAGGCGATCGTGATCGCCTGACCGAACAGGGCGTTGCGGGCTTTGCGCTGTTCCGCGCGCGTGGGCCGGTTCATCACGGATACCCCCGATTTCGAGTGTTCTCCTTACGGGGCAAGTGTTCCGCGACCCGGGGTCGGCCACCTCCCGCCTCGGTACGGTTTCTCCTACGCCGAAAGTCGCAGCCTTCCCCTAAGGGTGGGGCCGGCGTACCCTCGGACGCTCCTCGAACCCCATGCCGGGAGACCGGGAGAGTCCATGGGACGCCACACCACCGCCCGGACCCGAAGACGGATACTGCTCCCGCTACTGGCGCTCGCGCTGGCGGCCGTGCTCGGCGCGGCCACCTGGGTGACCGTGACCCTGGCGCGTTCCGATCCCGGTTGCGAGCCCGAGCGGGTCGTCGTCGCCGCGACGCCCGACATCGCCCCCGCCGTCACCCGGACCGCCCGCGACCTCGGTCTCGCCTGTGTCGCGTTCGACGTCCAGGCCAGGGATTCCCTCCAGATGGCGGACGAGCTGTCCGGGACGGCGCCCCGGCCGCAGGCCTGGATCCCGTCCTCGACGCTGTTCTTGAGAAGGGCCGACGGTGTTCCCCTCTCCGGGCCGTCGGTGGCCAGTTCGCCGGTGGTGCTCGCGGTCGCGGAACCGGTCGCGAAAGAACTCGGCTGGCCCCGCAAGCCGCTGACCTGGCCGGAAGTGCTCGGCCACGCCGGAATCGTGGCCGGGATGCCGGATCCCGTGCGCGACCCCGTCGGTGTTTCGGCGCTGCTGGCACTGCGCCACGTCACGAAGGGCGCCTCGGATCCGGCCGCCGCGTACGTGGCCCTGCTCCGGAAGTTCTCCACCGGCGCTTCGCCGACCGCGTTCCCCGCGGCGGAGAACGCGGTGCTGCGGCACAACTCCGAGCTTTCCGAAGGCGAGACCGCGCTGGTGGCCGTGTACTCACCCGCCGCCCCCGCGCTCGACTACCCGTTCGTCGAGATCGCGGGCGCGACCCAGCAGCAGGGCAAAGCCGTCGCGGAACTGGAACGCGCCCTGCTCCACGGTGCCGCGACCGGCTCACGGTCGGAGCTGCGCGCCCCGGGTGGGCAAGCGTTGCGGCTCGCGGAAACAGATCAGCGTGTCGAGGCACAGGGACAGCGCAGCGCCGAGATCCCGGCCGCCGCCGACGTCGACGAAGTGCTCCGCCAGTGGGCCGGGGTGAACGCGAGCGCCCGGGTCCAGGTGTTGATCGACGTCTCCGGTTCGATGAGCGCGCCGGTCCCGGGAACCGGGAAATCCCGGCTGCGGCTCACGCTGGAAGCGGCGGAGAACGCCCTGGGGCTGTTCAAACCCGCGTCACAGATCCGTTTCCTGACCTTCGCGACCAAAATGGACGGTGAACGCGACTATCGGGAGATCCTGCCGATGGCGCCGGTCGGGCAGCAGCTGGCCGCCGTGGACCGGCTGCGCGCCGTCCGCGCCGTGCCGGACGGGCAGACCGGCCTGTACGACAGCGTCCTCGACATCTATCGGCTGGCACGCGAGGAATGGCAGCCGGGGAAACTGAACCTGGTCATCGTGATGACCGACGGCCGCGACACCGACCCCGGCGGCATCGGCCGCGAGAACCTGCTGGCCGAGCTGGGAAAGCTGCACGACCGGAAGCGTCCGGTACCGTTGATCGCCCTCGGGATCGGCCCCGACGCCGACGAGACCGAACTCGGGCAGCTCGTCGTCCCGGTCGGCGGCCAGGCCTTCCTCAGCCGTGATCCCGCGAAGATCGGAGAGGTGTTTTACGGTGCTCTCGGCCGGATCGCCGGCGCTGGATGAAGTAGACGCCGAGGATCACCGCCAGGCTGATCAGGCTCAGGTACAGCTGGGCCCGCGTGTCCGCGTCCACGAACAACATCGACGCGACCACGGCCAGCGTCCCGGCGAGCGTGAGCCGGCTCAGCCACGGATAGCCCCACATGCGCAGCTTCAGCCGCTCCGGCGCCTCGGCCTCCAGACGGCGCCGCATCCGGAGCTGTGAGCCCGCGATGATCGCGTAGACGAACAGCGCGACCGCGCCCGCGGAGTTGATGATGAAGTAGAAGATCTTGTCCGGTGACAGGAAATTCATCACCACGGCCACGTACCCGACCGAAGTGGACACCAGGATCGCCTTCCACGGCACGCCGCGCCGGTTCGTGTCCGCGATCCACTTCGGCGCCCAGCCGTTGCCGTGCAACGCGAACAACATGCGGGAAGCGGTGTACAGCCCCGAATTCAGCACCGACAGCACGGCCGTCAGCACCACCGCGCTGACCACGGTCTCGGCGGCGGGGATGCCGAACCGGCCGAACGCGGCGGCGAACGGGCTCGTCGTGGTCGGGATCTCCCGCCAGCCGGTGATCATCACCAGCAGTGTCACGGAGCCGACGTAGAACACGATGACCCGCCAGACGATCGACGAGGTCGCCTTGCGCACGGCCGTTTCGGGCTCCCGCGATTCGGCGGCGGCGATGGTGACGATCTCCGCGCCGAAGTAGGAGAAGATCACGATCACCACGCCGTGGACCACCGAGAACCCGCCGTTGGCGAAGAAGCCGTCCTGCGCGATGTTGCCGACCGAGAACGAACCGCCGGGCCAGAGGCCGAGCACGAACAGGACGCCCACCACGAGGAACACCACGATCGTGGCGATCTTGACCGACGCGAGCCAGAACTCCGTCTCCCCGAACGACCTGGCCGAGGCGAGGTTGGCGGCGGTCAGCAGGAGCATCAGGACGAGCGAGAAGACCCATTGCGGCACAACGGGAATCCAGGTCTGCAGGATCTTCGCCCCGGCGACGGCCTCGAACGCGACCACGCCGACCCAGAAGTACCAGTACAGCCAGCCGACGGTGAAACCCGCCCAGCCGCCCAGCGAAGTCCGCGCGTATTCCATGAAGGAACCCTGGGACGGCGCGGCCGTCGCCATCTCGCCCAGCATCCGCATCACCAGCACGACGATCAGGCCGCCGATGGCGTAGGAGAGGACGGCCGCCGGGCCGACGGTGTGGATGACCGCGCCGCTGCCGATGAACAGGCTCGCGCCGATGATGCCGCCGAGCGCGATCATCCGGACGTGGCGTTGCCGCAGGTCCGGGCGCAACCCCGGCCGCCCGGTCGTGGTTTCTGCGCCCATTCGCGGTTACCCCCTGTCGGAGTGGCGGTGGATCGCGGGATTGTCGCACCACGAGGCCGGGAGGAAAAGTGTTTGCGCAACCCCCGGTGCACAGGCCGATGTGGACTCTGCCAACCTAGGCATCTCCACCGCGCGTTCCGAGGAGCTCTTCGATGTCGCACGCCGCCCTCCGGTTCCTGCCCGCCGTCGCCATGGCCGCCGTCGCGCTCGCGGGCTGCTCGGACGAGGCACCCCAGTCGCGGACGGCGCCTCCCGGGTCTTCACCGATGGCGCAACAGGCCGCCGTTCCGTTCAACGACGCCGATGTCGCGTTCGCCCGGCAGGCGCTCGCGCACCACCAGCAGGGCGTGGATCTGGCTTCACTGGCGGAAACCCGCGCGGAGAACGGCCAGTTGAAGGCGGTCGCCAAACGCGTCATCGACACGCACGAACCGGAGATCGCGCGGCTTTCCGGGCTCATCGAGGCGTGGGGCCAGCCCGCGCCGGACGACCCGAACCTCGAACACATCCAGCGCGACGGGTACATCGGCCCCGGCGACATGGCGGAACTGGCGGGACTGTCCGGAAAGGACTTCGACCGCCAGTTCACCGCCCGCCTGATCCGCCAGCGCGAGGCGGGCGTCCGCATCGCCGAAGCCGAAACCCAGCACGGCCGCAACCCCGACGCCCGCGACCTCGCCGCGACGACGTCGCGTTCGCAGCAGCAGGAGATCAGCGAGCTACGAGGCCTCCAGCAGGGTTGAGTCCGTCTGGACCACGTTCGAATTCAGCTGGACGATGTACGCGCCGGTCAGCAGTACGACCGCGCCCGCGGCTTGGATCCAGCTGAGCGCCTCGCCCAGCAGCAGCCAGGCCGCGGTGGCGGCGATCAGCGGCTCCACCAGCCCCACGACGCTCGCCACCGACGCCGGGAGATGCCGCAGCGCCGCCATACCCGTCGCGTAGGCGAGGACGGTCGCGATCAGCACCAGCGCGATCAGCAGCGACCACACCGGCGGCTCCCACGGCCCGAACGACGCCGGGGCGCCGAGCAGGCCCCACGGGATCGTCCACGGCGGCGCGACCGCGCACACCAGGACCGCGCCGATCGTCATCCCCCAGGTGACCATGCCGAGCGGATCGCGGTCCGCGACGCCCCGTTCCCCGAGCAGGAAGTAACCCGCCGAACAGACGGCCGCGCCCAGCCCGGCGAGCAACCCGACGACGTCCAGGCTCAGCCCCTCCCAGACCTGCGCGACCAGCACGAGCCCCGTCATCGCCAGCGCGATCCCCGCCCACATCGCCCTCGGCAACCGCACCCGCCGCACGAACCGCACCCACAGCGCGATCAGCACCGGTGAGGTGAACTCGAGCAAAATCGCGATCCCGACCGGGATCCGGCCCGCCGCGAGGAAGTACATGAGCTGAACGCCCGCCACGCCGAGCGAGCCGTACGCCAGCAGCAGCGGCCACTCGCGCTTCGTCACTTTGAGGAGCTTCGGCCGGAAGACGGCGACCAGCCCGAGCAGCACGATCGCCGACAACCCGATGCGGATCGCCGCGACCTGCTCCGGCGACAACCCCGCCTGCATCGCCGGTTTGCCCAGCACACCCGACGTCCCGAAGAAGACCGCGGCGAGCAGGATGAGCGTGATGCCCCGGCCGCGATGCGCGACATGCGGGGCGGGGGCGGCGGCGAGTTCGGCGGTCACGGCCGGAGGGTAGAGGCCGGGCGACGGCGGGGCGACCCGTTTTCCCAGCGGCTGGGCCGGTCGTGAGACTGCTGTCCGTGAAGGCCTCCTTGAGGGACCCAGGGTCCCTCAAGGAGGCCTTCACGGACTTGATGATCGCCACGCGCGCACCACAGGCACCTGCGGTCACACCGGCCGCGCGTGAAATCAGAAAGAGGCGCCGCCGTCGGTCCAGTTGGTCTGGGCGAAGTCCTCGTCGTCGACGGGAGCGCGGCGCGGCTTGCGGACCGGTTCCGGTTCCGGGGGAGCGGCGACCGGCTGCTCGGGTTCGGTGGCTTCGACGGCCTGGGGTTCGGGCGTGCCGTCCGGCCAGACGCAGGGGGAGGTCGCCCCGACGTAGAACTTGCCGAGGTCGTTCGCCTTGATCGACATGTCGAAGGCATCGCCGGTGTTTCGCGCGAAGACATACTGATCTGTCGGCCGGGAGTCGGTCAGAATCTTGAAGGCGTGCGCTTCCCACCACTGGATGATCGCCGTGAAGTGTTCGGGGAACCGCGCGGAGTCCAGGCCGACGATCTCGTAAGTCGCGGAGATCTCGAAGCGGCCCAGCGGTCCCTTGTCGGTCGGATCCGTGCACTCCGAACGATTCCGTGTGAACGGCTTCAGTTCGGCAGAGGCGGGCAGCGCCGACAGCGCGCCTTGGATGTATTGCTCGACCTTGTCGCGAGCCTGCTGTTCGGTGATCGTCGATTCCATATGGTCCCCACCTCCAGGGGAACAAGCCGCCGAGAACATCAGCGAGGCGAGGATGAATGCGAAGGCCCGGTTCACGTAGTCGGCTTCCCGGCGATGATCTGGCCGAGATTGTTCAACGACGGGTTGTTGTCTTCCCAGTATTCGCTGTGCGCCTCCGAGCTGTACCCGCCCCACCCGTCCGTGCCCGGCGCCGAAGTGAACACCTGCCCGCCGAAGTCCGCGTCGGCCGGGTCCTGGCCGAGGATCGGGTCGTAGCCGGCGATCTCGACGTTGGCCAGGTTGATCATGTCGTGTTCGGCCACGGTGGCGTGCACGTGCTTGCCGATCTCGTCCTGGTTCACCCCGTCGAGGTGCAGTTCGCCGACGTCGTGCGCGCCGACGCCGGGGCTCGCCACGAAGACGAGTTCGTCCGCGGCGAGGCCGCCGTCGACCGCCGCGTGACCGACGACGGTGGTGCCGTAGCTGTGGCCCAGCACCGTGTTGTGCGAAGGCGGCCCTTGGTGTGTTTCCCGTAGCCCGTCCTGGAATCCGGCGAGGGCCGCCTTGCCGCCGTCGGCGTACTTGGCGCTCGCGGCGTCGGTGATCTCGTTCGGCGCGTCGTAGCCGAGCCAGGTGATCACCGCGGTCGACGGTGAACCCGAGGTGGTCGCCGCGGCCCACATCTTGTCGGACCGGTTGAGATCGCCGCCGATCTTCGCCAGTTCCGAACCGGTCCCCGGCACGTAGGTCGCCACATTCGCCGCGGTGTCGGGATTCCCCGCCGAAACGATCGCCTTCCCGTCGCCGCTGGTGTCCAGCCCCAGCAGGAACGCCTGCGGCTCCGATTGGGCCAGCCGCCGTTCGATGGCTTCCAGGCCCTTGAGCTTGGGATCGCCCTGGAGTCGCGCGATCTCGCGGGCGAGGACGGCACGGTTGGCCGCGTCGCGGTCGGCCGCCGGGATACCGTCGAGATTGCCGACGAGTCCCGGGTTCCCTTGCAGCAGCGCGACTTTCGCCGTATCCGACAGGCTCGCCCACCATGCCTTGTTGTCGCCGGGGGAGCCGTTCTCCGGCGGCCCGATGATCGACAGGCCGCTTTGCGCGGCCCCGGCGTCCGCCGCTTGGGCGAGGGTGCCGCCACCCTGTTCGGTGATTTCGCCACGAAGGGCCCGGCCCAGGATCGCGGCGAAATCGGCGTCGACGTCCGCCGCGCGGCGTAGGCCCTGTTCGATCCGGTCGGCCAGTTCCGCCATCACGCGGGATTGGTCAGGCCGCACGGCGCCGACGGAGATCTCGCCGCCGGGGCCGATGGCCAGGCCGTTCCGGTGCGCCAGTTCGTCGGTCTCCCGCACGAACGCGACGATCCGGTCCAGCGCGATCTGCACCTCGTGGGCACCCCGCCGGACCGCGGACGCCTCGGCGACGAGCCGCTCCAGGGTGGAGGTCAGCGATTCGCCCCGGATCGACGCGGCGGTGGCCGCCTCGCCGGTCCAGCCCGTGAAGCGGGCCATGGCTCCGACGTCGTCGCTCGCGGCGATGATGCGGGTGCAGCCGTCGTTGAGCGCGTCGGCCACGCGGCCGATCGCGGCCGGATCCCACCGGCGCACGTCTCCCCAGGTGAGCATCAGACGGGGAGTTCTCGTGACGCCGCGAGCTCGTTCGAGCGGTAGCGGACGGCCGCCGCGTCGAGTCGTGCGGAGTAGTCCGCGGTGTTCTCGGCCCAGCCTGGCACCGCGCGGCCCCGGGCGTCGGCGAGCAGCCGGGCCGCTTCACCGGATACGCCACCCGGCAAGCCCGCCGCGACGTCGTTGAGCGCGGCCGCGAGGTGCACCTTCCCGACGTCGTCCGAAGCGCGTTTCGCCGCTTTTGATGCCGCGCCGATCGATTCCAGGACCACTTCGTAGCCGCCGGTCATCCCGCTTCCTCCCCGTAGCGTGACGCTGTGTGACCACTCTACGACGCAAGAGGCGGGTGTGCGGTTCCCTTCACCCGTCCTTGAAAAGGCCGTCGGCGACGTAGCGCGAGACAGTGGCGAGCCGTCGCCCCTGTAACCGGAGGGCGTCCAGGGCGAGTTCGTCGGGCTCGGCGGATTTGCGCGAGACGAACGAGCCGCCGTACGGATTGCCCGATTCCAGCAGTCGCGGGTCGGTGTAGCCGAGGGGCAGGACGATGGCGCCCCAGTGGTAGAAGATGTTGTTGGTCGCGAGCACGGTCGATTCGAGCCCGCCGTGCGCGGTGGACGCGGTGGTGAACGACGTCGCGACCTTGTTCACCAGCTTTCCCTTGGCCCACAGGCCACCGGTGCTGTCCAAAAAGGACTTCAGCTGGGCGGCGGGGCCGCCGAACCTGGTCGGGCTCCCGGCCGCGAAACCGTCGGCCCATTCCAGGTCGTCCAGCGTCGCCGTCTCGTGGTGCGGCCCCGCGTCCACCCACGCCTGCCAGCGCGGATTGCTCGCCACCGCACCGGGCGGGGCGGTTTCGGGAACCGTGCGGACGCGGACTTCGGCTTCGGCCTCGCGGGCGCCGTCGGCCAGCGCCGTGGCGAGTTTCGCGGTGTTTCCGGTCGCGCTGTAGTAGACGACGAGGATGCGGGTGCTCACGTCCGCCGACCCTAGGCGAACGCTGGCACCCGTCTCAGGATCCGGAACTCAGTACTTCTTCCACGGGCTGACGGTGTCGGTCGGCCGCGTCGGGTCGTGGAAGCGCGGCTTGTCGAGTTCGTCGCGGCGCAGCGGGACCAGGCCGTCGGTGATCGCCTGCATGATCTTGGCGTGCGCGCGGACCCCGGCGCCCGGCCGGTCCGGCTCGACCTCCGACAGGTCCACCGGCTCGCCGAAATGCACCTTGAACCGCGGCCGCCGCATGGGCGCGCTCAGCCCGGACTTCGCGAGCGGCAGCAGGTCGGCGGGGCCGTTGACGGTCTCCGTCCCCCAGTACACGGCCTCGTGCGCGCCCCATTGGCTGATCGGGATCACCGGCACCCCGGCGGCCAGCGCGAGCCGCGCCGCGCCGGTCTTGCCGCGCTCCGGCCACAGGCCGGGATCGTGGCTGATCCGGCCCTCGGGGTAGACGATCAGCGGGTCACGGGTGGTGCGCAGCGCTTCGGTGGCTTCGGTGAACTGGCCGATGGCCGTCGAAGCCTGTTTGCGGTCGACCCGCAGGTGGCCGCTGACCCGCAGCGCGGGGCCGATGACCGGCGCGTCGAGGATGCCGCCCGCCAGCATGAACCGCGGGTTGATGCCGATCCGTTTGCAGGCCGCCATCAGCACGAACGCGTCGAACACGCCGATGTGGTTGGCCGTCATGAGCAAGGGTTTGCGGCGCAGTTCGGCCGGAACACCGCCGGTCACGGTGAGTTTGCCGACGAAGTTGACCAGCCCCCGGTCGATGTTCAGCATCGTGCGCCAGATGGCCGGGGCGCGGCGAGCCGAATTTTCGTCCTGATGCAGCGCGAACATGGGGCAGAGCATGTCATGAACCACTTTTCACCCGGATGGCCGCTCAAGCTGTGACCTGAGACGAATGTTCAAGATGTGCTCCGAGTGGCAGCCGGGGCTGGAGGGTCGAGGCGGTTACCGTGGAGGCATGGCTAGCGGGTCGACGACCAGGAAACGGAGTACGGCGCGAAGCGGCGGCAGCAAGGGGCCGGCGCGAAAGCCGCGTACCCCGGCGAAGCCCAGGTCAACGGCTGCGAGGAAGCCCGCTCCACGGCGTCCCGCACCGCGGAAGAAGTCGTCCGGCACGTTCGCCAAGGGCGTGCGCGGCACCTGGAACCTGCTCGCGAAGGGCCTCGGCACGCTCGCGCGGACCGTCGGCCGCGGCCGTGAACTCGAACCGGAACACCGCCGGGACGGTCTCGCGCTGGGCCTGATCGCGCTGGCGCTGGTGATCGCGTTCGGTGTCTGGTGGCGGGCCGCGGGCCCGATCGGTGGCTGGGTGGAGGTCGGCACGCGCTCGCTGCTGGGCGCCGGAGCCGTGACGCTCCCGCTGGTGCTGACCGTGGTCGCCGTCGCGCTGATGCGTTCGGAACCGATGCCGGAAGCCCGGCCGCGGATGGTGATCGGCACGCTGCTGGTCATCCTGTCGGTACTCGGCCTGCTGCACATCTTCACCGCGCTGCCCGAGACCAACGACGGCCGGATGTACGCCGGTGGGGTGATCGGCGCGTTCTCCGGTGGCCTGCTGACCATGGGCGTCACCACCTGGGTCGCCGTGCCGCTGCTGGTGCTGGCGCTGCTGTTCGGCACGCTCGTGTTCACCGGGACCCCGGTCCGGGAGATCCCGCACCGGCTGCGGAACTGGGGCCTCGACCCCGAAGAGATCGAAGAGGCCGAGGCCGAGCGCAAGGCCATCCACGACGAACGCGACGCCGTCACCGAAGCCGACCCGAAGTCGGTGCGCCTGCGGAAGCCGTCGCGCCGCCGCCAGTCCTCGGCCGACCACGAGGGCGAGCAGCTCGACATCGAGGCCGCGCTGGCCGAAACGCCGACGCCGCTGCGGCCTCCGAAGCCAGCACCCAAGCCTGTCGAAGAGAAGAAGCCGAAGAAGGCCGAGGCTCCGCTGGCGGTCACGAGGACCGTCGAAGGCGACTACAAGCTCCCGCCGCCGGATCTGCTGAAGCTCGGCGACGCGCCGAAGTCCCGCAGCAAGGCCAACGACGCCATGATCGAGGCGATCACCGGCGTGCTGGAGCAGTTCAACGTCGACGCGCAGGTCACCGGCTTCACGCGGGGTCCGACGGTCACCCGGTACGAGGTCGAACTCGGCCCGGGCGTGAAGGTCGAGAAGATCACCGCGCTGACCAAGAACATCGCCTACGCGGTGGCGACCGACAACGTCCGGCTGCTGGCGCCGATCCCCGGCAAATCCGCGGTCGGCATCGAGGTGCCGAACTCCGACCGCGAGATGGTGCGCCTCGGCGACGTGCTGCGCGCGCCGTCGACGGTCAAGGACAACCACCCGATGGTCATCGGGCTCGGCAAGGACATCGAGGGCCATTTCGTCACCGCGAACCTGACGAAGATGCCGCACCTGCTGGTGGCGGGGTCCACCGGTTCCGGTAAGTCGAGCTTCGTGAACTCGATGCTGGTGTCGCTGCTCGCGCGGGCGACGCCGGACGAATGCCGGATGATCCTGATCGACCCGAAGATGGTCGAGCTGACCCCGTACGAGGGCATCCCGCACCTGATCACGCCCATCATCACCCAGCCGAAGAAGGCCGCCGCCGCGCTGGCCTGGCTGGTGGAGGAGATGGAGCAGCGCTATCAGGACATGCAGGTCAACAAGGTCCGGCACATCGACGACTACAACAAGAAGGTGCGCTCGGGCGAGATCACCGCGCCGCCCGGCAGCGAGCGCGTCTACCAGCCGTACCCGTACATCATGGCGATCGTCGACGAGCTCGCCGACCTGATGATGACCGCCCCGCGCGACGTCGAGGACGCGATCGTCCGGATCACCCAGAAGGCGCGTGCCGCCGGTATCCACCTGGTGCTGGCGACCCAGCGCCCGTCGGTCGACGTCGTGACCGGCCTGATCAAGACCAACGTGCCGTCGCGGCTGGCGTTCGCGACCTCCTCGCTCACCGACTCGCGGGTCATCCTCGACCAGCCGGGCGCGGAGAAGCTCATCGGTATGGGTGACGCGCTGTACCTGCCGATGGGTGCCGGGAAACCGGTCCGCATCCAGGGCGCCTTCGTCGGCGACGAAGAGATCTCCGCCGTGGTGAACTTCGCCAAGGAACAGGCGCAGCCGGACTACCAGGACGGCGTCACCGCCGCGAAGGCCGGCGAGAAGAAGGAAATCGACTCCGACATCGGCGACGACCTCGACGTCCTGCTGCAGGCCGCCGAGCTGATCGTCACCTCGCAGTTCGGCTCGACGTCGATGCTGCAGCGGAAGCTGCGGGTCGGTTTCGCCAAGGCCGGACGCCTGATGGACCTGCTGGAAAGCCGCGGCGTCGTCGGGCCTTCGGAGGGCTCGAAGGCACGGGACGTGCTGATCAAGCCGGAGGAGCTGGAGTCGGTGCTGTTCATGATCCGCGGCGGCGGGGACGCGAACGGCGGCGACGTCTCCGACGACTGACCGGGCCCCGGATGAGGCTTCAGGCCGTTCTGTGCGGTTTACTGGTACAGAACGGCCTGAAACTTTGCCAGGAAGGTGGCCAGGGTGCTCCGAAGCTTCCGGTTGGGCAACCATCGCTCGTTTCGTGACGAACAGGAGCTCCTCCTGATGCCCGCGATGCCGGGGGACGAGCGTGCGGCCGTTCCGGTGGCCGCGATCTACGGGGCGAACGCCTCCGGTAAGTCGAACCTTCTCGACGGGCTGACCTACATGGCGGTCGGCGTACTGACGTCGAAAGTCCTCGGCGCCGGGCCACGCAGCATTTTTCGCCTGGATGCCCAAGCGGGGGAGCTTCCGTCGACCTTCGTGATCGAAATCCTCGCTGAAGGAACTCGGTACACGTACGGCTTCCGGGCCGGTGACGACGCGGTCCTGGAGGAATGGCTGTACGCCTACCCGGAGAAACGTCGGCGGGTGGTGTTCGAACGAACCGGAGACGACCTTCGGTTCGGGTCCACTTCGGCGAACTTGAGGAGCAAATTCGCCGCTCTGGAGGAATTGATCCGTGGAGATGTGCTCTTACTGAGCTTCTGCTCCGGGCTGGAACTCGGCCCTCTGATGCCGGTCTACCGCTGGTTCGAGCGCTCGCTCCGGATCGTTTCCGCCGAGGGAGCGTGGGCTCCCGATGACGTGGGGAGCCGAGTGGGGAATTTCCTGCAGCGAGACGCGCGCAACAGCCGCCGCCTGCTGTCCCTGCTCGCGGCCGCTGACGTGGGAATCGCGGATGTCCTCGCGGAGCTCGTCGACGAGCCGCCGAGTCATCAGCACACGAGGCTGCTGCCAGGGCGAGTCGTCGGTACCGGGTCCGGGCCACGATGGAGGTTGAGGTTCTGGCACGGTAAGACCGAGTCGCCGTTCGAACTGCACGACGAGTCCGCTGGAACCAGGAACTGGCTCAGGCTCATCCCGACCGTTCTGGACGCGCTCGACGAAGGGCAGGTTCTCGTCGTCGACGAGATCGACTCGAGTCTGCATCCGTTGTTGACCGCGAAGCTCGTCAGCCTCTTCCAGTCCGAAACGACCAATCCCCACGGCGCCCAGCTCGTCTTCACCACGCACGACACGAGCCTCCTCGGCACCATGCTCGGGGACGCCGTCCTGGACCGCGACCAGATCTGGTTCGTGGACAAGAACGCGGAAGGGGCCAGCGAGCTCTATCCGCTCACGGACTTCAAACCGCGCAAGGACCAGAACACCGAGCGTCGCTATCTCGCCGGCAGCTACGGGGCCGTTCCGGTGCTGGGTGACTTCGCCGAGGCAGTGCAGGGCGGATGACCCGCAGGGAGAACAGCGGCCGGAGGCGGTCGGCGTTCCGGGAGCAGCGAACTTCGGTCCTCGTCGTCTGTGGTGCGGAGGCAACGGAGCCCGGGTATTTCGAAGGGCTCAAACGTGCTCGCCGGAACCCGGCCATCACGGTCAAGATCAAAGCGAAGCGTGGCGATCCGGACGCGGTGGTCAAATACGCGGCGGGAATGCGTGATCGCGCCGAAGGGACGTACGACGAGGTGTGGTGCGTGGTCGATGTCGACGAGTTCGACCTCGACAAGGCGGTCGCGACGGCTCGCAGGCTCCGGATCGACCTGGCGATCTCGAACCCGTGCTTCGAGTTCTGGTTGCTGCTGCATTTCGAGGCGTGCTCGGCGCCGATGACGTGCTACGGCGATGTGGCGAAACGACTGGTCAAGCACGTCCCGGGATTCGACAAGGCGGCGTTGCGGTTCGCGGACTACGAGAACGGGATCGAGGCCGCTGTCCTGCGAGCGAAGAAGCAGAACGGCGAGCCGGGCGGGGAGCACGGCCGTAACCCGTCGACCGGTGTCTGGGTGCTGGTCGACAAGATCAACTGAAAAACCGATGCAACGGACCGGAGCCTCCGCTACGTCCAGAACACGTGGACCCCAAGAAGCTGCTCGTCGTCCTCTGCGCCTTGGTCGGCCTCGCCTGCGGAGCCGGTAGCTCCGCCGCGCGCGAACAGCCCGTCGCGACCCGGCCCACGCTGGTCCAGCCCGCGCCGGTACAGCGGCCCCAGCCTGCCCAGGGCGCCGTCGAGCTGGGGGAGACCGTCGTCCTCAACGCCGGTGACACGACCGAGGTCGCGTCGAAGGACGTCAGTATCCGGTTCGCTCGCCTGGTGTCCGATTCCCGCTGCGCCGCGGGAATGGTCTGCGTCTGGGAAGGGGAGGCCGTGATCGAGCTGGCCTTGGCCGAACCGGGACGCGGTGAGCGGACGACGGCGGAAGTCGCCTCCACCGGGCGGGGTGGCCGGCAGTCCGTCGAGTTCGCCGCCTGCCGGGTGGACCTGGTCGCCGTGAGTTCGGGGGGCGACCAGGTCACCCTGCGGGTGTCCAAGGCTTGAGGTGGCGACGTCGGGGAAGCCGGTCGGTACAGCTGGTCGTGGGTGGGGGGTGTTGGTTTTTAAGCACAATACACACAAACACACCGCACCACACACGGGTTCGCCCACCCCCGGGTGGAGCCCCAAAAGACAACGGGACACC
>NZ_JBIUAQ010000009.1:302997-314308 GCF_044547565.1 Amycolatopsis sp. NPDC052450 | reverse complement strand
AGCCTTGGGTGTGGTGGGGGGCCTTTTTCGTGTTCCGGGGTTGATGGGACGTGTCGCGAAAGCCACTTTCGCGACGCCTGACGTCCCGAAAGTGGCTTTCGCGACACGTGCCAGGCAGGCGGAGGGCCGCCCGACTCCAGAAGTACATGAAGGCCCCCTTCCTTGCGCCAGACGCAAGGAAGGGGGCCTTCATGTACTCAAACGGTCAGGGTTTCGTGCCCGTCACCAGCGCGTGCTCGAACGGCAGCTCCACCGAACGCACGTCGACGCAGCCGACCGACTTGAGCCACGCCGCGGCCTCGGCCTGCGGCCACGCCATTCCGCGTCCGGTGGCCAGGATGTTGAGGTACAGCGAAAGCCGCGCCGACAACGGGCCGCCGGTCTCGTCGTCCGCGGCCGCGAAGCCGTAGATCGAGATCTTCCCGCCGGACGGCAGCACCTCGTAGGCCTTGGCCAGCAGCATGACGGACTGCTCGGCGGTGAAGGTGTCCAGGACGTGGCTGAACAGCGCGTGGTCGGTGCCGCCGGGGAACGGGTCGGTCAGCAGGTCCGCGGGGTGCATGGTGAGCCTGCCGGTGACCTCGGCCGGCACGCGCTGCTCGGCCAGCTCCACGCTGCTGGGCAGGTCGAGCAGGGTGGCCTTGAGGCCGGGGTTGGCCTTCAGCAGCGCCGACGCCGTGGTGCCGTCGCCGCCGCCGACGTCGAGCAGGTGCCGCGACGACTTCACGTCGATGTGCTCCAGCAGTCCCGGCATCGTCTGCAACGAGAACGCCGACATCGCCGTGTAGAAGATCCGGGCCTTCTCCGGGTCGTTGCCGAGCCGCGCGTACAGCGTGTCGCCAGGGCCGTCGAGCGCGTCGAGGGCCTCGTTGGTGCCGGCGCGCAGCGCGGAGGTCATCCGGGCGAACGCCGGGTAGTAGATGGTCTTCCAGCTGAGCAGGATGTGCTGCCAGCTCTCCGGTCCGCTCGTGGCGAGCAGTTCGGTCGCGACCGGGTGGTTCACATAGTCGACGCCGCGCTTCTCGATCAGGCCCGTGGTGGTCAGCGCGAGCATCAGCACCCGGACCTTGTGCGGCTCCAGGCCGGTGAACTCACCGAGCGCCGCCGCGTCGGCGCCGCCGCGCTCTTCCAGGAAGTCGAAGATGTCCAACTCGATACCGGACACGACCGCGTTGAACAGGGCGGGCCCGTTGGCGATCAGCTGGAAACGACGGTGGACCTCGGTGGAGTCGAGCGATTCCTGCATCAGCGGATTTCCTTTCCGGCCGGCGGATTCTTCCGCAGGCGATGAAAACGGCACCGGCTCGTCTCAGAAGGAGCCGGACGCCGGTCCGGCGTTGGCGTCGAAGGAGCTGCCGGAGTAATCGGGGTGGAGTACGGAGAAGGCATAGGTGGCGGGTGCGGCCAGCATCGCCACGACACCGATGACGAGCCCGGCCGTGACGAGCGACTTGGACGCGTTCTTGAGCACCCGCGCCAGGATCAGCACCACGAGGGCGGCGACGCCGAGCGCGAGGGTGCCCCATTTCGCCCACGGCAGGAAGTTCGGGTAATGCGACCACAGCCAGGCACCCCAGGCCAGTTCCGCCGCGATCGCGATCGGCAGGAGCCGGCCCTGCCTGCCGCCGGTGCGGTACGCCCGCCAGAAGGTCACGATGCCGAGCGCGGAAAGCGCGGCGATCGCGGGGGCGAGGGAGGCCACGTACGCGGTGTGCGCGACGGCGCTCGCGCTGAAGACGAAGAGGAAGGTCACCAGCCAGACACCCCACATCACCAGCCCGCCGCGCACCGGATCGGTGCGCTCGGCGCGGCGCCACCACCAGAGCCCGCACAGCAGCGACAGCAGGGCGAGCGGGAACAACCAGGCGATCGCGACGCCGAGGTGACCGTCGAGCAGCTTGGTGGCGCCGAGCGGATCCGCTCGTGTCTCCACTTTGGACTGGTCCGGCTGGGGGCCGCCCGGCCCGAGGGGCTGGCCGCCTTCGGCCTTCGGGCCGACGTTCCCGTTCTGTTCGTCCTGGTGCTTGGTCCCGAAGTTCCCGTTCTCGTCCAGCCCCTGACCGCCGCCGGGGCCCTGCGGATCCCCGGGACCGCCTTCAGGTCCGGGACCGTCGCCCGGACCGCCTTCGGGGCCACCGGGACCGCCCTCAGGACCACCGGGGCCACCGCCAGGGCCGTCACCCGGACCGCCCTCGGGACCACCAGGACCGCCACCGGGGCCGCCCGGGCCGAGCGACGGCAGGCCGCCACGCCCGTTCGGGTCCTCGGCGCCGGGCAGGTGGACGCCGACGCGGCCGAGGCCGTTGTAGCCGAACACCATGGCGAACGCGCTGTCGTTCGTGGTGCCGCTGATATGCGGCCGCGAGCTGTCCGGGGTGAAGGTGTAGAGCGCGATCCACGACAGCGACACCGACAGCGTCACCACTCCGGCGAGCGCCACATGCTTCGCCCGGCGACGCAGTTCGACCGGGGCGGTCAGCAGGTAGCCGATCGCCAGCGCGGGCAGGATCATCCACGCCTGCACCATCTTGGCCTGGAAGCCGATCCCGACCCAGACCCCGGCCAAGACCAGCGACCGGAGCCGCGCCTCGAGAACGGCGCGCTGATAGGCGTCCACGGCGAGCACCAGGCACATCGTGAGCAGGCCGTCCTGCATGCTGTGCCCGAACATCGACGCGAGCACCGGCGTGAGGGTGAAGATGCCCGAGGCGAGCAGGCCGGGCACCACACCCGCCCAGCGCCGCACGACCCGGTACAGCACTAGTACCGAAATCACGCCCTCGATCACCTGCGGCAGCGCCAGCGACCATTCGTGGTAGCCGAAGATCTTGGCCGAGATGGCCTGTGGCGCGAACGATCCGGCGAGTTTGTCGAGGGTGTACGTCGCGCCCGGGTCGACGGTGCCGTAGAAGAACGCCTTCCAGCTCTCGGACATGCTCTTGGCCGTGTCCGAGTACAGCGGCGCGAAGTCGACCCGCGGCAGGTTCCAGGCGTACAGCACCAGAGCCACGAACGCGATGCCCAGCAGCGCCGGCCGGGCCCAGCCCGGCTGATCGGCGGGCGAACGCCAGAACGCCCACCGGCCGCGCCCGCCCTCGGGCGCGGGGTCCAGTGACGGTGACGGCAGATGGGTGAGTGTTGCGGACACTCCGGTACCTCCGGGCGTGATGCGGCGGCTGTCGCGGATTCGCTTAACCGTTGTCTTCGTCGAGGAGAACAGGCCAGGTGGTTTCGCCGAATCCGCCCTGTGGCGAATTCTTCCGCGCGTGCTCGTCCAGCCTCGCGAACAAATTCTTGTTCCTGCCGTTGAGCATCGTCAGCTGGGAAGAATAGCACTCGACGGCTTCGTATTTCCGTTTCCAAGTATCCGCCGTGGCAGGCTCGAATCCGGAAGTGCCGAGCCGGAAACCGGCGGGGAGTTCGATCGTGCCAGGGGTGAACATCGAATACGGAAGGTCTTCCCACAGCCGGATCGGAATGTTCGTCGCCCGCGCGGCGGACAAGGCGGCGTCACGGGCGGCTTCGTTGTCGGGATGGTCGACGACGGCCGCGCACGTGACGATCATCGTCGGCTCGAACTCGGCGACGATCGCCTCGAGGTCTTCCTCGATCTCGGCGACGAGCCGGTCGTCCCCGGCGGGCGAATCCTGGTTGAGCGCGAGCTTTTGCCCGCCCTCCACGTGATCCGTGAGCCATCGGCCGTCCGGCAGCCTGCGGTAGATGGAGTCGAGGAACCGGCCGTGCCGGTACGCCAGCCCCAGCAGGCCGAGCGCGGCGATGTCCTCGTTCCGGCGATGGAGCGGCGCGTCGTCCTCCGGGGAAAGACCCCAGACAGCGTGCATTCGCTCCGCCGCCGCGGAGTAAGGGGGCGGAGCGGTTCCGGCGAAGACCGTGTGGACGAGGACCTCCGCGCCGTCCCGCGCCGCTCGGCCGAGAGTCGCGCCGAGGGAAAGGACCGCGTCGTCCAAATGCGGGGATATCGCCAGCAGCCGGGTCGCGCCGGGGTCTTGAGGCATGGTGCTGATTTTGGTTACCGCCTTGTCGCGCTTCAACTGGTGAGCCTGGACAGCGCCCGGGACCTCGTGAGTGGTGGGGGTCGCGCCGCGGTCTGATGCCCCCAATGTGGCATTGGGGACGGTCAGCGTCCCCAATGCCACATTGGGGGCATGCCCGGCTGCCTTACCTCTCAAAAGAACCGTCCTTGCCGCTCACGAGGTCAGCGCTGGGCCGCGGCGCGCACGAGTTCCGCGGCCGTCGTCGTCCCGTCGGTGCGGATCGTGCCGGCGACGGCCTTCGCGCGTTCCCGCGTTTCCGGGGCCAGCGCCGTGACGAGCGCGGCGGACAGCGAGTCGACGGTCGGGTTCGGGCCGTCGTGCGCCGCCCCGATGCCCAGTTCGGCCACCTTGGCGGCGAAATGCGGGTGGTCCGCGATCTGCGGGACCACGACCTGCGGAACCCCCGCCAGAGCGGCAACATGCGTCGTGCCGGTGCCGCCGTGATGGACCGCGACGGCCACGCGGCCGAACAGCGCCCGCAGGTTCTCCTCACCGACGGCCAGGCAGTCGGCGCCGTCGTCGGGCAGCGTCAAACCGGCCCAGCCGTGGGAAAGGACCACTCGGCGCCCCTGGGCGCGGATCGCCTCGACGGCCACCTTGGCGATGTCGGCAGGGGCGGGCGAGCAGCCGAAACCGACGTACACCGGCGGCGGGCCTGCCGCGAGAAATGCTTCCAGAGCCGCGGAAAGCGGCCGGTCGTCGGGCTCGATCCAAGCGCCGGTCCGGACACCGCCGGCCGCCGGTGCCAGTAGCGGGTCCGCCGCCAGCAAGGGCTTGTCGGTGGTGCTGAAGTCGTACAGGTTCTTCACCGGCGGCAGGCCGATCGAGGCCCGAAGGTCGTTGAGCGCGCCGCCGAACATCCCGTCGGCGCCGTTGTTGTACATGCCCCGGTGCTCGGGCGACGGCACCAGGACCGGTGAGGGAATGACGTAGAAGTACGGGATGCCCAGCTTCTCGGCCACCGACCGGACACCGATCGCGCCGGACAGCAGGCCGGTCGCCACCACCGCGTCACAGCCTTCGGCGGCCGCCGGGATCTTGTCGAACTGCTCGGCGATCCCCGCGATCGCGGCCTCGGGCGATTCGGGCGGTCCGCCCAGCGCGCCCGCTTCTTCGAGCACCGGCTTGCCGACCACGACGTGCGGCACGTTCACCTCGGCCAGCCGCTTCGTGTAGTCCGGCGGCGCGCACATCCGCACCTCGTCACCGAGTTCCCTCAATCGCAGCGCCAGGGCCACCAGCGGTTCGATCTCGCCGCGGGTCCCGTACGACCAGAAAAGCACACGCATTTCGTCTCCCCTGGTGTACTTCAGCGCCGGACCGCGGCGATGCCGACCGTGGCGTAGTTGATGGTGAACGATCCACCGATTTCGTCGATGGCCGAGCCGAGATACGACAGGAACCGGGCGCGCGCGTCCTCCGCGAGGTGGTTGAGCCCGCCCTGGGTCGGGATCTGGTCCAGCCATTCGTCCCGGGTGCAGACGCGCGACCAGGCGAAACGCAGTTCCTCCGGCTCGCTGAACGCGCCGGTTCGCTGGATGCCTTCGGCCGCCTTCACGTACTGCTTGGCATAGACCTGCTCGACGTATTCTTCGACATCTTCGTCCTTTTTGGACGGCGGCTCGAACTTCACGTCCGGCATGGCGTGCCGATACGCCTCCCCCTGCGCCGTCATGACGGCCTCCGGGAGTTCGAAACCGTTGTCGAACAACGCGATCAGCCCGTGTGGGGCGAGCACCTCCGCCACCTTGGCCGCGCCCGCGAACGGGTCCACCCAGTGCCAGGCCGTCCCCGAGGTGACCGCGTCGAAGGTGCGGCCCTCCGGGTCCCAGTCCTCGAATTTGGCGACCTCGACCTCCAGGCCACGCCTGCGCGCGACCTCGGCCATCCGCGCGTCCGGTTCGACGCCGAGCACCGTGCAGCCCGCCGCCTGGAACGGACGGGACGAAAGGCCGGTCCCGCAGCCGACGTCCACGAAACTCTTGCCGGGGCTCAAGGAGACGACCCGGTCGACCAGTGCGTCGGGATAGGTGGGCCGGGCGCGGTCGTACCGTTCGGCGTCGGCGCCGAACCACTGCGCCATCTGCCGGTTCTCGTGCGGTGCTGCAGCCAGATCGGACATTTTCCTCACCCTGGTCGGTTTCGGGATGGTCAAACGGAAACGCGGCTGACCGCGGCACGCAGTCGGTCGGCGGCCACGGTCGTCCCGTCGGTGCGGACCGTGCCCGCGACGGCTTTCGCGCGTGCCCGGGTCTCCGGGGAAAGCGCGGTGGCGAGCGCGGCGGACAGCGAGTCGAACGTGGGAGCCGGGCCGAACTCCTCGAACGCCACGCCGATGCCGAGCGCGGCCACCTGCTCGGCGAAGTACGGCTGGTCGGTGATCTGGGGCAGCACGACCTGCGGGACGCCCGCCCGCGCGGCCACGGTCGTCGTACCCCCGCCCGCGTGGTGGACGACGGCGGCGACCCGGCCGAACAGCGCCTGGAGATTCGCTTCACCGACGGCGAAGCAGTCGGCTCCGTCGTCGGGAAGGGCCATGTCCGCCCAGCCCCGGGAGAGGACCACCCGGTGGCCCTGCGCACGGATCGCCTCGACGGCCAGCTTCACCGTGTCCGCGATTTCGGGTGTGCTGCCGAAACCGACGTACACCGGCGGCGGACCGGCGGCGAGGAACGCCTCCAGGTCCGCGGGAAGAGGCCGCTCGTCGGGCAGGATCCACGCGCCGGTCTGCACGGCGCCGAGTTCGGGCCGGGGCGGGGCCAGCACCGGATCCGCCGCCATCCAGGGCTGCTCGGTGAAGCCGTACTCGACGAGGTTGTCCACCGGGGGCAGGCCGAGCGACGCGCGACGGCCGTTGAGCGCGTCCGCGTACCGCTTGGAGAAGACCTCGTTGTAGAAGTCCCACAGCGCCCGGTTGTCGTCCATGGCCTCCTCGGGCGGGCGGCCGTCGCCCCGCGACAGGGGCGGCGGGTAGTACGGCGACGGGAGGTAGATCGGGCAGTACGCGGCGTAGAAGTACGGGAGGCCGAGCTTTTCGGCCACCGACCGCACGCCGATGGCGGCCGACAGGACACCGGTCGCCAGCACCACGTCACAGCCCTCCGCGGCCGCCGGGACCGCGTCGAACTGCTCGGCGAGCTCGTCGGCGGGGCGCCGGGGCTCCGGCCCCTCCCCCTCCGACATCCCTCGCATCATCGCGCGCAGCGACTGCCCGACCGGAACGAACGGAACGCCGAACTCGGCCAGCCGCTCCCCGGTGTCCGGCGGCGCGCACACCCGCACCTCGGTGCCGAGTTCCCGCAACCGCACCGCCAGCGCGATCACCGGTTCGACGTCTCCGCGGAGTCCGGTCGTCGACAACAACACACGCATTTCGTATCCCCTGGTTCAGACGGAAACGCGGTCGACCGCGTCGAGGAGGAAGTTCGCGGCCACGGCGGCCCCGTCGGTGCGGACCGTGCCCGCGACGGCCGTCGCCCGCTCGCGCGTTTCCGGGGCGAGTGCCGTCTCGAGCGCGGCCGAAAGGGATTCGAAGGTCGGCGTGGGGCCTTCGTGCGCCACACCGATCCCCAGTTCGGCCACCCGGCCGGCGAAATACGGCTGGTCCGCGATCTGCGGGACCACGACCTGCGGAACACCCGCCCGGGTGGCCGTGGTCGTCGTGCCCGCGCCACCGTGATGGACGGCGGCGGCCACCCGGCCGAACAACAGCTGCTGGTTTCCCTCACCGGCGGCGAAGCAGTCGCTCCGGTCGTCGACCAGGGCGAGATCGGCCCAGCCACGGGAAATGATCACCCGGCGGCCGTGGGCCCGCACGGCTTCGATGGCGACCTTGGCGGCCTCTTCGGGGGCGCGCATGCTGCCGAAACCGACGTACACCGGCGGCGGACCGGCGGCGAGGAACGCCTCCAAGTCGGCCGAAAGCGGCCGCTCGTCAGGCAGTGTCCAAGCGCCCGTCTGGACGACGTCGAGGTCGGTCGGCTGAAGCGGGGCGAGGGACGCGTCGGCCGCCAGCAGCGGGTGATCGGTGAAGCCGAACCGGAAGACGTCCTCCACCGGCGGCAGGCCGATCGCGGCTCGCTGGCTGTTGAGCGGCTCGCCGAACCGCTTGAGGGCGCTGCGGCTGTTGCGCTCCCAGAGCGCGCGGTTGTCGGTGCCTTCCGGCGCGGGCGGCTCGCCCAGCGGCGGTGGCGGCGCGTAATGCGGCGACGGGATGAAGCGCGGGCAGTAAAAGCCGTAGTAGTAAGGGATTCCGAGTTTCTCGGCCACCGACCGGACGGCGACCGCGGTGGCGAGCATTCCGGTGGTCACCACGACGTCACAGCCCTCGGCGGCCGCCGGGACCTCTTCGAACTGGACGGCCATCGCCTCGGCCGAAAGCCGCGGCCCGTCCTCGGGCGACGGCGGTTTGGCCCCCTTGATCGCGGTCCTGGTCGACTGTCCGACCGGAACCAGCCGGACACCGACCTCGGCCAGCCGCTCCGAGGAGTCCGGCGGCGCGCACATCCGCACCTCGGCGCCCGCCTCCCGCAGCCGCACCGCCAAGGCCACCAGCGGTTCGACGTCTCCTCGGCTTCCGGACGTCGCCAGCAACACGCGCTTCACGTAGTTCCCCGTTCTCTGCGGTTCCGGCCGGTTCAGGCGGGAACCGACGGCTTTTCGCGGCTGACCGCGGCACGCAGCAGGTCCACGGCGACCGTGGTCCCGTCGGCGCGGATGGTGTCGGCCACGGCGGTCGCCTTGGCCCTGGCCTCCGGAGCCAGCGCCGTGGTGAGCGCGGCGGACATGGCCTCGAAGGTCGGGGCCGGCCCTTCTAGGGCGACACCGATCCCGAGTTCGGCGACCCGGTCGGAGTAGTACTGCTGGCCGACGATCGAGCGCACGATGATCTGCGGGGCACCCGCACGGGTGGCGATGTGGGTGGTGCCCGTGCCGTCGTGGTGGATGGAGACGGCGACCCTGCGGAACAGTTCCTGGAGGTTCACCTCGTCGACGGCGAAGCAGTCGCCCTCGTCCTCGGGCAGGTCCAAACCCGCCCAGCCCCGGGAGAGGATCACCCGGTGGCCTTGTGCGCGGATCGCTTCGATGGCCACCCTCGCCGCGTCGGCGGTGCCGGACGAGCTGCCGAAGCCGACGTACACCGGCGGCGGACCGGCGGCGAGGAACGCCTCCAGCTCCGCGGGGAGCGGCCGTTCGTCGGGCAGGATCCACGCGCCGGTCTGCTCGGCCTCGTGGCGCGGCTCCAGCGGCGCGAGGATCGGATCCGCCGCCAGCAACGGCTTGTCGGTCGAGCAGTAGTCGAAGAGGTTCTTCACCGGCGGCAGGCCGATCTCGGCCCGTTTGCCGTTGAGCGCGGCGCCGAACAGCCCGTCGGCACCCTGGTTGTACATCTCGCGCTGCGGTGCGTCGAGGTGGCTCGGCAGGTGGATCGGGCACAAAGCCACGTAGTAGTAAGGGATCCCGAGCTTCTCGGCGACCGACCGCACGGCGACCGCGCCGGACAGCAACCCGGTCGCGACCACGACGTCGCAGCCTTCGGCGACGGTGGGCATCTGGTCGAACTGCTCGGCGATCCCGGCTGCCGCGAGTTCGGGATCACGGCCTTCGCCGTCGTCCATCTTGCGGTCCGGCCGCGCGACCGGCACCAGCGGCACGTCGATCTCGGCCAGCCGCTCCGCGCTGTCCGGCGGCGCGCACATCCGCACCTCGGCGCCCGACTCCTTCAACCGCGCCGCCAAGGCGACCAGCGGTTCGACGTCCCCGCGTGAGCCGCACGCCCACAACAAAACGCGCATTTCGCTTCCCTTCTACCAGGAGACCGGCAATTGATCCGGGCAGTCGATGAACGCGTTCCGGAGTTTCACGTCGTCGATGGGCACCGCCAGGCTCAGCCCGGGGAACCGCTTCCACAGGGATTGATAGGCCATCCGCAGTACCGACCTCGCCACCGCGGCGCCGATGCAGTAATGGATTCCGTGCCCGAAGCCGACATCCGAAACCGCGGGGCGCCTCGCGTCGAGGACATTGGGATTCGGAGTCAGAGCCTCGTCGCGGTTCGCCATCAGGATCGAACAGAGGACGTAATCGCCCGCCCGGATCAGCTGTCCGCCGACGACGACGTCCTTGAGCGCCATCCGCGGATTCGGCTGCTGCACGGGCGAGAGATAACGCAGCAATTCGTTGACGACGCGATCCGCCTCTTCACGGCCTTCGAAGAGCATTTGTTTCTGCTCGGGGTGATCCAAAAGCGCGAGCACCCCGAAACCGAGCATTCCCGCGACCGTCTCGACACCGCCCAGAAGCAGAGCCGTGCACAGGCCCTTCAGCTCCTCATCCGTGACGTTGTCCCCGTGCTCCCGCACGAGCATGCCGAGGAAACCGTCGTCCGGGTCCTCGCGCTGCCGCGTGATGAGGCCGAGCAGGTAGCGGTTGAACGCCGCGCTGTCGGCCGCCCTCGCCTTGAACCCACGGCTGAGGTCGACGTTGCGCCGGATCCGCCGGATGAACTCGTTGCGATCGTCACGCGGGATGCCGAGCAGTTCACAAAGGACACCGCCGCCCACGGGGTCGGCGAAAAGTCCTTGCACATCAGCGGGCGGCCCTTCGGCTTCCACCTCGTCGAGGCGATCGTCGATGAGTTCCTGGATCGCCGGTTCGAGCCGCCGGATCCGCCGGAGGGTGAACTCCGGTGTCAGCATGCGCCGCAGCCGCGTGTGATCGGGCGGGTCGTAGGTCGAGATCTGCCCGACGAACTGCGGCGCCATGGGCACGTCTTCGCCGTTGGTCGTCCGTTCCGCTTCCGCCTCGGTCAGCCGGGGCCGCGTCGTGAAGTTCTCGTGGTCGCCGAGGATCTTCCGCACGACGTCGTAGCCGAGGGCCTGCCAGACATAGCCCTTGCCGAGCTGAGTGGACGCGTCCCCGAGGATCCGGACCAACGGGCCCTTCTCCCGCAACGTGAACATGTCCTCGTGCGGATCGCAGTGCGTCCTCATCATGTAGTTCGCGGTCGGCTCCACGGCCGGCGCGACCTCGTCGATTGCGTGCTCCATACCGAGTGGAAGCTCCTTCATTGACCAGGAAGTGCGGTCCGGCCGTATGCCGCGCCGCAATCTTCATCCGCGATCGGGCGGAACGTCCAGCGCCGTCATGGACGTCCGGTGCCGGATGGGTCCGGTGGGTGGGTGGGGGGGCGTCAAGGGGGTGAAGCACCGAAACCCAACCCCGCCCCCCCGAACCCCCCGCCGCCCCCCCCCCCG
>NZ_JBIUAQ010000009.1:269128-302987 GCF_044547565.1 Amycolatopsis sp. NPDC052450 | reverse complement strand
GGTGGGGGTGGGGGTTGTTTGTGTTTTTTTTGTTGATATTAACCGAACAAACCCACCCCCCCACCCCCTGTACCGACGCCTCCCCCACGCCTCTCCCCCTCCCCCTCCCCCTCACCACTCGACCATCAGACTCGTGAGCCCATAAGCCGGAGTGGTCAACCGGAACATGGTCTCCTTCGCAGGATCCGCGAGCCTCAGCGCCGGAAAACGCTGCCACAGCAAGGTGAAGACCGTTCGTAGTTCGAGCCTCGCCAGCGAAGCACCGAGACAGTGGTGGATCCCGTGCCCGAACGCCACATGCGGCGCGGGCTCCCGTGTGAGGTCGAGGCGGTCCGGCTCCGGCACCAGCGCGGGATCGCGGTTCGCCATGGGGAGCGAGCAGAGGACGGTCTCGCCCTCCTTGATCACCTCGTCCCCGATGGCGACGTCTTCCATCGCCGTCCGGGGTGTGGGCGCGTACGGGACGGTGAGGTACCGGATCAGCTCGTCGACCGCCCGGTCCGCCGCCGGGCCTTCGCCGCGCAGCGCGTCGAGTTGTCCGGGATGCCGCAGCAAAGCCAGTATGCCGAGGCCGATCATGCCGGAGATGTTGTCGTCACCGGCCAGCATCACCTGAACGCAGAAGCCCCGCAGTTCCTCGTCGGTGGCCTCGTCGCCGTGTTCGGCGACGACGGCGCCGATCAGTCCTTCGCCGGGTTCCTTGCGGTTCCTGGCGATCATGGCCAGCAGGTAACGGGAGAACGCCTCGCCGGCGGCCGCGCGTCGCCGCTGGCTCAGCGAGGCGTCGAGATGCCCGTGGCACAGCTTGAGGAACATGGCGCGATCGTCACGGGGCACCCCGATCAGCTCGCACAGCACGGCTCCCGGCACCTCGTCGGCGACGAGTTCGATCACGTCGGCGGGAGATCCCGCGTCCTCCATGGCGTCGAGCCGTTCCGACACGATCTGCTCGATGTAGGGCTCCATGCGCCGCATCTTGCGCAGGGTGAACCCCGGGGTCAGCTTCTGCCGCATCCGGGTGTGCTCGGGCGGGTCGTAGTCCATCAGGTTGCCGACCAGTTCCTTCGGCCGGAAGATGCCCTGCCCGCCGACCTCGTCCCGCTCGTGCCAGCGGCGCCGGGTGCTGAACCGCTTGTGGTCACCCAGAACCTGGCGCACGACGGAGTGTCCCGCGGCCATCCAGATGGTTTCGGCGTCCGCTCCGGTGCCCACCGTGACCTTCGACAGCGGCCCGGCGGCGCGCAGTTCGTCCGCCGGATCGAGATCGTGCCTGCGGATGTGGAGCGGGCGCGTGTCCTCACCACTCAACGGGGAGCTCCTCGATGTTGAACGGGGCGGGTTTGCCCGCGACGAACCGCAGTTCCTCTTCCAGGACCGCCAGCCGCAGCGACGGGAACCGGCGGGCCAGCACCGGCAGCGCCACCCGCAGTTCGAGCCTGGCCAGCGGTGCCCCGACGCAGTGGTGGATGCCGTGCCCGAAGGCGAGATGTCCCGGGCTGTTCTCGCGCGTGATGTCGAACTTGTCCCCGAGCGTGCGGTTGACCGCCAGCATCGAACAGGTCAGCACGTCCCCGGCACGGATGTCGTATCCGGCGATGTTCAGGTCGACGAGCGCGGTCCTCGGCGAAGGCGCCTCGACGATCGTCGGATAGCGCAGGACTTCCTCGGTCGCGCTGTTCACCAGCTCCGGACGTTCGCGCAGCAGCGACAGCTGGGCCGGGTTCGTCGCGAACAGCAGAACCGCCATCGCCAGCTGGGCCGCCATCTGCTCGACGGCCACGATCAGGATCGCCTCGGCGAGCCCCGACAGTTCCTCGTCGCTGACCTTGTCCCCGTGCTCGCGCACGATGAACCCGATCAGCTCGTCGCCGGGATCGGCGCGTTCGCGGGCCGCGAGCTTTTCGCAGTAGTTGACGACGCCGAGGCTCGATTGCGCGCGCTGCTTGGGGATCCGGCTTTCCCGGCTGTCCCGGATCATCCGCGACAGGTCGGCCTGATCGTCACGCGGAACGCCGAGGAACTCGCAGGCGATGAGCGCGGGGATGGGCCAGCCGGCGTACCGGACGAAGTCGATCGGCGAGCCCATGCTCTCCAGGTCGTCCAAGCCCTCTTCGAGGATTTCTTCGACGCGGGGCCGCAGCCTTTCGATACGCCGCACACTGAACGCCGGGGCCACGGTCCCGCGCAGGCGGGTGTGGTCGGGCGGGTCGTAGGCCTGCAGGATGCCCGGCAGATGCGCGCGGTCCGCCTCGTCGTCGACCGGCCGCATCGAGCTGAAGCGGGTGGCGTCGGCGAGGATCTCCCGCACCTCGTCGTAACCGGTGACCAACCATTGCTTGCGGCCGTTCAGCCCCGTCTCCGTGTCGTACTCGTGCAGCGGGCCCTTGTCTTGCAACGCGCAGAGCTCCGGCGCCGGATCGAGCCGGATCCGCTGATGCGGCAGGGGGACTACCATGATTCTCCTCAGGCTTTCTGGCGCTACCAGTCGAGCAGCAGGGCTTCCACGTCGAACGGTGGTGGTCCGAACTTGAGCTTGCGGCCGGGCTCGGCGAGCCTCAGCTTGGGAAAACGCCGGGCCAGCGCGGGAATCGCCACCCGGAACACCATCTCCGCCAGCGGCCTGCCGAGGCAGTGGTGGATCCCGTGCCCGAACGCGACGTGCGGTGACTTCTCCCGGGTGATGTCGAATTCGTCCTCCGGGGCCGGGAAGTTCGCGCGGTTCGCCCCCAGCAGGGAACAGGTGACGGTGTCGCCGGCCTTGACGAGGCGGCCACCGATCTCGATGTCCTCCTTCGCGATGCGCGGGTGGAGCTTCTCGTCGGTGGTGAGGTAGCGGGTGAGCTCCTCCAGCCAGTCCGGGATCGTGTCCGGCTTTTCGCGCAGAAGGTCGAACTGTTCCGGGAAATCGACCATCAGCAACGCGCCCGCCGCGAGGAAACGGGCCACCTGATCGCCGCCCGCGCCCATGATGAACGCGGCCACCCCGGCCAGTTCCGCGTCGGTGATCTCGTCACCGTGTTCGCGCACCACGACACCGAACAGGTCGTCACCGGGGTCGCGGCGCACCCGCGCCACGGCCTTGTTCATGTACTGCATGTACTTGTTGCCCGCCGCGTTGCGCCGTTTATCGGTCCGCTCGGTCCGGCTGGCGTGCAGCGTGCGGGACAGATCCGCCTGGTCGTCCCGCGGGATGCCGAGGAAGTCGCAGGTCGCCGTGGTGGCGACGGCCCAGCCGAACTGCGGGACGAAATCCACCGGACCGCCCATGTCCTCGATGGTGTCCAGCGTGTCTTCGACGATCTGCTCGACCTCGGGCTGGAACCCCCGCATCCGCCGGATGGCGAACGGCGGCGTCACCAACCGGCGCAGGCGCGTGTGGTCCGGAGGGTCGTAATGGGTCAGGAAGCCGGGCCAGGCGATACCGGCCGCCGTCCCGCCGTAGATCAGCCGGGCACTGAACTTGTCCGAGCTGAGGACCTGGCGGACCTCGTCGTACCCGGTGGCGAGCCACGCCGTCCGTCGTTCGCCGTCTTCCTCGGTGCCCAAGGCGGAGATGGGGCCTTCGGCCATCAGGGAAAGGAGTTCCGCTCCCGGGTCGAAGCGGTCCCTCCGGTGGATTTCCAGGCCCCGGACGACGTTGAGCTCTTCGAACACGGCAGTTCCTTTCGTCTCAACGGGTCGTCACGCGCGGCATGCGGAAGGTTGCGAAAGTGGCTTTCGCAACGTCGGCGGGAAGCGGGGCGGGGATGCGGCGGGTCGTGAGTGGTGACGGTTGCCGCAGGTCAAGCGCTCGTTTGCCCTGGCCGACGGGAGCCGGCACGCCCTAGCGTCCACTGTGGACATGGGCGATTCTGGCAAGGGGTCGTGAGTGGTAAAGGTCGTTCTAACGCTCATTGCCACTCACGACCCCTTCTCTCAGCTGCGCAAAGCATGCAAATCGGGCACCCAAATCCGGACCAGCGTCCCGTGTGGACGGTCGCGCCTCAGGTCCGCTTCCGTCGACTTCCGGCTCCGCTCACGACCGCAAGCGGGCGCCGAGCACGTCCAACCGCCCGGATTGAGCGGCTGGACACCCTCGCTCAGCCGTTGACCTCGGCGATCAGGCTCTTCGGCCGCAGGTCCGTCCAGTTCTCCTCGACGTAGGCGAGGCATTCCTGGCGCGAGGCCTCACCGTGGACGCGGGTCCAGCCGGCGGGCACCTCCGCGAAGGTCGGCCAGAGGGAGTGCTGCCCCTCGTCGTTGACCAGCACGAAAAAGGAACCGTCTTCGTTGTCGAACGGATTGGTCATGATCTTTCCTTTCAGGCGCCCGGCCGAGGCCGGAGCTTCTCGGCGACGATGGACCCAATCTGGACCAACGCCGCGGGTTGCACCATGTCGTAATGGTTGGTCGGGATCTCGTGGTGTTCGATGGCGCCGCTGGTGAAGTCCTTCCAGCCGGCGACGGCTTCCGAAACCGGCAGATGGGCAGGCCTGTCCTCGGAAGCGACGAAAAGGAGGATGTCGCCGTTGAACGGCGAGGCGGTGTGCTGGGGCCCCACCTTCCAGAGGTTGCGCATCACGGCTTCCAGCCGCTCCCGCGCGCCGGGCCCCTGGACCATGCCTCCGGCGAGTTCCAGATCCTGCTCTTTCCGTTTCTGGAGACCGTCTTCGTCCCGCGAGGCCTCCTCGGTCACCGTGCCGGTCGCGTTCCGTCCCATGTAGACGGGATAGGCGTCGAGCAGGGCCAGCAGGCCGAGCTCTTCCCCTTCGGCTTCGAGCATCGCGGCCATCGCCTGCGCGATCCGGCCGCCGAGCGACCAGCCGAGCAGGTGATACGGCCCGGTCGGCTGCACGGCACGGATATGCGCGAGGTAGTCCGCCGCCATCTCTTCGACACTCTCGGGCAAGCGTTCGGTACGCGCGAGGCCGCGCGCCTGGACGCCGTACACCGGCTGGTTCGCGGGGAGATGCCGTAGCAGCGGCCCGTAGTTCCAGCTCAATCCGCCGCTCGCGTGCACGCAGAACAGCGGCGGGCGCTCGCCGCCTGCCTGCAGCGGCAGCAGGATCTCGTAGTCGCCGGTCTTCACCGCGGTGCTCGACCGCCGCCGCTCCCCCACCACGATCAGGGTCTTGGCCGCGGTCTTGCGGGCGAGCAGGCCGGTGTTCAGCATCCGGTGTCCCGGTTCGCCGAACGGGCACGGCTCACCCGACTTGCCCTCGTCCACCGCCGGTCCGGTGACGTACAGATCGCCGACGGCACCCGGAGCGACGGGGCGACGCTGGTCGTCGAGCACGAGCGCGCCGAGCGGACCCAGCTCCGCGACCACCGAGGGCACTTCCCCGGCCCACCGCGCCGGCGCGATCGCCGGACGGCCGCGTTCGGTGTCGTCGAGGAAGAGGTCGAGGTCGCCGATCCGCCGCTGGGGATCCTCCGCGACCTGTTCCAGCACTCGCACCAGCCGCCGGGCGACCGATTCCGCCGTCGCTTCGTCGAACAAGTCGGCCGCGTAGCGAAGGGTGCCTTCGAGACCGTCCTCGTTGTCGTCCTCGTCGAGCCGCTCGGTGAGCTTGAACGCGAGATCCAGCTCCGTGGCCTCCGTCCCGCCGGAGACGACGCTGGTGCGCAGCGCGGGCAGTTCCGCCGCGTCCCACGCGCCGATGTCCTCCTCGTCCACCTCCAGCCCGACCTGGAACACGGGGTGGCGGGAGAGCGAGGCGGGCAGGTCCAGCAGTTCGACGATCCGCTCGAAGGGAACGTCCAGATGCTGACGCGCGGCCCGGACGGCCTCCTGCACCCGGGTGACGACCTCGAGGAACGTCGGGTCACCGGAGAGGTCCGTGCGCAGGGCGAAGGGCCGGGCGAACGGCCCGATCATCGGTTCGAGGTCGATGAGGTCCTCGTCCCGCGCCAGCGTCGTGCCGATCACGAGGTCGTGTCCGGCACCGTATTTGGTCAGCAGCATGGCGAGCGCGGCGTGCACGACGTGGATCGTGTCCGCGCCGAGCCGTTGCACCGCTTCGGTCAGCCGGTCGTACGGCTCGGCGCCCAGCCGCAGCGCGACCGTGCCCGCCTCGCGCGACGGGACCGCGGGCCGCGGCCGGTCGAACGGGAGCACCGTCTCCCCGTCGATCCCGGTGAGGGTGTCCCGCCAGAAGACGACCTGTTCGTTGATCAGGCTGCCCTGTTCGTCCTCGTCCGCGAGGAGCCGCTGTTCCCAGATCGCGTAGTCGGCGAACTGCAGTGCCAGCGGCGCGCGCTCCGGGACCCGGCCCGAACGCCGTGCGCCGTACGCGGCCGCCAGGTCGCGGAAGAACACGTCCATCGAGTCGTCGTCGGCCAGGATGCGGTGCACTCGCAAATGCAGCACGTGTTCCTTTTCCGACAGCGCGAAAAGGTCGCAGCGCCAAGGCACTTCACGGGTGAGGTCGAAGACCGACGCGCGCAGCCCGGCGAGCAGGCCGGGGAGTTCCTCCTCGGTGGCCGGGACCGGGGACAGCTCGATGGCCGCGGCCTCGTGGACGTCCTGCCGGACGCTCTGCGCGTCGCCCGGGAACGTCGTGCGGAGCACCTCGTGCCGGGTCGCGACGTCGCCGAGCGCCGCCGCCAGCGCGGGCACGTCGAGCCTGCCGCGAAGCCGCAGCGCGACCGAGATGTGCAGGCCCGCGGTCTCTTCGCCGGGGCTGGCCAGCAGCCACGCGCGGAGTTGCCGTGCGGTGAGCGGGATCCGCTCCGGCCGCTCGGCGGGTTCCAGCGCGGGACGGGACTTCGCGGCGAGCGCCCTGGCGACCCCGGCGGGCGTCGGCGAGGAGAACAGCTGCCGGATGGGCAGATCCACGCCGATCACCTCCCGGATCCGCGCGATGAGCCGCATGGCCAGCGCCGAACTGCCGCCGAGGTCGTGGAAGGCGTCGTCGACGCCCACGTTGTCGACGCCGAGGATCTCCGAGAACAGTTCGCAGAGGACCTTTTCGGATTCGCTCTCCGGCGCCTTTTCCGACGCGCGGCCCGCGAGATCCGGGGCGGGCAGGGCGCGGCGGTCCACCTTGCCGTTGGGTGTGACGGGCAGACCGGGCAGCGCGACGACGGCCATCGGGACCATGTACGCGGGCAGGACGAGGCCCATCCGGCGCCGGATCTCCTCCGGCCCCGCGTCCCCGCCGTCGGAGACGAAGTAACCCACCAGCCGCTTTTCCCCCGGCTGGTCCTCGCGCGCCATGACGACGGCCTCGACCACGCCCGGCTGGGCGGCCAGCACGGACTCGACCTCGCCCAGTTCGACGCGGTAGCCGCGGATCTTCACCTGGTCGTCGGCGCGTTCGAGGAACACGACCTCGCCGTCGCGGGTCCAGCGCGCCAGGTCACCGGTGCGGTACATGCGCTCGCCCGGGGCGAACGGGCACGCCACGAACCGCTCGGACGTGAGGCCGGGGCTGTCGAGGTATCCGCGTGCCAGCCCCGTACCCGCGATGTACAGCTCGCCCGCGACCCCGGGCGCGACCGGCCGCAGGAACGCGTCGAGGATGTGGATCCGGCGGTTCGTCATGGGGTGACCGATCGGCAGTTCCCGGTCGACCACGTCACCGGGTTCGATCGGGAGCCACGTCGCGCACAGGGTGGTCTCGGTCGGGCCGTAGGTGTTGCGCACCCGCAGACCCGGCTGGGCCCGCCGCAGGTTCTCCACGGACTGCGCGGGAACGATGTCCCCGCCGGTGCCGATTTCGACCAGGCCCTCGAAGCACTCCGGCGACGTTTCCGCCAGGGCGCGGAAAGTACCGGCGGTGAGGTGGACGTAGTTCGCGCCGCGGGCGACGGCCTGCCGCACTCCGGCCGCGTCGAGCACGCCCGGCTCGGTGAGCAGGACGCGGGCACCCGTCGAAAGCGGCACCCACATCGCGTAGAGCGAAGGGTCGAAGACGTGCGTCGCGTGCATCAGCACGCCGTCGCCGGGGCCGATCTGCCAGCCCTGGTCGCCCGCCAGGCCCGCCACGGCGCCGTGCGGGATCCCCACGCCCTTGGGCAATCCGGTGGATCCGGAGGTGTACATGACGTACGCCAGGTCGTCCGCGCTCGGCCGGAATTCCGGTGCAGTGGCGGCGAAAGCGTCGATGGTGGCCCGCGTTTCCGGCGCGTCGAGGACGATCGCGTCCGCCGGAGCGACACCGCTGGTGGCCTGGGTGCACAGCACGACCGAGACCTTGGAATCACCGAGGATGAAGGAAATCCGCTCGGCCGGGTACTCGACGTCCACCGGAACGTAGGCGGCGCCTGCCTTCCAGATCGCCAGGAAGGCGATCAGCAGCTCCGGCGACCGTTCCATCGCCACCCCGACGCGGTCACCGCGGCCGACACCACGGGCGGCGAGGTGTGCCGCCAGGCGGTTCGACGCCTGGTCGACCTCGGCGTAGGTGAGATCGGCGCCCGCGGCGTCGGTGATCGCCACCGCGTCGGGCGCTTCGGCGACCCGTCGCGCGAACAGCTCGACGACGGAGTCGCCCGGCACCGGGCCCGCGGTCGCGTTGAATTCGTCCACCACCAGCGCGCGTTCGGTCTCGCTCAGCAGCGTCAGACGGCCGACGAGGACGTCGGGTTCGGCGACCAGGCGCTCCAGCACCAGAGCCAGCGCTCCGACGACCGATCCGGCGACCGTCTCGTCGAACAGACCGCGGTCGTAGTCGAGGATCAGCGGCATCTGCTCACCCGGACCGGTGACGAGGGTGAACGGGTAGTGCGACGAGTTGCGCCCGCGCTTGACCGGACGCAGGGTCAGGCCGTCGTGCGCCTGTCCGAGGCCCTTGCGGGGGAAGTTCTCGTAGATCACGAGCGTGTCGAAGACCGCGCCCGGTCCGACGACGGCCTGCACGTCCTGGAGGCCGAGGTGCTGGTGGGCCATGAGGGCGGACTGGTCGCGCTGCAGTTCGGCGAACAGGTCGGCGGCCCGCCGCGCGCCGTCGAGCCGGACCCGCACCGGCAGGGTGTTGAGCAGCTGGCCGACCATCGACTCCACACCCGCCAGTTCGGCGGGACGGCCCGAAGCGGTCGCGCCGAACACCACGTCGGTCCGGCCGGCGAGCTGCGACAGCACGACGGCCCACGCGCCCTGCACGACGGTGTTCAGCGTGAGGTCGTGGCCGCGCGCGAACTTGGCCAGCCCGTCCGTCAGCTCCGTGGAGAGCTCGACGATCGTCGTGTCGATTTCCGGCACCCGGCCGGGATCGGCCGGGGCGACCGCGGTGGGCGTGTCCAGCCCGGCGAACTCCTCCCGCCAGGCCGCGCGCGCGATTTCCTTGTCCTGCTTGCCGAGCCAGGCGAGATAGTCCCGATAGGACACTGTGGGCGGCAGCCCGGACGCGTCCCCGCCCGCCGCGTAGATCGCGGCCAGCTCGCGGTGGATGATCGGCATCGACCAGCCGTCGGTCAGCACGTGGTGGAGCGTGTGCACGAGCCGGTGGCGGTCCGGGCCGAGCCGGATCAGGTGCAGCTTCATCAGCGGCGCCACCTCGATCCGGAGGCGCTCGGCCAGCTCGTCCGCGGCCAGCCGGTCGACCTCGCTGTCGAGGATGTCCTCCGGCAGTCCGGTGAGATCCGTTTCGCGCCAAGGGATCTGCGCGTCCCGCGTGATGACCTGCACCATCTGCGCGCCGCTGACGTAACGGAAACAGGCCCGCAGCGCGGCATGCCGGTCGACCAGCGCCTGCCACGTCGCCCTCAGCAACGCGGCGTCCAGCGGGCCGTCGATGCCGTAGACGGTCTGCACGGTGTAGGTGTCGGGCCCCTCGTCGTCGAGGGCGGTGTGGTAGAGCATTCCCTCCTGCAGCGGGGAAAGAGGCCAGACGTCCTCCACGCTGGAACGCGGTTTCGCGCGAGTGTCGTCAACGGTCACGATCTGCTCCTTGGTGGGTGGTGAGTGAACTCGCGTTCGCGTTGGGCGGGATGGGCGATCTCGCGTGATTGGGGGCGTATCTCGCGTGATCAGAGACGTAACTCGCGTGATCAGAGACGTATATGCGAGTTACGCCTCCAAGCACGTGAGTTACGCCTCCAAGCACGTGAGTGCGGTGTCTGATCACGAGAACCCGGCCTCGAGCTGGTCCAGCTGGTCGGCGGAAAGGGCGACGAGCGAGCCCCCGGCGGGTTCCGGTTCCGGGGTGGTCTCGCCTTCGGCCGGGATCTCCTTGACGAGCGTCGCCAGCCGTTCCGGTGTCTTCTCTTCGAACACCTGCCACGGGCTCAGTTCCAGCCCTTCGCGGCGGGCGCGCGCCGACAGCTGCATCGAGATGATCGAGTCGCCGCCGAGTTCGAAGAAGCTGTCGTCCGGTCCGACCTGTTCCAGGCCGAGCACTTCGGCGAACAGCCCGCACAGCCTCGCTTCCATGGCCGTGCGCGGGTTCCGTTTGGACGACAGACCGGAGAAGTCGGGTGCCTGGAGCGCCCGCGTGTCGAGCTTGCCGTTCGGGGTGAGCGGCATCTTCTCCAGCGCCACGAACGCCGCGGGCATCATGTACTCCGGCAGCCGTTCGGCGGCCAGTTCCCGCAGCGCGGTGGTCAGCGCACCGTCGTCGGTGCCGTCCGACGGCACGGCGTAGGCCACCAGCCGTTTGTCGCCCGGCCCGTCCCGGTGGACGGCGACGGCGATTTGGGCGACGCCCGGATGTTCGGCCAGCACGGTCTCGATCTCCGCCGGTTCGACCCGGTAGCCGCGTACCTTGACCTGCGCGTCGACCCGGCCGACGAAGATCAGCTCGCCGTCGGGTGCCCAGCGGAACCGGTCGCCCGAGCGGTACATGCGCTCGCCCGGCGAGAACGGGTCGGCGACGAACCGTTCCGACGTCAGCCCCGGCCGTCCCAGGTACCCGCGGGCGAGGCCGGCTCCGGCGATGTAGAGCTCGCCCGCCACTCCCGGCGGCACCGGTTGCAGGTACGCGTCGAGGATGTAGTGCTGCACGTTCCGGATCGGGCCGCCGAGCGGGACCACCTCGTGTCCCGGCGACAACGGGGCGCTCATGGTCGAGCAGATCGTCGTCTCGGTCGGGCCGTACGCGTTGATGAACCGGCGGCCAGGCGACCAGCGGTCGACCAGCGCGGGCGGGCACACTTCGCCGCCGGTCAGCACGCCGCGAAGGGTGTCCGGCAGGTCGTCCTCGACCGCCAGCACACTCGGCGACACCGTGAGATGGGTGATCCCCCACCGGCGCAGCGCGTCGCCCAACGTCACCCGGGGTGGCATGGTCTCCGCGTCGGCCAGCACCAAGGTCGCGCCGGCCAGCAAAGACATGTACAGCTCCGAAACGATGGCGTCGAAACCGATCGCGGACAACTGCAGGACCCGCGAGGACGACGTCACGCCAAGGCGTTCGATATGCGCTGTCGCCAGGTTCCCGAGCCCGGAGTGGGTGACCTGGACGCCCTTCGGCACTCCGGTCGATCCGGACGTGTAGATCACGTACGCCGCGTCGGTCGGCTTCACCGGCGGCAGCACGGTCGCCGGATCGGCGGCGGGAAGGTCGTCCAGCAGCAGGATCTCGCCGTCGAACCTCTCCGGCACGACCGCCCGGGTCGCCGCCGTGCACACCAGGACCTGCGGGGCCGAACTCGTCAGCATCAGCTCGATCCGCTCGGCCGGATAGTCCGGGTCGACCGGGACGAACGCGCCGCCCGCGAACGTCACGCCCATCGTGGTCACCACGAGTTCGGCCGAACGTTCGACCAGCACACCGACCCGGGTCTCCCGCCGGACGCCGAGCCCGACGAGCAGCCGCGCCAGGGTTTCGACCTCGCCGAGCAACTCGCCGAAGGTCAGCGTCCGCTTAGCGTCTTCGATCGCCACGGCGTCGCGAGAACGCTCCACCTGGCGGCGGAACAACACCGGCAGGGCCTCGGCGTCGAACGGCACCTCGGTCCGGTTCCACTCGTCCACCACGAGACGGCGCTGCTCCGGCCCGATCAGGGCGACCCGCCCCACCGGCACCCGCGGTTCGGTCACGACCTGGTCGAGCGCCCGGATGATCGAAGCGACGATCTCGTCGATCCGGTCCCGGTCGAACACGTCCGGCCGGTAGATGACCTCGCCGTGCACGCCGCCGCCTTCGGAAGCGCGGATGGACAGCGGATAGTGCCCGGTGTCGTCCGGGATCCCCGCCGGTCGCAGGGCGAGCACGTCGGGATCGTCGGACGGCGGGGGCGGCGGCGGGTAGTTCTCGAACACCACGATCGTGTCGAAGGCGGCGCCGGGACCGGCGAGCTGGTTGATCTCGGTCAGTCCGACGTGCTGATGCGGCATCAACGCGACCTGGCGTGCCTGCAGATCCGCGAGCATGTCGAGGAACGGCTGGGCGCCGACGAGCCGGGCGCGCACCGGCAGCATGTTCATGAACAGGCCGACCGCCGATTCGACGCCGGGGATCTCGACCGGCCGTCCGGCCACCGTGGTCCCGAAGACCACGTCGTCGCGACCGGTCAGCCGCGCGAGCAGAAGTGCCCACACCCCTTGGAAAAGCGTGTTCGTCGTGACGCCGTGCCGCCGTGTGAACTCCATCAGGCAGCCGCTGAGGTCGTCATCGAGCTCGAAGCGGACGCGGTCCGGCTCGATGGGCACGGCGATCGTGTCCGGCGAAACGACGTGGGTCGCCTCGTCGAGCCCGGCCAGCTCCGTCCGCCACGCCTCTTTCGCGGCTGCCTTGTCCTGACGGGAAAGCCAGGCGAGGTAGTCCCGGTACGACGTCGGTGCGGGAAGCGTCCGGCCGTCAGCGCCGGATTCGTACGCCGCCATCACCTCGCCGAGGAAGATCGGAAGGGACCAGCCGTCGGCCGAGATGTGATGCGACCGGAGCACCAGCCGGTGCCTGCGGTCGGTGAAACGCACCAGGTGCAGGTGCAGCAGCGGTGCCTTGGCCAGGTCGAACCGCTCGGCATGGGACTCGGCCGAGAGCCGCTCGAATTCCGCCAGCGCCTCGTCCTCGGGCAGGTGCGAAAGGTCGGTTTCCCGCCACGGCACCGGAACGTCGCGGACGACGGCCTGGACGGCGGTACCGGAGCCGAGGCGGTGGAAACCCGCCCGCAGCGCGGGATGCCGGTCGAGCAAGGTCTGCCACGACGCGCGGAACCGGGCGACGTCGAGCGGTCCGTCGAGGATGATGTCGCGGATACCCGCGTAGACGTCCGGGCCGCGCTCGTCGACCGCGTGGAACAGCAACCCTTCCTGGAGCGGGGAAAGCGGCCAGATGTCGTGCAGGCTCGGGACGAGGGCTTCGACGTCCGCCACTTCCCGCTGGGTCAGCGTGATCAGCGGGAAGTCCGACGGCGTGTGTCCTCCCGCGCCACTGTCGGCGTGGACGGCGAGGCCGGTCAGCATGTCCAGCCATGCCTGGCCGAGCGCCTCCGCGTCGGCTTCCCCGAGCAGCCGTTCCGCCCAGGTGACGGTCAGCGTGAACTCCGGCCCGGCCGCACCGTCGAGCACGACCGCGTCGATCTCGACGGCGTGCCGCAGCGGCAGGTCGTCTTCCGCCGTGCCGCCGATGGTCCCGGCCAGCTGCCAGGGTTCCGCGTCGCCGCCGGGCCGGGGCGAGAACCGCCCGAGGTAGTTGAACCCGATCTCCGGCGACGGCAGCGCCGCGAGCACCTTCCCGGTCTCGTCGTCGAGATACCGCAGGATCCCGTAGCCGAGCCCGCCGTCGGGCACCGCTCGCACGTTCTCCTTGACCTGCTTCAGCAAGCGACCAGGTGTGTCCGCCCCGGCGGTGTCCAACCTCAGCGGATGGACATCGGTGAACCAGCCGAGCGTCCGCGAAAGGTCCATGTCTTCGAGCGGCTGGCGGCCGTGGCCTTCGACGTCCACCACGACGGCGGTGCCGCCGCGCCAGCGGGTCACCGCCCCGGCGAGGGTGGCCAGCAGGACCTCGTGGACACCGCAGTGGAAGGCCGTGGTGGCCTTCTCGACGAGCACGCTCGCGCGATCCCGCGGCAAGGTCCACGACTTGCGTCCGGAGGTCGCGATGGTGTCGCGCCGGGGATCGAGTTCACCGATCCGCGCCTGCGCGCCGTCGAGGATCTCCTTCCACAGCTCCAGTTCCCCGGTCCGCGACGCCGCCTGGCCTGCCAGCGTCCGCGCCCAGCGCCGGAACGAGACGGGCGGCGGATCGAGCACCGGTTGCTCGCAGGCCGCTTGAAGATCCGCCAGCAGGACACGCCACGACACCACGTCGACCGCGAGGTGATGGGCGGCCAGCACGAGCCGTCCCACGCGACCGGGTCCCGCGTCCACCCACACCGCCTGGAGCATCACGCCCGCGACGGGGTCCAGCCGTCCGGCGGCTTCGTGAGCGTGGCGGTCCGCGATCTCGTCCAGGTCGCCGTCGCCCGCCTCGACTCGCTGAAGCAAGGTCGCCGCGTCGACGGTTCCCCGCTCGGCCACGACCAAGCCCGACTCGGTGACCCGGCTCCGCAGCAGGTCATGGGTGTCGATCACCGCACGCAGCCCGGCCGTCAGCTTCGTTTCAGTCAGGTCGCCGGGCACGCCGGCGGTCACCCACTGCGCCAGCGCGCCCCGCGCCATCGCGCCGGGGTCGCGTTCGAGCAGCGCCCGCACGACGGGCGTCCACGGCACCTCGCCGACGCCGTCGGCGACCTCTGCCTGAAGCACGCCTCGTTCGGCGACCGCCGCGATCCCCGCGGGAGTCTTCTGCTCGAAGACCTGCTTCGCCCCGAAGACGAAGTCCTCGCGCCGGGCACGGGCGGCCAACCGCATCGAAAGGATCGAGTCGCCGCCCAGTTCGAAGAAGCTGTCGTCCGCGCCGACCCGGTCCAGGCCGAGGATTTCGGCGAACAGATCGGTCAGTACCCGTTCGGCCTCGGTCCGCGGCTCGCGACCGGCCGGCTTCCCGGCGAATTCGGGCGCGGGCAGTGCGGCGCGGTCGATCTTTCCGTTGAGCGTCAACGGGAACGTGTCCAGCACCAGCACGACGGCGGGCACCATGAACTCCGGCAGCCGTTCCGCGAGCCTCGTGCGGACGGCGTCGGGTTCCAGTGCCTGTCCCGATTCCGCGGTGACGTAGGCGATCAGCCGCTTCTCGCCGGGGCGTTCTTCCCGCGCCACCACGACCGCCTGCGCGACGTCGGGCAGCGCGGTCAGCGCCGCCTCGATCTCGCCCGGTTCGACGCGGTAGCCGCGGATCTTCACCTGGGAATCGGCTCGGCCGCCGAACAGCAACTCGCCGTCGTCCGTCCAGCGCGCGAGGTCCCCGGTCCGGTACATGCGCTCACCGGCCGCGAACGGGCTCGCGACGAACCGCTGCGCGGTCGCGCTTGCGGCGCCCAGATAGCCGTGCGCCAGACCGGCACCGGCGAGGTACAGCTCGCCGGTCACGCCCGGCGCCACCGGCTGGAGGAAGGCGTCGAGCACGTACGCCTTCCGGCCGGCCAGCGGTCCGCCGATCGGCAGGACACTGCCCGTTTCGGCGCCGGGTTCGAGGACGAGCCAGGTGGCGCACAGGGTGATCTCGGTGGGGCCGTACAGCTGGCGGAAGCGGACGTCCGGGCAGGCGCGGCGCATCCGTTCGACGGAGGCGAGCGGCACCGCGTCGCCACCGGTCAGGATTTCCCGCAGACCGGTGAAGGATTCCGGTGCTTCCTCGGCCACCACACGGAAAGTCCCGGCGGTCAGGTGAAGGGTGGTGACGCCGCGTTCGACCGCTTCCCGCACCCGCTGCGCGTCGACCGCGCCCGGTTCCGCGACCACCACGGTGGCCCCGCTCACCAGCGGCACCCAGATCTCGACCAGCGACGCGTCGAAAGCGTGCGAAGCGTGCAGCAGTACGCGATCGCCGGGGCCCTGCGACCAGCCCGGGTCACCCGCCAGCGCCGCGACACTGCCATGCGGCACCGCGACACCCTTGGGCACGCCGGTCGATCCCGACGTGTACATCACGTAAGCCGTGTCGTGCACGCCGACGGAGACCGGCGGCGCCTCGTGCGACGGAACCGTGTCCATGACCACCGGCTCGACGCCCTCCGGCACCGAGCCGCGGCTCGCCGCCACGCAGATCGCCAGCTCCGCACCGGAATCGGCCAGCATCCGCTCGATCCGCTCCGCCGGATAGCCGACGTTCACCGGGACCTGCGCGGCCCCGGCCTTCCAGACCGCGAGCAGCGCGACGAGCAGATCCGCGCCGCGTTCCAGCACGACGCCGACGCGGTCACCGCGCCGCACACCCCGTGCGGCCAGGTACCCGGCCAGCCGGTCCGATTCCCGGTCCAGCCCGGCATAGGACAGCGTGCGTTCCCCATCGACGACAGCCACCGCGTCCGGAGATTTCCCGGCCGTGCGCCGGAACAACTCCGGCACCGTGGTCCCGGACGTCGCCTCGCCCGTCGCGTTCCACCGCTCCACCACGGAAACGCGCGCCGGTTCACTCGTCACGCCGAGACGGCCCACGGGAAGCGACGCCTCCGTCGACACCCGCTCCAGTACCCGCACGACCTGCCTGGCGACCTCGGCCGCCGTCCCCTCGTCGATCCGGTCGGGCCGGTAGGCCACGCGGATCTGCAGGGTCTTCCCCGGCGAGACGCTCATGGTCAGCGGATAGCCGGTGCCGGTCCTGGTCACGACCGAGCTGATCGAAACCCCGCCGTCGTCGCCGAGACCGGCGGCGTCGTGCGGATAGTTCTCGATCATCACGATGGTGTCGAAGACCGCGCCCGGCCCGGCCGCCCGCTGTACCTGCGACAGCCCCAGGTACTGGTGCTCGGTCAACGCCGACTGGCGGGTCTGCAGGTCCTGGAGCATTTCCTGCACCGGCAGGTCGCCGTCGAGACGCACGCGGACCGGGACGGTGTTGATGAACATCCCCACCATCTGTTCCACGTCCGGCACCTCCGCGGGACGCCCGGACACGACCGTCCCGAAGACGACGTCGGTCCGGCCCGCCAACCGCGACAACACCAGCGCCCACGCGCCCTGCACGATCGTGCTCAACGTCAGACCGTGACCGCGCGCGAAGCCGGTGAGGGCTCGTGTGGCCGCCTCGGGCAGCCACTCGGCGTGCTCACCCGGGACGACCATCGCCTTGTCCGCGTCGGCGTCCACCACGGTCGGTTCGTCGGCGCCGGCGAGTTCGGCCTGCCACGCCGCCCGCGTCGCCTGCTCGTCCTGGCGGCTCAGCCACGTCAGATAGTCCTTATAGGACGGTGACTTCGAGGGGCTTTGCCCGCCCGCGTACGCGATCGACACCTCGCCCAGGACGAGCGGCGTGGACCAGCCGTCGAGAAGGACGTGGTGTGACGTCAGCACGAAGCGGTGCCGCACCGGGCTGAGCTTGATCAGCATCAGCCGCAGCAGGGGAGCTTTGGTCACGTCGAACCGCCGCGCCTGGTCCTCGGCGAGCAGGCGTTCGATCTCCGCGGCCGCGTCCGTCTCCCCGACATGCGACAGATCGACCGTACGCCAAGGGATTTCGGCCTCGGCCGCGACGACCTGCACCGGCTCGCCGGAGCCCAGCTGGTGGAAACCCGTCCGCAGCGTTTCGTGCCGGGCGACCACCCGGTTCCACGCGGCCCGCAACCGGTCCGCGTCGAGCGGCCCGTCGAGGTCCAGGATCCGCTGGCTCTGGTAGACGTCGACGCCGTCATCGGCGACGGCCCGTTCGAAGAGCATGCCTTCCTGGAGCGGGGAAAGCGGCCAGATGTCCGTCAGCCCCGGCGTCGCGGCTTCCAGCTCGGTGACGTCCTGCTGCGTCACCTCGGCGAGCGCGAAGTCGGAGGGCGTGTGCCCGCCCGCGGCGGGATCGGCGGCGAGGCCGGTCAGCGCTTCCAGCCAGGCCTCGCCGAGACGTTCCACCGTGGCGGGGTCGAGATCCCGGCCGTCGATGGCGAGCCCCAGCCGGGGCCCGTCCGGCGTGTCCTGGACCTCCGCGCCGACCTCCACCGGGTGGGCCAGGATCATGTCCGGGCCACCGCCGAGCGGCCCTTCGCCCGCCGGCTGCCACGCCCGGTCCTTGGCGGAAAGGCTTGTCCTGCCGAGATAGTTGAAGCCGATCTGCGCGGACGGCAACGCGGCGAGCCTGGCTCCGGTGTCGGGGTTGAGGTAGCGCAGCAGCCCGTAGCCGAGTCCGTCACCGGGTACGGCGCGGATCTGTTCCTTGGCGGTCTTCAGCAGCTGTCCCGCGGCGACTTCGAAGCGGACCGGATGCACACTCGTGAACCAGCCCACGGTGCGCAGCAGATCCTCGCCGTCGGCGGCCTCGCGGCCGTGGCCTTCGACGTCCACCAGCAGTGCGCCGCCGGTCCCGCGCAACCGCGTCACCGCTCCGGCGAGACCCGCCAGCAGGACGTCTTGGATCCCGCAGTGGAAGGCTCCGGGCAGCCGGGTCAGCAGGTCGTTCGCCACGTCGCCGGACAGCGTCGAAGACCACGAGTGCGTCTTCCCCGGGCTCAGTTCCACGGCCGGTTCCGCGCCGTCGAGGAGAGCGATCCAGCGTTCGGTCTCGGCCACGGTGCGCTCACTGCGGGCCTGCTCGGCCAGCCTCCGCGCCCACTGCCGGTACGACGTCGCCACCGGTTCGAGCGCCGCGTCTTCGTAGGCGGAACGGAGATCCGGCAGGATGATTCCCCACGAGACCGCGTCGACGGCCAGATGATGCGCCACCAGCGCCAACCGGCCCTGCCCGGTTTCCGGGGAGTCGATCCACACCGCGCGCAGCATGGTCCCGGCCGCCGGGTCCAGCCTGCCCGTCGCCGCCCGGACCTCGCGTTCGGCGGCCTCGTCCAGGTTCTCGGCGACCACCCGCGTCACCAAGGCGGCAGCGTCCACCGCACCCGGCTCGGGCACGATCAGCCGCCCCGATTCCACCCGTGCCCGCAGCAGATCGTGGGTGTCCAGCACGGCTTGCAGGGCTTTCACCAGCGCGTCCTGGTCGAATCCCGGCGGGGTCACGAGGACCCTGGCTTGCGCGAAGCCGGGTCGCACGGCGTTCTCACCGAGGGCGAGCATCACCGGCGTCATCGGGATCTCGCCGACCCCGCTGTCCATTGTGGAGAGTGTCGGCCGGTCTTCCTTGGCCAGCGCGGCCAACCGTTCGGGGGTCCGGTGCTCGAACACCAGCCGCGGCGTCAGGGAGATCCCTTCACGCCGGGCGCGGGCCGCCACCTGCATCGACGAGATCGAGTCACCGCCCAGCTCGAAGAAGCTGTCCTCGACGCCGACCCGCTCCAGCCCGAGCACCTCGGCGAACACTCCACAAAGGACTCGTTCGTCCTCGGTCGACGGCTCGCGGCCGGCCGCCTTCGAGGAGAAGTCCGGTTCGGGCAGCGCCTGGCGGTCCACCTTGCCGTTGACGGTCAGCGGCAGCTCGTCCAGCACCAGCATCGCGGCCGGGATCATGAACTCGGGCAGCGTGTCGGCGAGCTGTCCGCTCAGCCGCTCCGCGTCGACGTCCTGTCCTGCTTCGGCGACCACGTAGCCGATCAGGTGCTCATCACGGGCGAGCACCACGGCCTGCGCGACGCCGGGCAGCGCGGCGAGCGCCACCTCGATCTCCCCGGGCTCCACCCGGTAGCCGCGGATCTTCACCTGGTCGTCGGCGCGACCGGCGAACGCCAGCGCGCCCTCGTCCGTCCAGTACGCCAGGTCCCCTGTCCGGTACATACGCTCGCCAGGCGCGAAGGGATCGGCGACGAACCGCTCGGCCGTCAGCACCGAACGTCCCAGATATCCCTGCGCGACACCGGCTCCGGCGACGTACAGCTCGCCGGGCAGCCCCGCGGGCACCGGCCGCAGGAACGCGTCGAGGACGTAGACCCGCCGTCCCGCGAGCGGACGGCCGATCGGCAGCACCGAACCCATGTCGTCGCCGGGTTCGAGCAGCCACCACGTCGCGCACAGCGTGGCCTCGGTGGGCCCGTAGAGATGCCGCACCCGCACGTCCGGGCACGTCCGCCGCACCCGCTCCACCGCCGCGGGCGGCACCGCGTCGCCGCCGGTCAGCACCTCGCGCAGGCCCGCGACCGACTCCGGTGCTTCCTCGGCCAGCACCCGGAAACTCCCGGCCGTCAGGTGCGCGGCCGTGACCCCGGCAGCGACGTACCCGGCCAGCGCCTCACCGTCCACGACACCCGAACCGGCCAGCACCAGCCGCGCGCCCGACAGCAGCGGCACCCACATCTCGAACAGGGAGATGTCGAAAGCGTGCGAGGCGTGCATCAGCACGGCGTCGTCCGGGCCGACATCCCAGCCCGGTTCGCCGACCAGCGCCGCGACGTTGCCGTGCGACACCGCGACACCCTTCGGCGTGCCGGTCGAGCCCGACGTGTACATCACGTACGCGACATCCTGTGCCGTCGCACCGATCGACAACCGGGCCGACTCCGCGACCGCCCGGCGGGTCTCCGGATCGTCGAGGACGATCGGTGCGAGACCGCCGTCCAGCACGGCGGCCCGATGCGCTTCCGTGCACACCACCGCGGCCGGCTCCGCGTCCGCCAGCATGAACTTCACGCGTTCCGCCGGATACGCGGGATCCAGCGGTATGTACGCCGCGCCCGCCTTCCACACCGCGAGCAGCGTCGCGATCAAGTCGGGTGACCGGTCCATCACCACGGCGACCCGATCGCCGCGCCGGACTCCCTCGCCGCTCAAGTAACCCGCGAGCCGCTCGGCGCGCTCGACCAGCTCGCCGTACGACAGCGTCTCGTCACCGGCGACGACCGCGACCGCGCTTTCGTCCTGACGCGAGAACAGATCCGGCGCCAGGACGTCCGGTGTCGGCTCAGCCGAGACACCCCACTGCCCGACCCTTTCGCGCTCGGCCGCGCTCGTCACATCGATGTCGGCGACGGTGAGATCGGCCGACAGCTGACGCAGCACTCCGGTGAACCGCTCCACGATGGCGAGCGCGGCGGCCTCATCGTAAAGATCCGTCAAGTAGTCGAGTTTGACGAGCATCGACTCGCCGGGGACGGCGACCAGCGTCAGCGGATAGTGGGCGGCTTCCTGGCCCTGGTTGACGCGAATGCCGAAGGGAGCGGCGGAATCCGGTCCGCCGAGCTCGCGGGGGAAGTTCTCGAAGACGATCAAGGTGTCGAAGCTCGCGCCGGGTCCGGCCGCCTGCTGGATGTCCGCCAGCCCGACGAACTGCTCGGGAATCAGCGCCGACTGCCGTTGCTGCACCTCCGCCAGCATCTCGACGACCGGCGCCGCACCACGCAGCCGCGCGCGCACCGGGACGGTGTTGAGGAACAGCCCCACCATCCCCTCCACGCCGGGCAGATCCGGCGGGCGCGCCGAGACGACCGCGCCGAACACGACGTCGGTCCGGCCGGTCAGCTGCCCCAGCACCAGCGCCCACGCGCCCTGCACCACCGTGTTCAGCGTCAGGCCGTTACCGCGGGCCAGCTCCTCCAGCGATCGCGTGAGAGCCGGGGGAAGCTCGACCGTGACACTCTCGGGGATCCCGGGCGCACGTCCCGGATCGGCGGGCGCCACCAGCGTCTGCGCCTCCAGGTCCCCCAGTTCCTTTGTCCAGGCCGAAAGCGCCTTGGTCTTGTCCTGGCGGCTCAGCCACGCGAGATATTCGCGGTACGGCGTCACTTCCGGCAGCTCCGCCGCCGCGTACAGCGCCGACAACTCGTCGAACACGATGGGCAGCGACCAGGCGTCCATGATCGCGTGATGGCAGGTGACCACCAGGCGGTGCCTGTCGTCGCCGAGCCGGATCAACGTCAGCCGCAGCAACGGCGCCGTCGCGAGGTCGAACCGCTTCGTCCGGTCCTCCTCCGCCAGCTCCCGCACCGCTGCTGTGCGGTCATCGGAGTTTTCGACCTGGGAAAGATCGATCTCGCGCCACGGCAGTTCCACCTGCCTGGCGATGATCTGCACGGTCTCACCGGATTTACGCTGCCGGAAACAAGCCCGCAGCGAAGCGTGCCGGGCCAGCAAGGCCTCCCACGCCGCGCGGAGCCTGCCCGCGTCCACCGGACCGTCGAGCTCCAGAACCCAATGTCCAATGTAGACGTCGAGCCCTTCACCGTCGTAGACCGCGTGGAAGACCAGCCCTGCCTGCAACGGCGACAGCGGCCAGATGTCCTCGATCCGCGACTGAGCCATCAATATCTCCCTCGATCAGCGAAGTTCTTCGGCGAACCAAGCTCGGGTTCCCCTGCGCGAAGCCGAGGCGCCGACGTCGAATGCGGCCTGTCCCCCCGCAGAATCGTCACCCGAAGGGTCCGCGCGAACAACATGTCCAACGGGCGCGTTTTCGGGCCAAATGCGTGCGCCCAATGTGGCATTGGGGACATTGAGCGTCCCCAATGCCACATTGGGCGCACTGGGCCGGACCAAAAAAAAGGGGGCGCACCTACACCGAGCCGAACTCCGACTCGAGTTCCTCGATTTCGTCCTGCCCCATGTCGACCAGTTCGAAGTCGGACGCGGGCTTTCGCGCCGCCGGGATCTCGTCCGGCTCCTCGCCCAGTTCGACGAACGACGCGAGCCCCGCCGGTGTCCGGTACTCGAACACCTCTTTCGCGCCGAAGGTCATCCCGTCGCGCCGGGCCCTGGCGGCCAGCTGCATCGAAACGATCGAATCCCCGCCCAGTTCGAAGAAACTGTCGTCCGCGCCGACCCGTGGCAGGCCGAGCATTTCGGCGAAGAGTTCGCACAGCAGCCGTTCGATCTCCGTGACCGGTTCCCTGCCGGCGATGTGCCCGCTGAAATCCGGATCCGGCAACGCTTTCCGCTCGACCTTGCCGTTCGCGTTCACCGGCAGCGCGGCCAGCGCCATCACCACCGACGGCACCATGTACTCCGGCAGCAGCCCGGCGATCCGGTCGCGCAGCCGCACCGGATCGGCTCCGGCGGCGGACACGATGTAGCCGATGAGTCGTCCGTCGCGGACCGCGACCACGGCCTGGTCGACGCCCGGCTGGTCCGCCAGTACCGCCTCGACCTCGCCCGGTTCCACGCGATAGCCGCGGATCTTGACCTGGGTGTCGGCCCGTCCGGCGAAGACCAGTTCGCCCTCGTCGTTCCAGTACGCCAGGTCTCCGGTGCGGTACATCCGTTCGCCGGGGGTGAAGGGATCGGCGACGAATCGTTCGGCCGTCAGCGCGGTGCGGCCGAGGTATCCGTGCGCCACCCCGGCGCCCGCGATGTACAGGTCGCCCGCGACGCCCGGCGGCAGCGGCCGCAGGAAGACGTCGAGTACGTACAGCCGCCGTCCCGGATGTGGTTTGCCGATCGGCAGCGTCGACCCCAGCTCGTCACCCGGCTGGATGACCTTCCACGACGCGCAGAAGGTGGTTTCCGTCGGGCCGTACGTGTGCAGGACCCGCAGGTCCGGACACGCCTGCCGCACCCGTTCGACCGCGCCGAGCGGCACCACGTCCCCGCCCGTCTGGAAGTACCGCAACCCCGCGAAGCAATCGGGTTTCTCCTGTACCAGCGCGCGGAACTGCCCGGCGGTGAAGTTCACCGAGGTGAGCCCGTCCGCCGCGTAACCGGCGAGCCGGTCCGCGTCGATCACGCCCGGTCCGGCCAGGATCACCCGCGCGCCGGCCACGAGCGGCACCCACACCTCGTACAACGCCGGGTCGAACGTGTGCGGCGCGTGCATCAGCACCGCGTCACCCGGGTGGAGGTCCCACACCCGGTAGCCCAGCAGTGCCGCGACGCCGCCGTGCGAGACGGCCACGCCCTTCGGCGTCCCGGTCGATCCGGACGTGTACATCACGTACGCGAGATCGTTCGCCCCCACGGGGACCACGGAAGCCTCGCCCTCGACCGGATCGTCCACGAGGATCCGCGGACAACCGGCGGACGTCGAGGTCGCGGCCCGGCACACCACCGCGGCGGCCGAGGAATCCTCCAGCATGAACGCGACGCGGTCCGCCGGATAGTCCGGATCGATCGGCACGTACACCGCGCCGGCCTTCCACACCGCGAGCCAGGCCGCCAGCAGTTCCGCCGACCGTTCCACCGCGACACCGACGCAGTCGCCCCGGCGCACACCACGGGCGGTCAGGACCGAAGCGAGCTTGCCGGACCATTCGTCGAGTTCCTCGAACGACCACTCCCGGTCCGCGGCCACGATCGCCGTCGCCCGCGGGGTCCGTTCCACCTGACGGCGGAACAGTTCCACGGCCGACGGCGCGTCCACCGTGTCGTCCGTTTCGTTCCAGCGCCCGACCACCAGCGCGCGGCCGGCGTCGTCCAGCACGTCCAGCCTGCCGACCGCCGTCCCCGGCTCCGCGATCATCCGCTCCAGCACCAAAGTGAGCCCGTCCAGCGCCGACTTGGCGACGGAATCGGCGACGACGTCCGCGTGATACTGCAGTTCGATCTCAAGGCTCTCGCCCGGCATGACGCCCAGCGTGATCGCGTACGGCGTCGCCTGGTTGAAGTCACGCAAAGTCAGGCTGAGCTCGGACGGCGAGCCGGTCGCCGGGTCGGCGTAGTTCTCGAACACGACGATCGTGTCGAAACCCGCCTCGCCCAGCTTCTGGATCTCCGGCAGGCCGAGATGGTGGTGCGCCATCATCTCGGACTGCCTGCCCTGCAGGTCCGTGAGCATCCCGAGCACGGACTGCCCACCGTCCAACCACACGCGCACGGGCACGGTGTTGATGAACAGCCCCACGGTCCGCTCCGCGCCCGGCAGCTCGGCGGGCCGCCCGGAGACGACCGCGCCGAACACCACGTCACGACGGCGTGCCAGCCTCGCGAGCACCAGCGACCAGGCCCCTTGGATGAGCGTGTTGAACGTCAGCCCGTGGCCGCGCGCGAAGTCGGCCAGCGCGGAGGTGAACTCCGGCGGGTGGCGGACCACTTCGCTCGCGGGCAGCCCCGGGGCCCTGCCGGGGGTTTCGGGCAGTCCGAGCGCCGATCCGTCGGCACCGTCCAGCTCCGCGCGCCACGCCGCCTTGGCGGCCTCCTTGTCCTGCTTACCCAGCCAGGCCAGGTAGTTCCCGTACGAACCCGGGGGCCGCAGCCGCGTCCCGACGCCGCCCGCCGCGTAGACCTCGAGGAGATCCGCCTCGATGATCGCCCGCGACCATCCGTCGATGAGCAGGTGATGGCTCGTGGTCACCAGGCAGTGTTTGTCCTTGCCGAGCCGGATCAGCATCAGCCGCAGCAGCGGCGGCCGCGTGAGGTCGAACCGCGTGGCGCGTTCCTTCTCCGCGATCACGCTCGCCTCGGCCAGCGCGTCTTCCTCGGAAAGATCGGACAGATCACGCTCGGCCCAGGGAAGTTTGACGTCCCGGGGAATGAGCTGGATCGTCTCGCCGTTCTTCCGCCGCTGGAAGCTCGCCCGCAGCGCCGCGTGCCTGCCGACGACGATCTCCCAGGATCTCCGGAATCGTTCCGTGTCCAGGGGTCCGTCGATGATCTGCGACTGCTGGATGAGGTGGATGTCCGGCGCCTCGTCGTCCAAGGAGGCGTGATAGAGCATTCCCGCCTGCATGGGTGAGAGCGGCCAGACTTCCGCCAGTGCCGATCCAGAAGTGGTCGAAGTGTTCACGATGCCCGGCCTTCGCTGAGTTCCGCTGCTAGTGCTTCGAAGCTCTCGATCTCGTCCTGGTCCAGTTCGAGGAGACCGAAATCGGATGCGGTGTGCCCGCCCGCCGCGGGGTCTTCCGCCTGGGAAGCCAGTCCGGACAACACATCCAGCAGTTCGCGGACGAGTCGTTCGATCGCGGCTTCGTCGAACGACTCGTCCGACCATTCGAGCATGAGGATCAGTTCCGGCCCGTCCGGCAGATCCTGGACGATCGCGTTGACGTCCAGGCCGTGCGGCACCGGGGTGTTCGCGTCCATCGAGCCGCCGATCTCGCCCGCCTGCTGCCAAGCCCGCACGTCGTTCTCGTCACCGGCGACGAACCGGCCGAGGTAGTTGAACCCGATCCGCGCCGACGGCAGCGCCGCCAGGGCCGGCTCGGTCTCGCCGTTGAGATAACGCAGCAGCCCGTAGCCGAGCCCGTCGCCGGGCACCGCGCGCGACTGTTCCTTGACCACCTTCAACAACGTCCCGGCCGACGAATCACCGGCCACCACACCGGCGAGGTCGATCCCGGAGACGTCGAGGCGCACAGGATGCGTGCTGGTGAACCAGCCGACCGTCCTGGACAGGTCCATTCCCTCGGCTGGATGACGGCCATGGCCTTCCACGTCCACGAGAACCGTGTCCCGCTCGCCCCATCGGGCCACCGCTCCCGCGAGCCCGGCGAGCAGGACCTCGTGCACCCCGCAGTGGAACACCACCGGGGCGCGCCCGGCCAGCACCGACGTCTCGGCCGAAGGCACCACCCACGACCGCGACCGCACCTTCCCCGCCGGGGCGCGCTCAGGCTGCTCCCGTTGGCCGAGGATCGCTTGCCACGCAGGGAGTTCAGCGACCCGTTCGGCGGAAACCGCCCACTCCTCCAGCAGGCCCACCCAACGGCGGAACGACACACCCACCGGCTCCAGTTCCGGTTTCCGTCCCGCCGCCGCCGCTTCGCACGCCGCTCGCAGGTCGGACGCCAGGACACGCCACGAAACCCCGTCGACGACGAGGTGGTGCGCCGCCACGACCAACCGGCCGACGCGATCATGTCCGGCGTCCAACCACACGATTTGGACGACCACGCCCGCGGCCGGATCCAGCCGTCCGACGGCTTCCCGCGCCGCTTCACCGGCGGCTTCGGCCAGCGAGCCGCCTTCGACCTTCACGCGGGTGAAGGTCCCGGCCGAGCCGCGCTCGCCGACCACCAGCCGTCCGTCGACCACCCGTGCTCGCAGCATGTCGTGCGTGTCCAGCACCGCCGCCAGGCCCGCGGACAGTGTCTCGTCCGTCAGGTCCGCGGGAGCGCCCAGCACCATCCACTGCGCGAAACGCGGAGCCGCGACACCGTCGCCGAACAACCGCATCACCGGCGTCAACGCCACTTCACCGATGCCATCGGTGGATCTGCCCGGATCCTGCTGGGGAACCAGCGCCACCAGCTGCGCGAGCCGTTCGGGCGTCCGGTGCTCGAACACCTGGCGCGGGGTCAGCGAGAGACCGTCGCGGCGCGCGCGGGAAGCGACCTGCATCGACGAGATCGAGTCCCCGCCCAGCTCGAAGAAGCTGTCCTCGACCCCGACCCGCGCCAGCCCGAGCACCTCGGCGAACACCTCGCACAGGATCCGCTCGGCGTCGGTGGCGGGCTCCCGGCCGGCCGTCTTCGACGAAAAGTCCGGCTCGGGCAACGCCTTCCGGTCGATCTTGCCGTGCGGCGTCAGCGGCAGGACGTCCAGCGCCAGCACGGCCGCGGGCACCATGTACGCGGGCATCCGCTCCGCGAGACCCTTCCGCAGCTCCTCCGGGTCGACGTCACCCGGCGACACGTAGGCGACCAACCGCCCCTCGCGAACGGTCACCGTGGCCTGCGTGACCTGAGGATGGTTGGACAGCGCGAACTCGATCTCACGCGGCTCGACGCGGAACCCGCGGATCTTGACCTGGTCGTCGGCCCGGCCGGCGGACACCAGCTCCCCCTGATCCGTCCAGTACGCCAGATCACCCGTCCGGTACATGCGCTCACCGGCGACGAACGGATCGGCGACGAAACGCTCGGACGTCAGCGCCGCGCGCCCCAGATAGCCCCGTGCCACCCCGATCCCGGCCAGGTACAGCTCACCGACGACCCCGTGCGGCAGCGGGCGCAGGAACGCGTCCAGCAGATAACCGCGGACACCGGCGATCGGCCCGCCGAACGGGATCACCTCTCCGTGCGGCGCGAGCGGCATGCTCACGGTCGCGCAGATCGTGGTCTCGGTGGGCCCGTAGGCGTTGAGCATCCGGCGGTCGGCCGACAGCCGGTCGACCAGACCCGGCGGGCAGAGTTCACCCGCAGCGGTCACCGTTTCGACCCCGTCCGGGAACACGTCGACGGTGGCCAGCACGGACGGCGGGGCCTTCACATGCGTGACGTCCCACCGTTCGAGCGTGTCGCTCAGCGAAGCCTGCGGCGGCAGATCCTCGTCCGGCGGCATCACCAGCGTCGCTCCCGAAAGCAACGCCATCATCACCTCGGAGACGATGGTGTCGAAGCCGAGCGCCGCGAACTGCAGGACACGGGACGACGGTGTCACGGCGAGGCGTTCGATATGCGCCATCGCCAGGTTGCCCAGGCCCGAGTAGGTGACGATGACGCCCTTCGGCGTTCCCGTCGACCCCGACGTGTAGATCACGTACGCCGCGTCACGCATGCCGACACGCGGCAGGACCGCGCTCGGAGCGTCCGCCAGGTCCAGTTCGTCGAGCACGACGACCCGGTCCGCGAACTCCTCCGGCACCGCTCCGCGGGTCTTTCCCTGGCACACCACCAGCATCGGATCCGCGCTGCCGAAGATCAGCTTCACGCGCTCGGCCGGGTACGCGGGGTCCACCGGGACGAAGACGCCGCCCGCCAGTGACACGCCCAGCATCCCGATCAGCCACCACGCGGACCGTCCGGCCACCAGCCCGATCCGGCGCTCCCGCCCGACCCCGGCGGCCCGCAGGACGGCGCCGAACTTCGTCGCCCGCTCCCACAGTTCCGCGTAGGTCAGATCGCCCTCGCCGTCGGAGACCGCCACGGCGTCCGGCCGTTCGGCCGCCATCCGCCCGATCAGCGACGGCAACGGCTCGCCGTCGAGCAACGCGGGTTCCCAGCGCGGCAACGGGATCTCGCCCAGATCAGTCCGCCCGACGAGAGCGGACGGATCCTCGACCACCGCGCCGAGGGCACCGACGAACCAGTCCAGCACCCCGTCGGCGACGGCTTCGTCGATCTGCCCGCGCCAATAAGCGAACTGGATCCGGAACCGCTCCCCCGGGATGACCCCGACGGTCACCGGGTAGTGGGTTCCTTCGACCGTGCCGAGATAAGTGAACTGGTCGGCGAAGTCCCGCGGATAGTTCTCGAACACCAGCAGCGTGTCGAACATCGCGCCGGGTCCGGCCGTCTTCTGGATCTCCGTCAGCCCCAGATGCTGATGCGGCATCAAGGCCACCTGACGGCGCTGGAGCGCGGCGAGCATGTCCACGACCGGTTGCCCGCCGTCCAGCGAGACCCGCACCGGGATCGTGTTCATCATGAGCCCCGGCATCGATTCGACGCCGGGGAGTTCGGCGGGACGGCAGGCGACCGTGGTGCCGAACACCACGTCGGTCCGCCGCGCGAGCCGCGCCAGCACGAGCGCCCACGCGCCCTGCACCACCGTGTTCAGCGTCAGCCCGTGGTCACGGGCGAAATCGGTCAGCCGGGTGTAGAGCTCCGGCGAAAGGTGGGTGACGCGGTAGTCGTAGGCGAGCGCGGTGTCCGACTTGGCGACCAGCGCGGGCACGTCGATGTCGGACAGTTCAGCCTGCCACGCCGCGCGGGCCGAGTCCTTGTCCTGCTTGTCCAACCAAGCCAGATAGTCGCGATACGAGGCGGCCGTCCGGTCCGGGAACCGGCCATCGGCTGTGTACGCCTCCGAGACCTCGTTGAGGATGACCGCCACCGACCAGCCGTCGGTCAGGATGTGGTGGTTGACGACCAGCAGCCGGTGCCGGTCTTCGCCGGCCCGGATCAGCACGAGCCGGAACAACGGCGCCTTGGCGAGATCGAACCGGTCCCGCTGTTCCTCGGCGGACAGCGCCTTGACGGCCTCTTCGACATCGCTCGCACCGGTCAGATCGACCTCGCGCCACGGCAGGTCGACGTGACCGGCGACGGCCTGCACCGCCTTGCCCGACGCGAGCCGGTGGAAGGTGAGCCGAAGCTCGGCGTGCCGGGCGAAGACCGCTTCCCACACCGATCGCAGCCTGGCCACGTCCAGCGGGCCGGTCAGCTCCACGATCCACTGGGTCTGATAGATGTCGGGACCCTGGTCGTCGAGGGTCGTCTGGAAGAGCAGTCCCGCCTGGAGCGGCGCCAGCGGCCAGACCTCCACGGCGTCCGGCACCGCGGCCGCCAGTTCCGCCTCGTCTTCCGGGGTCAGCTCGATCAGGGGGCCGTCCGCGGGCTTTTCGGCTTGGACGGCGCTCGCCGCGGCGGCCAGCCGCGCGGGGGTCTGCTCCCCGAAGACCTGCGCGGGCGTCACCAGCAGGCCGGCTTTGGCCGCACGGGCCGCCACGCGCACCGCGAGGATCGAGTCCCCGCCCAGTTCGAAGAAACCGTCGTCGACCCCGGCCCGGTCCGTGCCGAGCACCTCGGCGAACAGTCCACAGAGGACACGCTCCGCCTCGGTGGCGGGCTCGCGGCCGCCGGCCTTCGCGGTGAACTCGGGTGCGGGCAACGCCGCCCGGTCCACCTTGCCGTTGCCGGTCAGCGGCAGCGCGCCGACCGTCATCACCACGGCCGGGACCAGGTATTCGGGCAGCACCGCCGCGAGCCGCTCGCGAACGAGAGCCGGATCCACGTCCGCCACCACGTAACCGATCAGGCGGCCGTCGATCGGCACCACGACGGCCTCGTGGACGTCCGGCTGCGCGGTCATCGCGGCTTCGACCTCACCGGGTTCGATGCGGAACCCGCGGATCTTCACCTGGTCGTCGACGCGGCCCGCGAAGAGCAACTCACCGTCCGGTGTCCACTTCGCCAGATCGCCGGTCCGGTACATCCGCTTGCCGGGCGCGAACGGATCCGCCACGAATCGCTCCGCCGTCAGCCCCGGCCGGTCGAGATAACCGTCGGCCAGACCGGCACCGGAAAGGTAGAGGTCGCCGACCACGTCCGGCGCCACCGGCCGCAGCGTTCCGTCGAGCACCCAGGCCTCGCGGCCGGGCAGCGGACGGCCGATCGGCAGCACCGAAACCGGCTCGTCGTGTGGTTCGAGCACGTGCCACGTGGCGCACAGCGTCGTTTCCGTCGGCCCGTACAGATGCCGGATCCGCGCGCCGGGCGCGGCCTTCCGGACGCGCTCCACCGCGTGCGCGGGCACCAGGTCCCCGCCGGTCAGGATCTCGCGCAGCCCCGCGAACGACTCCGGCGCTTCCTCCGCCACCGCACGGAAACTGCCCGCGGTCAGATGCGCCCGCGTCACCCCGGCCGCGACCGCCTCCCGCAGCCGCCGCGCGTCCACGGGCCCCGGCTCGGCGATCACCACCCGGGCACCGGACACCAGCGGCACCCAGATCTCGCACAGGGACGCGTCGAAGGAATGCGGCGCGTGCATGAGCACCGCGTCGTCGGGTTCCATCCCCCAGCCGGGATTCCCCACCAGTTCCGCGACGCTGGAATGCGGGACCGCCACACCCTTCGGAGTGCCCGTCGAGCCGGACGTGTACATCACGTACGCCAGGTCTTCCGGGCCCGCCGGGACAACCGGGGCGCCGACTGTGCTTTCCGCTTCGTCCGTGACGACCAGCGACTCGGTCCCGTCCGGGACGCGATCGCGCGTCACGGCCGAGCACAGCATCAGCGACGCACCCGAATCCGCCACCATGAACGCCACGCGCGGCGCGGGATACGAAGCGTCCACCGGTACGTACGCCGCGCCCGCCTTCCAGACGGCGAGCAGCGCCACCAGCAGCTCCGCCGAGCGGTCCAGCATGACCGCGACCCGTCCGCCGAGGCCGGCGCCCCGGCCGATCAACCTCGCGGCCAGCCTGCCCGCGAGGTCGTCGAGTTCCCGGTAGGTGAGGATCCGCTCCCCGTCGGCCACGGCCACCGCGCCGGGTGCCCGGCCCACCTGCCGGGCGAAAAGGTCGAGCACCGTCGGTGCGGCCTGCGCTGCGGAACTCATCGTCATCCTCCGTAGACCACGGTGTCCAGCGGTTCCGGCTCTTCGTCGAACTCGTCTTCCTCGGGTTCCGGCTTGGCCAAGTCGTTCTCCGGCCTGGCGAACTGCGTGTGGTAGAGCTCCGAATACAGCCCGCCCTTGGCCAGCAACTCGTCATGCGTGCCGCGTTCACGAACCGTTCCGCCGTCGATCACGAGGATCTGGTCTGCCTCGCGGATCGTGGACAACCGGTGCGCGATCACCAGCGACGTCCGGCTGCGCAGCGCGGTCTTGAGCGCCCGCTGCACGGCGGCCTCCGACTCGGAGTCCAGATGCGCGGTGGCTTCGTCGAGCACGACGACCGTCGGCGCCTTCAGCAGCAGACGCGCGATGGCCAGCCGCTGCTTCTCCCCACCCGACATGCGGTAGCCGCGATCACCCGTGACGGTGTCGAAGCCGCGCGGCAGCGACTGGATCAGATCCCAGATCTGCGCGCCCTTGCAGGCTTCGATCAGCTCGTCCTCGGTGGCGTCCGGGCGGGCGTAGAGCAGGTTCTCCCGGATCGTGTCGTGGAAGAGGTACGCGTCCTGGCTGACCACGCCGACCGTGCCGCGGATCGAGTCGAAGCTCAGGTCGCGCAGATCGTGCCCGTCGAAGCGGACCGCGCCGCCGTTCGGGTCGTACAGCCGGGAAACCAGGTGCGTGATGGTGCTCTTGCCCGCACCGGACGGGCCGACGAGCGCGGTGAGGGTGCCGGCGGGGGCCTCGAAGCTGATGCCGCGCAGGACGTCCGCCGTCTTGTCCCCGTTCTCCCGCTTGGTCCGCAGGTGTTCGAGCGACGCCAGCGAGACCTCGTCCGCGGTGGGATAGCGGAACACCACGTCGTCGAACTCGATGCCCGGCGCCGCGTTCTTCTCGAGTTCCTTCGCGTCCGGGCGCTCCTGGATCAGCGGCTTGAGATCGAGCAGCTCGAAGATCCGGGAGAAGCTCACCACGACCGTCTGCGCGGTCTCCTGCAAGCCGGACAGCTGCGTGATCGGCCCGAACAGCCGTCCCAGCAGGGTGGCGATCGCGATGAGCGTCCCGAGCTGGAACGCCCCCTCGATCACGAGCCCGCCGCCGACCCCGTAGACGACCGCCGTGGCGACCGACGCCATCAGCGCCATCATGGCGAAGGACATCCGGGCCCAGATGGAGATGCTCACGCCGATCTTGCGGATCTTCCCGGCGCGGGCGCGGTAATCGGCCATCTCTTCGTCCGGGCGGCCGAAGAGCTTGGAGAGCATCGCGCCCTGGACGTTGAACCGCTCGTGGAGCAGCCCGCCGAGGCCGGCGTTCGTCTCCATCAGCGTCCCGGTGCGCCGCTGGATGATCCGCCCCACCCAGATCCAGGGCACGACGAACAGCGGCACCAGCACCAGCGTCACGACGGCGACGAGCCAGGACAGGTAGAACAGCTCGGCCAGCACCAGCAGGACCGTGACCACACTGGTCGCCGCCATCAGCAGATGACCGAACGCCTGCTGCGCCATGATCAGTTCGGTGTGCAGCCTGCCGACCAGCACGCCGGTCTGCGTGCGGGTGAAGAAGGCGATCGGCAACCGGCGAACGTGATCGAGCGCCTGCACCCGGAGGTCGTAGGTGACGCCCTCGCCGATCTTCGCCGAGACGTACGCCGACATCAGCGACAACAACGCGCCCGCCACGGCCAGTCCCGCGGTGAAGACGGCCATCAAGATCACGACACCGAAGTCGTTCTTGAGGATGCCGCCGTCGATGAGTTCCTTCATCAGCAACGGAGTCGCGACGACGACGAACGCCTCCATCGCGGCGATGAGGACGAAGACCGCCACCTTGCCGACGTGCGGACGGAAGTACGCGAGGACTCTGCGCACCGTCCCGGGGCGGACCCGGTTCGACCAGGGATCGGGGTCGTCATCGCTCTTGGGCGACGCCCCGAAGCGCAACATTACTTCCATTTGGGCATCCCTCTCACAACGAAGTCGGCGAGTTCAATCGTGCTGAATCGGGTCGATGTCCACGAGGGGGCACGGGCGAACATTCTCGGCCGGACCGTCCACAAGGGACTCTTTCAGGGTGCCGGCCGTCGGCCCCGTGCTGCCGGGGCGTGTCGCGAAAGCCACTTTCGCGACGCTGGACGTCCCGAAAGTGGCTTTCGCGACT